>CAMFGH010000102.1 GCA_945949875.1 uncultured bacterium
ATAATCCAGCCTTGAGAACATAGCCTTATATAATTTCTTGTATAAGGCTTTGATCTGTTCCGGGCTATGCTGCTCTCCCAGCTTTATTTCAAACACTTTATAATTCACACCATACAACTGCACCTTCACACCGGTATCCAGATAACCATTTCGCAGATAGAATCCAATGCGCCTTTCCTGCATGTTGCGATCCGCTTCTGTTTTTGCGTATTCCGGATTTTCCACTTCTCCGATGATGCTGTCTGCTTCTTTGTAATATTCTCTGATCTGTTCCAGGAACTGAGTTCCCAGTCCCTGATTTCTCTTTCCGCCGGATACCGCCAGATAGTCGAAAAGATAGTCTTTGTCCACTTTAAAAAAGAAAGCATATGCACGGATTTTCCCTTCTTCCACAAGGCCCAGTGCATCATAATTCCCTTTATCCATGGCTTTCAAGAGCATCTCCAGAGGCTTTATTTCATCCGCTGGGAAGTCTGTCTGCATGTTGGTTTCATACAATTCTTTTACCTGCTGCTTTGACAGCTTTTCCATTTTTAATTCTGACATATTTCTTCTAATCCTTTTCCCTATATTTAATATACATTCCCCTCATTCTACCATATTATTCTTTTTATTTCATCACAAAGGGGAATGCTGCTTTTTCTACAGCATTCCCCTTTTTCAATTTCCACTATTTCATTCTTTTGCTCACCGGTATCAGAATCAGATAAATCAATAATGCATAAATCACACTTAACACAATGACACATATGGTAGGCCCCAGTTTACTTACATCACTCAGGGATCCCAGTGCAAGCACTACTCCGATCATAGATATCAGTACACCGGCTGGAATCACAGACATTCGAATCACTTCTACAATGCTCTGTTTGGTACGTGCTCCGGACAAAAGGACGCAGGCACCGCAGATTAATACCAGTTCAATCAAAGTATAAGCATCCAAAAACCATGTAATGGAAGGATACCCCGGCATGACCATCATACTCCCCAGTGCCAGAAGCGCCAAAAGGATGCCCAGCACCGTTTGTAACAAAGTTCCCTTTTTATGTTCTTCATTTTCTTTCAGTAAGTTCATCATGTTTTCCTCCGCTTTCTCTGAATAATTCGTGAGGGACAATTTTTCACCGGAAAGAAGTTCGTTTACGTTAATATCCAGAGCACTGCAAAGCGGAATCAAAAAGTCCATATCCGGCATCCCTTTCCCGGTCTCCCATTTGGACACTGTCTTATCACTGATTCCCAGTTTATCCGCAAGCTCTTTCTGGGTCATTCCATGCTCTTTTCTGGTCTGTTGTATAAAGTAACTAATCTTCTCCTGGTTCATCAAATCTCCTCCTGACGTATCGATAAAGCTGCATGCATCTTATAAGAATAGCTTACTCTCTGCAGACCATAGAATCAATCCACAAACCGTAGAATTCCATCCACATACTGTAGAATTCCATCCGCATACTGTAGAATTCCATCCACATCCTATAGAATTCATTCGCATCCTGTATAATCCCATTCACATCCTATAAAAATCATGGTAAGAACAAGAAACGTATAGAACCGGATCATAGTTCCATACGCAGTTTTTCTATTTCCATCTCCAAGTCTTTTAAAAATCGGTCTACATGGTATCCGTCTGTCACGGCATGGTGGCATGTGATAGACAGCGGCAACCGTTCTTTCCTGTAAGTTTTCTCATAGGAAGTGTATATTCTTCCGGCTTCCACAGACGGGAAAAAATAGGGTTTATTCTCATGACTGTGCACTGCAAAATGCTGAAAGCTGATCCACGGAATACAGGATACCGTATATGCATTTTCCGGTGGCGGTGTGGCAGGCTGGCTAAGTACGCCCATATTGCCACCATAATTTTTCTGATTTTCGCAATAGTTTTTATGAAACACAGATAAATCGTTATCAAAGGGTGTCCACATAAAAGAAAATGTCTTATTCTCTTCATGAAAAGAAGCATATAAAGGTGTCAGGGTATCATAATACCCTAATATTCCGTCTTTATATGCTATTTTGAATTCCTGCTGCTGGTTCAGGCACCTGGTCACCAGCCAAAGATACACAGGAAAAAACTTCAGACCGTTTTCCTTCAGCTTTGCTTTCAGTCCGGTAACATCCACCAAAGCCGTTAAGGAATAGCTGGTAGGTGCCATTTTTGAAAAATAGTAAAACATCTGACCTCTTGGCCATTTTTGCAGATCAATAGGTGTAAAATTCATCAGTATTATCCTCCTTCTGAAAAGATCATAATACCGATGTTTTCCTGCGACAACCTACGCTGCGTAGACCTGCGGAAACAAAAATGTGCAGTATCTGTAAACAAAAATACAGAATGCTGCACAATTCTTCAAAAAAACCTTTTAATTTGCCTCGAAAACCCGGATTTTCAAATGTACTCCCAAATCATCTGCGATTTTCCGACAGGCTTCAATCTCTTCCTTGGGAAGCACATCCACAATGGAAAACTGGGTATGTTCAAATACCTTATTCGCTTCCCGGCCAAAATCCAACATTGCCTGAAATGCATTTTCAAACTGAGGTCTGGTCACTGCCTGGTATTTCTCAGCAGTCGGCGCATTTAAACTGATGGATACCCGGTCAACTACTTCGGCCAGCTCCGGTATGATATCTCTTTTATGATACAGATTCGCCAGACCATTAGTGTTCAGCCGAATCTTTATTCCCCATTTTTCCTTCGCATATTTTGCGCTTTCCAGCAGGTTTTCCAAGGCACATGTGGGTTCTCCGTATCCGCAGTAAACCAACTCATCATATCCGGTAAAATCAAACTGATCCATTGCATCCTTGATTTCTTCTAAAGTAGGATCTTTTTCAAACCACATGTTGGTGGCATCCCCTACTGTTTTCTTTGTGGTGCGAATGCAGAAAGTACATCTGCAGTCACACTGATTTGTGATGTTCATATAAACCTGATTTTTGTAGGTATATAATATATCTGTCATCCTAAACTCCTTTATCTGCTTTGCAGTCGCTTGTTTTTCTCCTGCGCCATTATACCAGCAAGTTCTGTAACCGTTTTTTTCCATTCATTTTATCCAGCGCAAGGCCAAATAAAACAAAGAATATTGCACTTCCGCCGGACTGCATGAGGCTGCCCACCATGGAAACCAAAAATGCGGATGAAACATTTCCAAACAGAATATATTCTGCGATAAAATACAACGTACCGGAAATCGGATATGCTACAATGGCTGCTACTACATTTCTTACATTGATGATCTTCTTCGTCTTATTGCTGAAGGGAAGGGCAATGATCATTTTTATAAGGATGGTTGCAGGAGCCCACATAGGTGCTGTCAATAAATCTGCCAGCCCACCTCCAATTGCAGCTGCAGCAAGTGCATATGGTGTAGGAAGAAGGACTGCCGCCAGATAAATCAGAGAATCACCAAAATGAATATATCCTCCATTTACTCCCACCGGAATATGCGCAATGTATGCTGTCATAATGGTGATCATTGCTGCAAAAAGTCCTGTAACTGCCATGTATTTCACACTGCTTACCTGTGCTATGTTTTTTTGTACCTGAGTTTTTTCTGTTTCCTTTGCTACCTGTCCTGTCATAACGATCTCCTCCTGATTGTCTTTTCATTGTTTATCGATTAACTTGAACAAATATTTTTCAAATGGAACACCGTGATTACATTCTATTTTGTCTGCTGTTGCCTCTTCGATTGCCGGCTGCAAAAACTCCATTGCAAGCTTCACTGCATCAAAAATGCTCTTTCCCTGCATTAACGCACCCATAACAACCGATGCAAATAAATCACCTGTCCCTGAATAACTCCTTTTTGTATAGGGACTTTCCAAATATACATGTTCCGACTCAGATAATATCAGATTTCCGATTTTCCAATCTTCTTTCCAGCCTTCCTTCCAGCCTTCTTTCCAATCCTGCTGCACTTTTCTGATAATCCCTGTCACAACGATAGTCTGATTCACTTCGGCCTTTCTTCGAACTTCTTCTCCGGCTTCTCTTACCCTGTCTAAAAAATCATTTTCGTTTTGATGTTCCGAAATTTCTCTATAATCTTTTCCGGATAAAAGACATAATTCTGTCAGATTCGGAGTAATTACCTCTGCCTTTCTTGTAAGCATTTTCATAGTCTCCAGAAGTTCTTCTGAAAAGGCCTTAATACATCGCCCATCATCTCCCATGACCGGATCTGCCAGAAAGATGGTACCTTCTTTTTTAAAGTTTTCCAGAAACCAGCATACATTCTCTATCTGCTTTGGACTTCCCAGATATCCGGAATAGATTCCATCAAAATCTACTTCCAGTTTTTTCCAGTGTTCTGTAATCCTGTTCATTCGGTCGGTATAATCGTCACAATAAAACTGATCAAAGCCTGTCTGAGAAGACAAAATCGCTGTAGGCAACGGACATGCCTGCATTCCCATTACGGATATGACTGGTATCGCTGCTGTAAGCGAACACTTTCCGAATCCGGATAAATCATGTATGAGTGCGATCCTTTTCATAATTTTCTCCCTTCTGACTGTTTAACAGTATTATATACCGTTCTGACATTTCAAAAAGTGTCAATTTAGAAAATATTTATAATGCCAGATTCTTTTTTCATTTCCTATGAAATAGGAAACACCCGCATAGCAGGAGGTTTTATTGTAGGTATGCAAAAAGCTCCGGCAAACCGGACTTTGGAATAATCCAAATCCCCGATCTGCCGGAGCATATGCTTTCTAGATCATATTTCCTTATTCTTTCCCTAATATTTCTTTATTTTATCCTTACTATTTCCTTATTCTTTTCCATTCCAGCAATAGGTACACATCTTATCGTGATCGATACCTACCGCATCCAGCATATCATCCAGTCTGTGATATCGTAAGGATGTGAAATTCAGCTTTTCGCAAATTCCGTCTACCATTTTCTGATATTTTTCACTGTCCGGATCTGCATACTCTTCTACCACTTCTCTGCTTACCGGTCCGCCTTCCAGTTCCTCGATCACCCTTCTTGCGATCAGTTCCATTTCCGATGTGGAACGGGAGAAATTCAGATACTTGCAGCCAAACAGAAGGGGCGGGCAGGCAGGACGAATATGTACTTCTTTTGCGCCACTTTCATAAAGAAACTCTGCTGTTTCACGAAGCTGTGTACCACGTACAATAGAGTCATCTATCAGCAAAAGTCTTTTATCCTTAATCAGCTCATGAATCGGCAAAAGCTTCATATGTGCGATCAGATCACGTTTTGTCTGAATGGTAGGCATAAAGGATCTGGGCCAGGTAGGTGTATATTTTACAAAAGGTCTGGAATAGGGATAACCTGATTCATTTGCATATCCAATGGCATGGGCTACACCGGAATCCGGGATTCCTGCCACCAGATCTACATCCACATTATCTCTGCGGGCCAGAAGCTTTCCGCAGTTGTATCTCATATCTTCTACATTCACACCTTCATAGGTTGCTGCCGGGTAACCGTAATAAACCCATAAAAAGGTACAGATCTTCATATCTTTTCCCGGAGCCACTAATGTTTTGGCACCATTTTCATCAAATACAACGATTTCTCCCGGTCCCAGCTCCCTGTCTTTTTTATATCCCAGATTGCAGAAAGAAAAGCTCTCAAAGGCGGCACATCTGGCATCCTCTTTCTTTCCCAGAACCACCGGCGTTCTGCCATATTTATCTCTTGCTGCATAGATTCCCCTGGGAGTCAGCAGTAGCAGGGATACCGATCCGTCAATCACTTCCAGTGCATACTGAATCCCTTCGATCAGGTTATCCTTTTGATTGATCAGTGCTGCAACCAGTTCTGTCGAATTGATTTCCCCATTACTCATAACAAAGAAATGTGCTCTGGTCTTTAAAATATCTTCTACGATTTCATCCACATTATTGATCTTGCTTACCGTAGTAATGGCAAAGCTTCCATGATGGGATCTTACCAGTACAGGCTGTGCCTCATAATCGGAAATACAACCAATTCCGTAATTCCCTTCCAGTTCACCCAGTTCTTTTTCAAATTTGGTACGAAAAGGAGTCCCCTCAATACTGTGAACCGATTTACGGAAATTTCCATTTTCCTTTTCATAAACTGCCATACCGGCACGTCTGGTACCTAAATGTGAATGATAGTCCGTTCCAAAAAACAAATCAAAGGTACAGCTTTCTTTTGCTGTAACACCAAAAAATCCACCCATACTTTCTCCTCTTCCTCTTTATTACTTTGTTATCACATTCCACAATAGTATACAACTATCTTAATGGAATTCACAATATCTATTTTAACAGTTTATGTTTCTAAAAGATATGGCAATTGCATCTTTCCCCGATAAAAAAGCGACCATTTTATATTTTCATATAAAATGGTCACTTTATCACTTATAAAATAATCTTTACATCATCATTACCAAGGTATTTTACTTTGACATCTTTTCCGCCATCTACTACTACTTTGATTTCATTCCCACTTCGAACCGCTTTTGCGGTCATCACAGTCTTTCCGCTTAAGTCCGGAATCATAACTTCTGCCATAGCTCCATCCTCAAATGCAGATATATTTAATGTCACCTGATCTGCATAATCATAATCCGGTCTGGAGACTTCATGTCCCACCGGAAGTATGGTATCAGGCCGGACAAGCAGAGGCATGGAATGATAATCGAAAGTCCCTTTATGCCATGCCGGTCCTGTTACTTCCTCTTTGGTCATCAGATTGATCCAGGTTCCCTTTGGAACATAGTATTCTACCTCTCCATCCTCACGAAATACCGGTGCCACCAAAAGACTGTCTCCCAACATGTATTGCAGATCCAGGGAATGTGTGCTCCGATCTTCCGGGAACTCAAGGAACATAGGACGAAGCATAGGAATTCCGGTTTCATGGGCAATAACAGCCTGCCGATACAAATATGGCATCAAACTGCATTTCAGCTCTACCATCTCCTTCAGGACCACGCATGCTTCCTCATCAAACAGCCAGGGTACTCTGTAAGAACTGGAGCCATGCAGTCTGCTATGGGAACTAAGCAGTCCAAACTGACACCATCTCTTATAGATATCCGGGGTTGCAGTCTGCTCAAAGCCGCTGATATCGTGGCTCCAGAAGCCAAAGCCACCGCACGCCAGAGAAAGTCCACCCCGCAGGGTTTCTGCCATGGAAGCATAGCTTGCGGAACAGTCTCCGCCCCAATGTGCCGGGAACTGCTGTCCGCCAACTGTGGCTGAACGGGCAAATAGAACTGCATTTCCTTTTCCTTTTTCCTTTTCCAGCAGTTCAAAAACTGTTTTGTTATAAAGATAGGTATAATAATTGTGCATGCTGTTTGGATCTGCCCCATTATACCAGTCAATATCTGTTACCGGTATTCTTTCGCCAAAATCCGTCTTGAAACAGTCTACCCCCATATCCAGAAGTACTTTTAATTTATCCTGATACCATTTTGCAGCTTCCGGATTGGTAAAATCCACAAGTGCCATGCCGGGCTGCCATAAATCCGTCTGCCATATGGTTCCGTCTTTTTTCTTAACCAGATATCCCTTTTCTTTTCCTTCCTCAAACAGATAGGACTGCTGTGCAATATAGGAATTGATCCATACGCATATTTTCAGTCCTTTATCATGATATCTCTGCAGCATGCCTTTCGGGTCCGAAAAGGTTGCCGGATCCCAGATAAAGTCGCACCAATGATATGCTCTCATCCAGTAACAGTCAAAATGAAATACATGAAGCGGAATACCACGGTCTTTCATTCCCTGAATAAAACTGCTTGTGGTCTCTTCATCATAATTGGTGGTAAAAGATGTGGTAAGCCACAGACCAAAGGACCACGC
>CAMFGH010000103.1 GCA_945949875.1 uncultured bacterium
CAATTCATCTCACCACCTGCGGAGGTGGGAGAATTCTTGCTTGTTTTGTGTTAAAACTGCCCTGCTTCCCGAAAGCAGAGCAGTTTGTTTCCCTGATTCTTATGGAATCTGTTCCTGAAGATAGGATAACGCTGCCTCTTTCTGGTTATCCACTCTGTCTTCAGAGTAATATGCATCCGCATCAAATTCCACTTCTATATCCGGCTCAATCCCGACTCCATGAATATTATTTCCCTTTGGAGTATAATACGCACTGACTGTCAGTTTTATGGCAGAGCCATCAGAAAGGCCATACATCTTCTGAACAATGCCTTTTCCATAGGTTTTGGTTCCCATGATCGTTCCAACACCGTAGTCCTTTATCGCTCCTGTTAATATTTCAGACGCACTGGCAGATCCTCCGTCGACCAGAACAACCAGAGGGATATCAATTTCATGTTCACCATCGCAGGTATGCTCTTCCCGGTTTCCTGCTTTATCCTCTGTATATACGATCAGTCCCTCAGGCAGGAGCTGCTGCCCAATGCTTACCACCGCATTTAGCAGGCCACCCGGGTTTCCACGAAGATCCAGAATAAGGCCTTTTGCCCCCGCTTCCCGGATCTTTTGATAATTCTCTGTAAATTGTTCAACCGTAACACTGTCGAATTCCGAAATCCTGATATATCCGATCTCCCCTTCCAGCATCTCACCGGTAACTGTGGGGCGATCCACTTTTCTTCGTTCCACCTCTACATCAAATGTTTCATCTCCGCGAATAATAGACAACGTTACTTTCGTTCCTTCATCCCCCTTAACACGGGACACTACATCAGAAAGAGACATTTGAAATGTACTTTCCCCATCTACTTTATAAATGATATCTTCTGCCCTGAGTCCGGCCTCTTCTGCGGTGCCGCCTTCGATGATCCCGCTGATATAGGGATACAGGGTTTCATTATCAATGCTGATATATGCCGCGATACCATAGTAAATACCTTCATTATCCTTCAGCTGTTCCTCCAGTTCTTCTGCGGTAAAATAATCAGCGTATTTGTCATCCAGAGCAGACACCATCCCATGGTAAATTCCATCTTCCAATGTTTCTTCGTCCACCTCGGACAGGTAATAATACTCGTTTATCACACTCTCAATGGATCCCATTTTGGAAAGCGTTCTGTCATTTAAAACAGAATCATAGACCTCCTCCTGAGTACTGCCATCCTTGTCGTTTCCGCTTTCTGCTGTTTCATTGGTCGAAGCTACGGAACGGGCATTTTTATATTCCACCACTTTTACTGTTGCGATGGTCAATCCGATAAACAATACCGCGCTCAGCAGGCCTACTAAAATTCCGATTCTGAAATACGCATATTCTCTCTGCGTAGTCTCACTTTTTTCTTTTTTCACACCAAAGCACTCCTCATGATTTATTTACCCCAGATAATTCCACGGACTGACATAACTTCCGTTCACCCTGACACTAAAATGCAGGTGTGGACCGGTGGATCTTCCTGTAGATCCTACCGCCGCAATCTTTTCTCCTTTGGAAACCAAATCTCCCTTCGATACATACAATGCCGAAGCATGCATGTATATCGTATACATACTATCCCCGTGATCGATCATAATATAATTTCCCATGCTGCCACTATAGGTAGCAGCAACCACTTCTCCGTCATAAGCAGCCAGAATCGGACTGCCGTTTGGCGCCGCCAGATCCACGCCATTGTGGAACTGTTGTATTCCAAGTATAGGATGAATACGGTTTCCATAATCATCTGACACCCTGGTATAAGAAGGAGCCGGGAAACAGAATACTCCGCCATCATAGGTCAGTCTCGTTCCGTTTGCTTCTGCAATACGTTTTCTTTCTGCTGCCACAGCAGCTTCCAGACTGGCTATGATTTCATTCTGTTCCTTTATATCTGCTTCATATTCCGCAATGGCTGCTGACTTATTGTTGATATCCGACTGGTAGGCAACGATTTCCCCTTCTTTTTCGGAAATCAGCTCTTCCAGAGATGCTTCTTCTGCCTGTACACTGACCTTTGCTTCATCCAAAACCTCTTTTTCCGCTTCCAGTTCTTCCTTACAAAGCTCCACATACTGCCGAATTGTAACATACTCGCTGAGTTTTTTACTGTCATAATCGGATAAAGACTGTATATAATCAAATTTATTCAGCATCTCACCAAAAGATGATGCACTGAGCATCAATTCCATATAATAGCTGTCGCCCTTCTCATACATAAACTTGATACGCTTTTTCATAGCTTCGTATTGATCAGTCTGTATTTGGATGGCCTCCTTCAGTTCCTCTTCCGTCTCTCCTATCTCAGCCTCTTTGTCCGAAATCAAAGTATTGAGTTCGTTTATCTTTTCCTGTATTTCTTCCAGATTCGCATCCAGAGAAACCACATAATTCTCCAGATCTTTCTTTTCATTTTCCAGATTTTTTTTCATATTCTGGACATCTGTAAGACTTGCCTGCAGTTGTTTCTTCTGGTTCTGGGCATCCGATATCTGACTTTCCTTTTCGCGGATGCTTTCTGAAGTAATGGACGACAGGGAAATGGCTGATGCACTGTGGCTGCTGCTGAAGGTACATGACACAAGGCACAACAGTGCTGCATATTGTTTCCATCTTCTTGACTTTTTCATGTATCTGCCTCTACAAAATCAGCTCTGCACTTTCCGGCAGAGCTGAAAAAATTATACGCGTAAATGTTTTCTAACTGTCACAAAACTGCCAATAAATCCGATTCCTACACCAATCCCCAAAGATACCGGTAAAAGAGTATCAAAGATAACCGATACCGGCAAAAAGTCTAACAGACTGGTCAGAATAGAAAACCGATTCAGCACATAATCTACCACATTGTTATATACGAAATAGATAATCCCCAGTGGAATGGCTGCTCCCACAAGACCAATGATAATGCCTTCAATCACAAAGGGTGATCTGACAAAGAAATCTGTCGCTCCAATGTACTTCATTATGGTAATCTCTTCCCTACGGACATTGATACCAATGGTAACCGTATTGCTGATCAGAAAAATCGATACTCCCAGCAGGATCACAACAATGCCCACTGATATATATCCGATCAGGGAATTTAATCCGGTAAGCGTATCCGCTGTCACCTGGGACTGATTTACTTTTCGCACTTCCGGAATCGACTGCAGATAAGTAACCAGCGAATTCTGCATGGAAACGTCACTTAAATAAATCTCATAGTTCTGAGATCCTTCCAATGGATTTTCCGTAAATCCATCTGCATATTCTCCCAGATAATCTTCTTTAAAGCTTTCCCACGCCTCATCTGCAGAAACATATACCACCTTGGATACCTCCACCCGTTTCACAAGCAGGTCTCCAATTTCCTTGATTCTTTCCTCACTGGTATCTTCCTGAAAGAATACGGTAACAGAAACACCCTCTTCTGCAGTATGGACCATATTTTGCAGATTCATAACAATGGCATAAATAACACCAAACAAAAACAGGCATGCTGTAATGGTTGCAACAGACGCAAGAGAATACATCTTGTTCCGGAAGATATTGCGGAAGCCCTGGCGGATGGTGTAAAACAATGTACTAATCCTCATCGATATATGCCCCCTCTTCCTCGTCACTTATGATGACACCTTTTTTCAGGGTGATCACTCTCTTCTTCATCTCGTTAACGATTTCTTTATTATGGGTTACTACCAGAATGGTAGTACCGGACTTATTGATCTCATCCAGCATATTCATAATTTCCCATGAATTCTTCGGATCCAGATTTCCGGTAGGCTCATCACAAAGTAACAGGGTCGGTTCGTTCACAAGGGCTCTTGCCAAAGCAACCCTCTGCTGTTCACCACCGGAAAGCTGTTTGGGTTTTGCTTTATATTTACCAGCCAGTCCAACGGATGCCAGAACTGCCGGAACATTCTTTTTCATAAGCTTGGTCGGTGTCTGCACGATTCTCTGCGCAAATGCTACATTCTCATAAACGTTACGGTCTTTCAGCAGACGGAAATCCTGGAAGACAATGCCGATATTACGTCTGAATTGGGGAATCTTACGATGTCTGATCCGATTCAGGTCGTAACCCAGTACCCTGATATTACCTTCCGTGGCTTTCAGCTCCCTGAGCAGAAGCTTGATCATGGTAGATTTACCCGATCCACTGTCTCCCACGATAAAGACAAACTCACCCTTCTTAATCCGAAGACTGATATCGTCCAACGCCGGCGATCCGGACTCGTAGGATTTGCTGACATGATCCAGTACAATAATGTCGCTTTCACTGGATACTTTTTTCTTTTTTCGTTTCTTTTTGACTTCTTTCTTTTCCTCAGTCACAAAAAACTCCTCCGCTACAATAACTTTCATAACCGGTATCTTATAATCAATATCTTATAACTGATACCTTGTAATGGATATCTTTAATAGTCAATATTTTCCATATACTTCATATACTTCACTACCATAAGCGCAATCTTAAATGTAATGGCATCTTCAAATACACGCAAATCAAGGCCGGTAGATTTCTGCAATTTATCCAGGCGGTATACAAGGGTATTTCTGTGTATGAATAACTGTCTGGATGTTTCCGATACGTTTAAGCTGTTCTCAAAGAATTTATTGATGGTGGTAAGAGTTTCCTCATCAAATTCATCCGGACTCTTTCCGCCAAATATTTCTTTGATAAACATTTTGCAAAGCGGAATCGGCAGCTGATAGATCAGACGTCCGATACCCAGTTCGCTGTATGCGATAATATTTCTTTCATCAAAGAAAATTTTTCCTACATCCAGGGCCATTCTGGCTTCCTTATAGGAGCGGCTTACTTCCTTGATTTCTTTTACCACAGTACCGTATGCCACACGTACCCCTTTTAAGCCTTCTTTTACCAGATAATTCTCGATGATTTTGGCGGTCTTATCGATTTCCTTCGGGGAATCCCCGCCACTGAGATCATGTACTACAATTACATTATTCTCATCTACTGCTGTAACGAAATCCCTGCTGTTACCGTTTGCAGAACGTACCATTTCCAGCACATTATTATCCTTACTGCTCTCGGATTCTATGATCAGAACCACCCTTTTAACATCGGTCTGAATATGCAGTTTTTTTGCTCTGCTGTAAATATCAACCAGGAGAAGGTTGTCCAGCAAAAGATTCTTTACAAAGTTGTCCTTATCAAATCTTTCTTTATAGGCCACAAGAAGATTCTGTATCTGGAATGCAACCATCTTGCCTACCATATAAACATCTTCTCCGGAACCGCCGGCAATCAAAATATATTCAAGCTGCTGCTCATCGTATATTTTAAAATACTGAAATCCCTGTATCTCCTGTGAATCTGCAGGGGACTGTGCAAATTCCATGGCCGGTTTCTCACATTCGGCCATGCTCACTGTGGATGCGATTTCTTTTCCATCGGTATCCACAATACAGAGTTCCACTCTGGCAATGGCTTTTAATCCTTCTATAGTATTCTGTAAAATCTGATTTGAAATCATATACCCCGTTATCCTCCATCCTTAGTTTATACAAAATATACAATACGCTTTTTCAACAAAATACGTCTTTTTGCGAACCCTTTCTTCATTTTAATATAAATCCACAAATAAATCTACTATAAATCCAGCTTTTTTTGTGTATTTTTTTGACGCAAAGCACCCTTTTTGTATAATTCTGCCAAGAAAAATCTGTACAAATAAAGAGCCGCCTCTTTTACAAATGAGAATTCTCATTCATGAAAGCGGCAGCTCCTTTGTTTCGTCCTCGTCTTTATATTTTTTGATCAGCTTCTGGAAAACAAAATGATACCATTTGTTCAGCAGTTTCTTAACTGCCACCGGCCTCTCTTCATTTAAGATCATCTGGTAATTAAGAGCCATCCAGACTTCTGCGCACAAAAATCTTTTTGTTTCCATCATCAGTCTTTCCTGCTCCACATAAGGCAGGCGAGATATGACCGCTGTGGGCGTCCGGCTGTTGATATCATTCACCAGTGTTTCCACATTTTCATCCAGGCTGACTATCCTTTCTCCAGCAATCATCAGATCACTTCGCAAATGCAGCAGATCCTCCCTGAGCTTTACAAGCTGTTCCTCCGATTCCGCCAGCAGATACACAGTTTTCCTGTTTCTTCCCAGCTTCTTCAGGACTTCTTTGATATAGTCCTGATTTTCCACCTCGTGTATTCTGTTTTTTGAAGTGATTCCGGCCTGTTGCAATACCTGGGCATCGCTCCATATGATCAGATCGGCAGCTTTCAGCCATTCTTTTTGCATATCACTGCCGCCGGCCCCTACCAGCATTTTCGCCGATATGAAAAGAATCGTATTGGGTGCTCCATTCTTCAGAAAACTGTCTGTTATCCAGAGCGCTTCTTTCAGCGAATGGTCCACCAGCTCCATTCCAAATAAATCTACTTTTTGCATAACCCTAACCTCAATAGCCACAGTATACCATATTTACTTTCATCTTGTAAAATGCCGGTATCCTGATATAATAGATTTATCAGATAAACGCAGCAGATTCCCGAAAAAAGGAGGGATATTTATGGATATTGCAGCATTAGCAGGTGCAATGGCACTTTCCAATACTCAGAACACATGGGGCGTTGGCATGTTAAGCAAAACATTAGACAACAGTAAATCCCAGGGTGATCAGCTTGTACAGATGATCGAGGCAGTTCCTGCTTCTCAAATGGAGTTATCTGTCAATCCGATGATTGGGAGCAATTTTGATATTCGGGTATGATATTAAAAATGGGGGTTGGCACAACCCCCATTTTTAATCATTCAGACATAAAAACAACACTATACTCCCAAAAACAGAAAACTCCAGAGCATATAGGCAATAGCTATCATTACCCCCAGGATCACCGGAAATGTCCATAGTCTTTCCCGGTGATTTTTTCTGGATTCCCAAATGGTCCTGAAAAAGTTTTGTTTTCCTTCATTCTCCGCAATCCATGCAAGCACACACATTGCCAGTGCGGTTCCAATCAGTGCAACCACCATGACCACGGAAACAGATGCCAGCATTTCCTCCTGACTATAAGAAGTATTCCACATTTCTTCCAGCATTTCCGGCGTATAAAGATACTTTTCCAAAAACATCATACATACGGTTTCCCCATTAAATACCATGTGGCATATGAATGAGGCCGTAGTCGAACCGGTTGCTTCTGCCAAAAGGGCCATCATAATCCCAAGGGCTATCGCATATCCGGCCTGATTGAAATTCATATGCATTAAGCCAAACAGGAGCGCAGAAAGCAAAACAGCTCCAAATATATTCCCCGATTTCCGAAAACTTCTGTAAATAACTCCCCGGAATGTCAGTTCCTCGCAAAACGGACCATATACCGCCATCAAAAGAAACATAACAAAAAAGGGGACATCCAAGATGTCCCCTGTCATAGCTGCTACCGTATTATCCACAAACAACATTGAAATTGCGTTAAAGAATGTTGCCAGTGGCATAATCAGTATGGTAAAAAGGACCGTCATCAAAGCTGTTGATATCTTAATCTTCCGAAATCCAAACAGATCACCCGTTTTTTCGTTTCTCTTTCCCAGAAGAGCAACTGCCACAATCGGTATGACTATCATGATTTCGCTCAAAATAAGATTCGTTACAATTCCCATATCCTCTGCATATGGATTCACCCAGCAATAAATAATCATTGCTACAGTCGCCATGCACTGAAGTACTACAAGCAGAAGAAATGCCAGACCTGCCTTTTTACTGTTCATTTTTTATGTTATTCACTTTCCATCAT
>CAMFGH010000104.1 GCA_945949875.1 uncultured bacterium
TTTGGAAGTCGCATAAATACTGGGTTCTTTTGGCGTTCCACCTTACTCAAACTCTATCGTTCCGGGTGGTTTACTGGTCAGATCATAGAATACTCTATTAACCCCCTTCACCTCATTGATGATCCTATTCATCACCTTCTGAAGCACTTCAAATGGAATCTGTGCGCACTCCGCTGTCATAAAATCGGATGTGCATACTGCCCTGAGGGCCACTGCGTAGTCATAGGTTCTGAAATCACCCATGACGCCTACGGAACGCATATTGGTAAGGGCTGCGAAGTACTGGCCTAAGCCTTTGTCACAGCCTGCTTTTGCGATTTCTTCCCGGAAGATAAAATCTGCATCCTGTACGATACGTACTTTGTCTGCGGTTACTTCTCCGATGATGCGGATGCCCAGGCCCGGGCCCGGGAATGGCTGTCTGTATACCAGATTTTCGGGAATGCCCAGTTCCAGTCCGGCACGTCTTACTTCATCTTTGAAAAGCAGACGAAGCGGCTCGATGATTTCACGGAAATCTACATAATCCGGAAGGCCGCCTACGTTATGGTGGCTCTTGATCACTGCCGAATCACCCAAACCGCTTTCGATGACGTCCGGATAAATGGTGCCCTGTACCAGATAATCCACCTTACCGATTTTTTTTGCTTCTTCTTCAAATACACGGATAAATTCTTCTCCGATAATCTTTCTCTTCTGTTCCGGTTCCGATACGCCGGCCAGTTTGGAATAAAACCGTTCCTGGGCGTTGACACGGATAAAGTTAAGGTCGTATGGACCATCCGGACCAAATACTGCCTCTACCTCATCTCCTTCGTTCTTACGAAGAAGACCATGATCCACAAAGACACAGGTAAGCTGTTTTCCTACCGCTTTGGACAAAAGAACTGCTGCCACAGAAGAATCTACGCCACCGGATAGCGCGCAGAGCACTTTACCCTCTCCTACTTTTTCACGGATCTGCTTGATGGATGTTTCCACAAAAGAATCCATTCTCCAGTCACCACTGCACTGACAGATATCCATCACAAAGCTGTGCAGCATCTTGATTCCTTCTACAGTATGCATGACTTCCGGATGGAACTGCACTGCATAAAGCTTCTTTTCTACATTTTCCATACCGGCAACCGGACATACCGGAGTCTTGGCAATGACCTTAAAGCCTTCCGGTGCCTTGGCGATATAATCCGTATGGCTCATCCAGCAGATGGTTTTTTCTTCCACATCTTTAAAAAGTGCAGAGGATTTGTCCACTTCCACTTCTGTCTTTCCATATTCGCTGACCGGTGCAGTAGCTACCTGTCCACCCAGCATATGTGCAATCAGCTGGGAACCATAGCATATGCCCAGGATCGGTATCCCCAGCTGAAAAATCTCCATATCACATATTGCAGAATCTTCTGCATAAACACTATTGGGACCACCCGTAAAGATAATCCCTTTTGGATTTAATTCCTTTATTTTATCTAAACTTAATGTGTAAGGATGAACCTCACAGTAAACATTGCATTCTCTGACGCGGCGGGCAATCAGCTGATTATACTGTCCACCAAAGTCAAGGACGATGACCATTTCCCGATTCATGATGTACCTCCTTCGTATCTGCTTTAACAACTTATTTATTATACGTTGATAACTTTCTCCTTGTAAAGCACTCAATCCACATTTCTTGTATGCTTTTGCAGATATTTTTCTCTGGTAGCCATACCCCCACGAATATGCCGCTCTGATTTATTCACATCCAATACATTTCTGACCTGCTTCGCCAGTGCCGGATTGATTACTGCCAGCCTCTCTGTCACGTCTTTATGTACCGTACTCTTACTGATCCCAAATTCTTTCGCGGTCTGTCTGACCGTTGCATTATTCTCAATGATATAACCAGCTACAGCGATTACGCGATCGTGAAGCAAATCTCCGGATTTGCTCATCATCATAACAAGTATCCCCCTGCCTTGCTTTGTTACATCTTATGCCTGCCCAAATGAGAATATACCTTGATTTGTATTGAAAACTGTACTCATTTGGGCTAAAATCTAATGGATATTAGCATTTTGTAATATTCCAGGAGGCATTACGCTATGTTTGGAAAAAATCCTGCTAAGCAGGGACTTAAAATCATCATTGTCGGCTGCGGAAAAGTCGGTGCCACACTGATCGAGCAGCTCAGCAAAGAAGGTCATGATATTACTATCATTGATAAAAATTCTGATAAGATTACAGAAATCACAAACCTCTATGATATCATGGGGATCACCGGAAATGGCGCCAGTTACAGCGTGCAGAAATCGGCCGGAATCGACTCTGCCGATCTCCTGATCGCAGTAACCGCTTCAGACGAGCTGAATCTTTTATGCTGTACCATCGCCAGACAGGTGGGGCACTGCTCCACCATTGCCCGGGTACGTACTCCGGATTACAGCAATGAAGTAGGTTACCTGAGGGATGCTCTGGGGCTTGCCATGATCATCAATCCGGAGCTGGAAGCAGCAAAAGAAGCGGCACGTATTCTCTATCTTCCCACTGCCCTTGAAGTCAATTCCTTTGCCCATGGGCAGGCAGAAATGGTAAAATTCAAAATTCCGGAAGGGAACATTCTGGACAATATGGCCATTGCTGATCTGGGGAAAAATATTGCCCATAACATTCTGATCTGTGCAGTAGAGAGAGGGGGCAATGTCTATATTCCTTCCGGCAATTTCCGTTTGGCAGCAGGGGATGTGATTTCCTTTGTTGCATCCAATAAAGTTCCGAAACACTTCCTCGGATCGGTGGGAATCAAAAATAGTCGTATCAAAAACACCATGATCATCGGTGGCGGTAAGGTTGCGTATTATCTTGCAAGCCAGCTGACCAATATGGGAATCTCCATTAAGATTATTGAGACTGACAAAGCCCGCTGTGAAGAGCTTTCCCTGCTTCTTCCAAAAGCCATCATCATCAATGGAGATGGCACGGATCAGGAGCTTCTTCGGGAAGAAGGCATTGAATCTGCCGATTCCTTTGTTCCTCTGACTGGTATTGATGAGGAAAATGTAATGCTTACCCTGTTTGCCAAACAGGTGTCTAAAGCAAAAGTGATCACAAAGATCAACCGAAATACATTCCGTGAAGTCATCAACAGTCTGGATCTGGGCAGTGTGCTATATCCACGATATATTACTTCTGAGGCTATCATTGCTTATGTTCGAGCCAAAAAAGCCTCGCGAAACCGGAACATTGAAACCCTTTATCATATGTTTGATTCCCGTGTGGAAGCCATCGAATTCTGCATCGATGAAGAATCCGCAGTAACCGGAAAAACACTGATGGAACTGAATCTGAAAGACAATCTGCTGATTGCATGTATCAACCGAAATGGTTCTATCATCATTCCAAGCGGGCAGGATTCCATTCAGGTAGGTGACACCGTTATCATCGTTACCACCCACATCGGATTCAGTGATATTCTTGATATTTTGAAATAAAATGATAACTATTCTGAATAGTATTATAAAATGTAGGTAAGGATCGATATGAATAGTTCAGTTATTCGCTATATTTTAGGATGGGTTTTAAAGATTGAAGCAATTCTGTTACTGCTTCCCACCCTGGTTGCAATCATTTATAAAGAGTCTGCCGGCTTTTATTATCTGCTGGTTTCCGGCTTGTGTCTGCTCACCGGCTTTCTTATGTCCATGCGCAAACCGAAAAATTTTCTTTTCTATTTAAAGGACGGTTGTGTGGCCACTGCGCTGAGCTGGATTTTTATGAGTGCTTTTGGTGCTTTGCCCTTTTATCTCACCGGTGAGATTCCGAATTATACCAATGCATTGTTTGAGACTATTTCCGGCTTTACCACCACCGGTGCCAGTATTTTATCGGATGTAGAAGCGCTGACCCACTGTTCTCTGTTCTGGCGTAGCTTTACTCACTGGATCGGTGGTATGGGAGTTTTAGTATTTCTTTTGGCGATCATTCCCATGACCGGTGGCTCCCACATGAATCTGATGCGTGCGGAAAGCCCGGGACCCTCTGTCGGTAAGCTGGTTCCAAAGGTAAAATCCACAGCACGTATTTTATATGTCATTTACTTTGGTATGACCATCATTGAAATTGTGCTTCTTTTAATCGGCAGGATGCCTGTATTTGATGCCATTACCTTAAGTTTCGGCACTGCCGGAACCGGTGGCTTTGGAGTTTTAAATGACAGTCTTGCCAGCTACACCATGTATCAGCAATGGGTTGTCACCATTTTTATGATTCTCTTTGGTATCAATTTTAATGCCTATTACCTGATCCTGTTCGGGCAGGTGAAAAATGCATTTAAGATGGAAGAAGTCAGAGTCTATCTGCTGATCATCCTTTCTTCCATTGTATTTGTCTTCATCAATATTGTGGATACGTCTGTCAACGCATTTCGCGCATTGCTGGATTCCAGTTTTCAGGTTGCATCCATCATTACCACCACCGGCTTTTCTACGGTAGACTTTGATGCCTGGAATCAGTCCTGTAAAACAGTGCTGGTGCTTTTGATGTTCATCGGTGCCTGCGCAGGCAGTACCGGAGGTGGCGTTAAGGTTTCCAGATTTATCATCCTGTTTAAGACAGTGATAAAAGAGCTGCATTCCTATATTCATCCAAAGAGTATCCGGAAGATCACTTTTGAAGGAAAAATCGTGGAGCATGAGGTTTTGCGTGCTACCAACGTTTATTTTATCACCTTCATTACCCTGTTCTTTTTCTCTGTGCTGCTGGTCTCCGTAGAAGGCAATGATTTTGCCACAAACTTTACAGCGGTGGCGGCTACCATAAATAATATCGGTCCCGGTCTTGAGTTGGTAGGACCGACCAAAAACTTTGGGCACTTTAATACCTTTTCAAAATATATTCTGATGTTTGATATGCTGGCCGGAAGGCTGGAGCTCTTCCCGCTGCTTATCCTGTTCCATCCGGCAGTGTGGTTGGATTTTTTCAGGCAAAAATTCAAGCACTAAGTATTTAAGCTCTAAGTATTCAAGCTCAAATATTCGAACACTAATCGTTCCGCAAAAAAGGTGGAGTATTCGTTACTCCACCTTTTTGTATATCCTTTTTCCATATATGTATTTTTCGCTGCATTTTGGCGATTATCAGATTTCCTGCGCTATGATCTGGTTTCTTCCATGGGTCTTGCCAAAGTACAATCTCTTATCTGCCTCAGAAAGGACTTCATCATTACCCATCCCTTCCTGCATATCACAGATTCCCATGGTCATGGTTACTTTGACCGTCTGATCTCCTACCGTTACCTCCAATGCCCTTATCTGTTCCAGAATATGTTTCAGATGTTCTACATGATCCTCATATTTTCCCATCTCAAATACAAGCAGGAACTCTTCCCCGCCCCATCTTGCAGCGAAGCCTTTTCCCAGCATGGTTTCCCGAAGCACATGGGATACACTTTTTAACACCTCATCACCCACATCATGGCCATAGGTATCATTGACTTTCTTAAAGAAATCAATATCACAAATGCACAGGCTGTAAGGGATACCGCTTCGGTTGTATTTTTCCAGATCCTGATTCAATCTTCCTACAGCATATCTTCGGTTATTCAGTGTTGTGAGCGCATCTCTTTCAATCAGATTACGCAGTGATTTCTGCATAGTAACGCCAATCACGGCCAGCTCTCCCAGTTCATCTTCCTGTTTTAAAAGCTGGGCATTCATGGTTTCGGAAAGCTTCCCCTCGGAAACATTTTTCATAAATCTCTTGATGATGTTGATACGTCCAATCAGAATATTGGTAAGGTATAAGCTGAAGGCTCCCAGGATAAAGATAAAGATCACACTGACCAGCACCATGGTTATCACGATATTGCTCACACTCTTCCGTACAGCATCTGCATTTTTACTGACTCCCAGCATTCCGATCACAGCCCCGGTGTCATCCTTTAGTGGTGTATAATATACGTACTTTCGGTTCCCAAACGCTTCTGCATCATTATAGAATTTACTGTTTCCGGTTTGTAACACATCCCTTACGATCACAGAAGAGGCAGATGTTCCGACTATTTTTTCTCCCTTGGCATCTTCTAACGTGGTAAGGACACGGACATCCTGATAAAAGAAAGATATCTCCACGTCCAGATAGCGGCGCATCTCATCCATTGTATTCTGGATCTCTTCTAAGGTTTCCCGGTCTGTATTATAAAAAATCGTCCCTTCCGAATCCATCTGGACAAAATTCATCTTTTCATCATAGTCTCTCAACAGCCCCTGTACCAGATTACATTCCTTTTCCAGTTCATCCTTTACGATTTCGTCCATAAAGCGGTGCATGCCCCGATATCCAATGGTCACTATGCATATGGTCATGATTGCCAGCAGGCTGATTGTAATACTCAGTACTTTTGGACGTAGTCCTGACTGTAATTTCTTTTTCAAGGTATCACCTTTCCTTTATCTATGCGTTAACAGCACGTTTCTTTGTACTCTATCAGAACCTTCCTTCTCTGCCATGGCAGCAGCTTTTCGCTTATCTATGCCAGTAATAATAGGTTTCTGCATCTCTGGAGTATAATTCCAGTGTATCTCCCTCGTCCAGAACTTTATACTCATATTGAAGAGTTCCCCCGGCAACAAAGATGGATATTTTACGGATGTTATCTTCTTTCATCTCTACTACACGATAGGTTCCGTCGCTGTCTTCTTTATTTAAAATATGAAATTCATTCTGCTCGGTAAATTCATATTCGTTTCCGTTGTCATCCTTCCATGTTCCAAGGATATCCTGGTGATCTGCTGCCTCCAGAATGACCAGATCGTCCGGTGTGAAGATTTTTTCTTCTTTCGTAGCCAGATCCGTCATAATCAGTCATATCCTGTTTCATCCGGGCGCATGGCGTATTTTTCTTCTCTGTCGCTTTCCTTTTCTGTGATAAGAAGCAGGATATTTTTATCCTTATCAAATCCGCATGCGTATTCAAATGCAGTTTCCACGCCGGATGCATCTGTTTTATAACCATTACCATCATATTCAAAAGAATAGTATTCTTCCGTTCCTTCTACGGTCCAAGCCTTTGCCAGAACGGTACTGACTGCTGCACTGTAGTCAACGATCATATCCTCCAGGCCCAAGGATTCTATACCAGAATTTGCCTGTCCCTGTCCCAGTTCCGCGGTTGTTCCTGTGGTATTTTCATTCTGCTGCACCGGTTCTTCCTGCGGTTCTGTCTGTCCACATCCAAGCACAGCTCCCATAACACACATAGCAAGCATTACTGCAAAACATTTTTTCATTTTTCTAACCATTCCTCATTTCTTTATTCTTTCCTTTTAGCATACACCGCCGGGCCGGCAAACGCAACCGACTCATGCATGTAGCTGCCTCATGAAAACAACTGGCATCCCGTCCTGCAACGGAATGCCAGTCTTATTTTTTCCACTTCTAATCTATTTTAGTCAAGATGGAACAGAACCTTCAAGTCTTTGCTGACAGGGCTGTTATCCGGATTGGTTTCCATGATATCTGCCATAAAATCCCACCATTTACGGTTGATCGCTGTGTCTGCACCCTTGCTCCAGAGTTCTTCATCTTCGATTTCAATATAACCGAACAGAATCAGTGTTTCAGGGTCTAAAGCGATGGTGTAGTTCTTTCCGCCATGTTCATGAATCATGTCGATCATTTCAGGCCATAATTCATTGCGTCTCTTCTCATACTATTTTTCCATTCCCGGGTATAATTTCATTGTGACATGCTCCCACCACTTAAATCTAAGATTTTGAAGTGGGGGCTTCCTGTTCA
>CAMFGH010000105.1 GCA_945949875.1 uncultured bacterium
TTAAAAATACTTTAAAATACAGAATTTATACTATATAGTAGCAAATTAAATAGTTTTATAAACTGTTTCTATTTTTTTAAAATATCACTAAATCGTTTTCGGGAAAAGTGAAAAAAAAAAATAAAGGAACAAAATGAAAAACAAGATGTAAAGAAGTATGTAAGTATGTATAAGTATATGATTTTGGAGGATTTCTTTTATGAAATATGGATATTTTGACGATGCGAAAAGAGAATATGTCATCACCAATCCCAAAACACCCCTTCCGTGGATCAATTATTTGGGATGTGAGGACTTCTTTTCTTTAGTATCCAATACATGTGGCGGTTACAGCTTTTATAAAGATGCAAAATTACTCAGGCTGACAAGATATCGTTATAATAATGTACCTTATGATACCGGCGGACATTATCTTTACTTATATGATAATGGAACCATCTGGAATCCGGGCTGGCAGCCGACAAAAACACCACTGGATGAGTACTCCTGCAGACATGGTATGGGATACAGCGTATTCATGGGCAAGAAAGGGGACATTCGTGCAGAAGTAACTGCGTTTGTTCCGATTGGCGATGCGTGTGAAATACAGAAGGTGGTTCTGAAAAATGAAGGTAGTGAAACAAAAGAGATCAAAGCCTTTTCATTTGTGGAATTCTGTTTGTGGAATGCCATGGATGATATGACCAACTTCCAGAGAAACTTAAGTATCGGGGAGGTGGAAGTAGAAGGCTCCACCATTTATCATAAAACAGAGTATCGTGAGAGAAGAAATCATTACGCAATTTATCATGTAAATCAGCCGGTGGATGGTTTTGAAACAGATAGAGATACTTTCCTGGGCGCGTACAACGGATTTGACACGCCGGATACGGTTGTAAATGGAAAAGCAACGAATTCTGTTGCAAGTGGATGGTCTCCTATCGGATGTCATCAGCTGAATCTGACACTGAATCCGGGTGAAGAAAAGAGCTTTGTTCTGCTTTTGGGATATGTAGAAAATCCGGTTACAGAAAAATGGGAAGCGCAGGGTATTATCAATAAGAAGCCTGCCCATGCAATGATAGACAGATATGATACAGTAGAAAAAGTGGATGCGGCTTTTGAAGCGCTGAAGGTACATTGGGATGGTCTTCTTGGAAAATTCCATGTAGCTACCGGAGATGAAAAATTTGACAGGATGATCAATATCTGGCATCAGTATCAGTGCATGGTAACCTTTAACATGTCCCGATCTGCTTCCTATTATGAGTCCGGCATCGGACGTGGTATGGGCTTCCGTGATTCCTGCCAGGATTTGCTTGGTTTTGTTCATTTGATTCCGGACCGTGCAAGAGAAAGAATCATAGATATTGCATCCACACAGTTCGAAGATGGTAGCGCATACCATCAGTATCAGCCACTGACAAAGAAGGGAAATGCTGATATTGGCAGTGGATTTAATGATGATCCGTTATGGTTGATTGCAGGAACAGCTGCTTATATCAGAGAAACCGGTGATTTTGATATCTTGAAGGAGACGGTACCTTATGATGGAGACTGGTCAAAGGCTACAGACCTGATGGAACATCTGCGTCGTAGCTTCCGGTTTACCGTGAATAATCTGGGACCCCATAAGCTACCACTGATTGGCCGTGCGGACTGGAATGATTGTCTTAACCTGAATTGCTTCTCGGAAGAACCGGGTGAATCCTTCCAGACAACAGGACCATCTGAAGGACCTGTTGCAGAATCTGTTTTTATCGCAGGTATGTTTGTAAAATATGGCGGAGAATATGCAGACCTTTGTGAGAAAATAGGTCTGGAAGAGGAAGCAAAAGAAGCTCGTGACCAGGTACAGTTGATGTACGACAGAGTGCTGGAAGCAGGATGGGATGGAGAATGGTTCCTCCGTGCTTATGACGCTGCCGGCAATAAGGTTGGATCGAAAGAATGTGAAGACGGACAGATTTACATAGAGCCACAGGGCTTCTGTGTGCTGGCCGGAATCGGCGTAAAGGAAGGTCTGGCACAAAAAGCACTGGATTCGGTAAAAGAACGTCTGGATACCAAATATGGTATCGTGCTTCTGCAGCCGGCTTATAAAGATTATCATTTGGAGTTGGGAGAGGTTTCTTCCTATCCGCAGGGATACAAGGAAAATGCGGGTATTTTCTGCCATAACAATCCATGGGTAACGGTTGCGGAAACCGTAGTGGGAAATGCAGACAGAGCCTTTGAAACTTATCGTAAGATTTGCCCCGCATATATTGAAGATATTAGTGATGTTCATCGTACAGAACCATATGCTTATGCACAGATGGTGGCAGGAAAAGACGCGGTTCGCCATGGAGAAGCGAAAAACAGCTGGCTTACCGGTACTGCTGCATGGACTTTCCTCAGTGCATCCCAGTATATTCTAGGTATCAGACCTACATTGGATGGCCTGATGGTAGATCCCTGTCTGCCGGAGAGTTTTACAGATTGTAAGATTTCCAGAACCTTCCGCGGTACAACATATGAAATCACTGTGAAACGTGTTACCAACAGCCAGAAGGGAATTCAGAGAATGCTGGTAGATGGCAAAGAAATATCCGGAAATATTATTCCGGTAAGTGATGCGGAAAAGGTAGAGGTTGTGGTAGAATTATAGAGGGCATATGTATGAAATTTGATAAAGACTTTCTTTGGGGAGCAGCAACTGCCTCCTACCAGATAGAAGGAGCTTATAACGAAGACGGCAGAACACCTTCTGTTTGGGATGTATACAGCCATACTCCCGGAAAAGTGAAAAAGGGTGAGACCGGAGATGTGGCCTGTGACCATTATCATCGTCTGGAAGAAGATGTAAAAATGATGAAAGAAATGGGTCTGATGGCATACCGTTTTTCTGTATCCTGGGACCGACTCTTTCCGAATGGAGAAGCAGACCCTAATCCGGCAGGATTCGCGTTTTATGATAAACTGGTAAATCTGTTGTTGGAGAATGGTATTTTGCCTGTGATGACTGTCTTTCACTGGGATCTGCCATCAGCGCTTCTGGAAAAAGGCGGATTTGAGTGGGAGGGCATTTCGGATGTCTTTGCAGATTATGCCGGAAAGGTAGTGGAGCATTTTTCGGACCGTGTAAAAATGTTTATTACCATCAATGAGCCTCAGTGTGTGGTACATCTGGGATATGTGACCGGTGCTCATGCTCCGGGAGAAAAAAGACCCCAGGAAGAAACCGGTCATATTATGAGAAATCTGTTGCTCAGCCATGGAAAGGCTGTAACTGCCATGCGGAAAGCAGCCAAAGGTGAAATTCAGATAGGAACAGCAACCACAGGTACCCTTTGTTCTCCTTTGATGGAAACCCCGGAGGCTATGGAAAAGGCTTATGAGCTTAGTTTCCCCGGCAAAGGAGAAGGGCTTGGATTTAGCCATAACTGGTTTTTGGATCCTGTGATTTTACGGGAAAATCATATTCCATATCTGACACTTTCAGAGGAAGACATGGAACAGATCGCTGTGCCGGTAGACTTCCTCGGCATCAATGTTTATAACGGCATGCAGTGTGATGAAAAGGGATATGTGGACCGCTATCAGGGATTTCCTCGAACAGGCCTGGGATGGCCGGTGACTCCCAATGTTATGAATTATGGCATGCGGTTTTTGTATAGAAGATACCGGAAACCGATTTATATTTCGGAAAACGGTGTGGCCTGCAATGACCGGATTTTCCTGGATGGAAAAGTACATGACGCAGATCGGATCGATTTTATACAGAGCTATCTGGAACAGCTCCATACTGCGGTAGAAAATGGCTGCGATGTGCGGGGGTATTTCCACTGGTCCCTGATGGACAATTTTGAGTGGAATGAAGGATATGATCCGAGATTTGGCCTGATCTTTGTGGACTATCGAAATGGAAACCGAATCTGGAAGGATTCTGCACTTTGGTATAAAGAATGGATAGAAAAGAATAAACATGGAAAGGACTGCCTGTAAATCTGCAATCATTTTGAAGAGAGACGACTTATAAAACCGGTTCCGGAATATTTACAAATTCTTCCATTTTTTCTATAATAAAAGAGATTCGAAAACCTGCTTCTGCGTGGCAGAGGCAGACATCTACTATAATGACGAGGTTATGAGACTATGAAAATGAAAAGATTACTTGCGGCAGTATTATCTGCGACAATGTTATTCGGCAGCCTGATGGTAGCAGACGCTGCAGAACCTTCCAGACAGATTACCATTACACCTGTTTACGCAGAAGATCATTCAAAGGTT
Source organism: uncultured bacterium (assembly GCA_945949875.1). Taxonomy (GTDB): domain Bacteria; phylum Bacillota; class Clostridia; order Lachnospirales; family Lachnospiraceae; genus 1XD8-76. Next base: position 4,252 of record CAMFGH010000105.1, read on the forward strand.
GATTTAAATGTTACCTTTACTGATGTGGCAGTAGGTGACTACGCTGTTATCTATTTAACAGCCAATGAAATCGCAAGAGACCATGATTTGTCGGATGGATATTCCTACTCCCTGACGATGGATGATTTCATTAAACGTTATGGCTGGGGGCCTGATGTATTTGGATTTACCGTAGAACTTCATGATGCAAACCATGAAGTAAAAGCAAGCAGAAGCTATTTTGAAACCATTAAAGTGTATGATGGCGGTATGCACCGTTGGAAAACCAAGAAAAACTACAGCACATCCGGCCTTGGCGCATTTGGCGGTTTCAATGATGGTGTGGCTAAACTGGTAAACAATTATGACAAATTAAAAGTATTAAAAGATGCCAGCATCAACGGTTCCTGCAATTCCAGAGCAAGAATAGACGCAAATGGCAATTTGGTGATCGATACCTGCGAATGGCTGGGATTCAACTATAGTGGTGCAACAGCGCTGAAACAGACAAAGACACCTGTTACGGTAATTTTCACATATGCTGATACTTTATATCAGTTTGTGATTCCGGCAGGCTTTGATGTAGAAAGCTACCTGGATAAAGATGGGAATGTAGGTTTCCTGTATCTGTCTGAACAGCTTGGCAGATACCAGCTTGTAAACGGAACACCGGTACTTGTGATTCCGCCAAAAGCAAATCTGGAAGTACAGCCACAGTAAAGTGGTTGGCAACATAGTGAATATGTAAGGGGCTGTTGCTTGAACGAATGAGGATTCGTGAAGTGGCAGCCCCCTTTTTTGAGGAGCTTGCGCACCGGCCCGCAGGAGGTTTTTTCAGCAGCAAAATATTTTATATCCCGGGAACTTCTTTATTTGTGATAAAGTATATTTTTCCAAAGCTGTACACCCGGGGCGGTGTGTCATTTTTATACAAACACTGTTGGCAAAAATCCGTATAAAGATTGCCCACCACAGAAAGCTAAACCGAGACGACATTTCAACCCGTCCAAGACGAAGTCGCGTTTTGAAATGTCGTCTCCAATCAAGATTTAGTTTTCTGCGGTGGGCAATCTTAGGATTTTTTCCCCAGTGTTTGTATGAAAAGTGACACGCCGCTCCCGGATGTTCATCCGAGGAAAAACATACTATTTATAAAGAAGCTCCCGGGATATATTTTGCGAGCTGAAAAAAACCTCCTGCGGGCCGGTGCGCAAGCTCCTCAAAAAAGGAAGATGCTTACTTGAGGAATTCATTCGTTCAAGCAACAGCCACTTAAATATTTACTTGTTGGAAACCCCGGGATATCGTATAATGGCAATAATGGTGAAAGAAAGAGGGAGAATATGTACACATTTGAAAGCAGGATTCGATATAGTGAAGCGGATATGAATGACAGATTAACCATAGAATCTTTACTGGACTATTTTCAGGACTGCTCTACCTTTCATTCGGAAGACCTTGGCCTGGGCGTAGATTATCTGCGGAAAAAGCATCTGGCATGGGTTTTGAATGCATGGCAGATCGACGTGGAAAGATTCCCTAAAGTGGCAGAATACGTGCGGATAGGAACAGCACCATATGGCTTTAAAGGATTTATCGGATATCGAAATTTTCTGATGGAAAGCAGAGAAGGGGAGAGACTGGCATGTGCAAGTACCATCTGGACACTGCTTGATCTGGAGAGCGGCAAACCGGTAACGCCACCACCGGAGATGAAAGAAAAGTACATCTGCGAAGAAAAACTGGACATGGAATATCTTCCGAGGAAAATCAAACTTCCGGAAAACGGAGAAACCAGAAGCTCTGTTATGGTGGCAAGACATCACCTTGATACCAATCATCATGTCAATAACGGACAGTATGTGCGTATGGCCCTGGATGAGATGCCGGATCATATTTTGGCCAGAAGACTTCGGGTAGAATATAAGAAACAGGCTCATCTTGGAACAGAAATCATTCCGGTTTATTATCAGGAAGAAGGTAAATACATCGTAAGTCTGAACGATGCAGAACAAGTGCCCTATGCTATTGTGGAAATCACCACATAACATGTTAGAATAGGGAAAACATGAAAAAACATGGAAAAATATGAAAAAACATGGAAAAATATGGGAAAGCAAGGAACATACCGGAGTTGGTAAAACGGAATAAATCTGGAAACAATCCGGAAACAAAATGAACGGAGAGACATATGATTGAATTGGGAAAAAAGCAGAAACTCAGTATTGTGAAAAAAGTAGAATTCGGGGCATATCTGGGAACGGAAGAAGAAAAGGTTCTTTTGCCGATAAAACAGCTCCCGGAAGAAGCACAGATTGGCGATGAAATAGAAGTTTTTATCTATAAAGATTCCAAAGACCGGCTGATTGCCACCACCAGGGAGCCTAAGATCACTCTGGGAGAACTGGCAGTGCTTTCCGTAGCGGATGTTTCTAAAATAGGTGCTTTTCTGGACTGGGGCTTAGAGAAAGATCTGCTTCTCCCATATAAGGAACAGACAACCCGTGTGGCGCCGGGAGATGAGTGCCTGGTTGCTTTGTATATAGATAAAAGCCAGAGACTGTGTGCTACCATGAAAGTCTATAACTACCTGAAAAAGGACAGCGGTTATGGAAAAGAACAGGACGTAACAGGACGTGTCTATGAGATAAGTGAAAACTTTGGCGCATTTGTGGCGGTGGATGACCGCTACTCCGGGCTGATTCCGAAAAAGCAGCTGTATGGGCAGCAGTGTTTAAGGGTAGGGGATGTGATTACAGCCAGGGTGACTGCGGTAAAGGCAGATGGAAAGCTGGACCTTTCTATTCGCAAAAAGGCATATTTGCAGATGGATGATGATGCGGAAAAACTGATGCAGGTAATAGACAGCTTCGATGGGGTGCTTCCGTTTTCGGATAAAGCAAATCCGGAGGTAATCCGGAGAGAAACCGGGATGAGCAAGAATGAATTTAAGCGTGCGGTGGGACGATTATATAAAGAGCGCCGCATTGAAATTGGCGAAAAATTTATCAGGAAAATCTGAAAAAACAGACAAAAAGATAATTTTTGGGTAAAATACACAAATGAACAATGATAAAATTGTTTAAAATAACCAATGCGAAATCTTGGTTACTGAAAAAATGTAATCAAAAGATAGAAAACGATTTCCACCTATTGCAATTTGGGAAAAATAGGATAAAATCGGAAGTGTAAACAAAAAGTGATTGATTTGGTTCCTGCACGAAGGCAGGAAGAAAGGAGTACTCATGAAAGTACAGAACATTAAAAACATTGACAAATTTTTCCAGGTAGTTGACAAATGCAAAGGCAAAGTAGAATTGGTAACTGGTGAAGGCGACAGACTGAATCTGAAATCCAAACTTTCCCAGTATGTTTCTATGGCAAACATCTTCTCTAACGGTGAAATCCCGGAATTGGAAATCATCGCTTATGAACCGGAAGATATCGGCAAATTAGTTAATTTTATGATGGAAAGT
>CAMFGH010000106.1 GCA_945949875.1 uncultured bacterium
TGGCCCTAGGATTCCCGGTATTAACGGGTGATAAAAAATGTAACATAATGAATAAGAAAGATAATTGAAGTACATTTTTGTATTCAAATGTGAAAAACGAAAAGTGTTCGGAGAATGGAATGAAATGTGATTTTATGGAAATATACACGCTGTTGCTATTACAGTATGTTTTTGACTGATAATATGGTACAATTCTTAAGAGGAAAAGAAACGCATCAGCAGATGAACTGAACAGATACAAAAAGAGGAAGAAAACATGCATTATGATTACCTGGTAGTAGGCGCGGGCCTGTTTGGCGCAGTGTTTGCCTATGAGATGAAGAAAAACGGAAAGACCTGTTATGTGATTGACAAAAGAGACCACATCGCAGGCAATATTTATACGGAAAAGCAGCTGGATATCAATGTACATAAATTCGGAGCCCATATTTTCCATACATCTGATAAAGAGGTTTGGGATTATGTCAACCAGTTTGCGGAATTTAATCATTACATCAATTCCCCGATAGCGGTATATAAGGACGAACTTTACAATCTTCCGTTTAATATGAACACCTTCAGCAAGCTCTGGGGGATCAAGACGCCGGCACAGGCCAAGGCCATCATAGCAGAGCAGATTGCAGAGCTGGGCATTACAGAGCCACGGAATCTGGAAGAGCAGGCACTGTCTCTGGCTGGAAAAGATGTGTATGAAAAGCTGGTAAAAGGCTATACGGAAAAGCAGTGGGGACGTGACTGTAAGGAACTGCCGGCGTTTATCATCAAGCGTCTCCCCCTTCGCTTCACTTATGATAACAATTATTTCAACGACCCCTATCAGGGTATTCCAAAAGGTGGATACACGCAGATTGTTGAAAAAATGCTGGAAGGCATCCCGGTGGAGCTGGGCGTAACCTATAAGGAATTCCGAGAAAAGAGTCGGGATACTTACGGAAAAGTGTTATACACCGGCATGATCGATGAATACTTTGACCATAAACTGGGCTATCTGGAATACCGTTCTTTACGATTTGAAAATGAGCAGTTACCGGAAGAAGAGAATTTCCAGGGAAATGCAGTGGTAAACTATACGGAAAGAGAAGTGCCTTACACCCGTATCATTGAGCATAAACATTTTGAATTTGGAAAGCAGCCGGGAACCGTCATCACCAGAGAGTATCCGGCAGAGTGGAAACCGGGAGATGAACCATATTATCCGGTGAACAATGAGAAAAATGATGCACTTTACAAAGCCTACGCAGAACTGGCTTCAAAGGAAGAAAATGTTTTGTTCGGCGGACGACTGGGACAGTATAAGTACTTTGACATGGACAAGACTATCAGGGCTGCATTGGATATGGCTCTTGCAGAACAGGAAAGCTTTTCCTGATACATAAATTTCTGAAATGGCGCAAATAATAACTCCTTTGAAATCGTCATTTAGCGTTTTCAAAGGAGTTTTTAGCAATAATAATTAAACATCATTCCGGAATAATTGCTGGTCACATAAGGATTCGCAAAGTTATGTCCCGGATTTTTGTATGCTACCACGGTTTTGTTTACATACTTCATCGGATTTAAGGAAATCTGATTGGTTTTGCGGTAGAGCTGCTGAGTCATGTCTCTTACCACTTGGAAACGATCTTTGATATCGTCATCTTCCGTAGCAGCTGACAGGGCATCTTCATCGATATTGATATGCCCATCATCCTGTACTTCCAGACCAATGGTATGAAGCTGTTCTTTATATAAAGAAGCGACTCCGGAAAACTCGCCACGCAGCCGGTCCATACCGTCTCTGGAATCTTTATAGGCATCCATGGCTTTTAAGAAATTATTATAATTTCCGGCCAGCTGGGAAATGTTATCCGCCAGAGACTCAGAGTCTCTTTTCAGTCCGATGGTAGCGACATCATCGTCATCTGCACTGACACCATGCAGATTTACTTCGTAAAGCTTTCCTAAGGTAAAATTGTTGGAATAAGCTTCCCGCTCCTCGCCATTTAACAGGAAAGTAGCATTGGTGGCCTGATGGGAAACAAAGTCGATGCCCAGATAACCAACCACACCGGAGGTTTTGCTGGTGTTATCATCACTTACCGTGAAAATCTCATTCTGGGATGGCTTCAGGCCCATGGCTTCTGACTGGATCTTTAAAGAGGTGGTGCCATCTTCTCCGGAAACCACTTCTGCCTTTAAGCCGATGCCGGCATTGCTGATCAGCCTGCTGAGACGATTCTGGATATCCAGGTTGGTTTCACCATTATTGATATTAAACTGGAACTCGTAATTCAAATCATTGATACCGATATCAAAGGAATAGGTACCTTCTGCCAGCGGGATGCCTTGGTCACTGGGTAGGAAATTTCCAAGATTGGTCTGCTCTGAAGCAAGAGTGCGGACAGAAAGCTCCAGGGAAGGAACCTCTTCGCCATCCCCTGCGTTTGTCACATCCCCGATGTATTCAGCAGTGACGATATCTTCCCGATCGGAATATGCTACCTTTTTCTGCAGAAGTTCTGATTCGTTCAGACCACCTAAAGAAGCAATCTGGTTACGGAGCACCCGTGCGTTTTCTTTGATGCCCACAGCAAGTTTGGCAGACTCCCTGGCATTGGGGATCAGATACAGAGGGGATTCTTTATTCAGTTTGACCATGGAATTATAAAGACTGCGGAGTTCACTTCTTTTATGAGTATCGTATTTGGTGACACTCTTCGGAGTATAAGCAGTCAGATAGTAGTTATATAGATTATCTTGAATTGCATTATAAGCCATGCCATTTCCCCTCCTTTCTTCCGTGAAATATAGTGATGAGAACCTATTGCAAATCCGTTGCAAATACGGTAAACTCATACTTAGGGTTTCAAGTGGACATAAAAAGCCATTTATATACATTAAACATAACACTTTGGCGGGGAAAGTACAAGAGTTTTTTGAAAAAGGCATTGACGCATCTGTACAGGATATGTTATATTTATCAGACGAGATGAGATTTAGGTCTTTTTTTTATGCTCAAAAATCACTGTCGACAGATAGTGCCATAAAAACAAAGAAATATTTCGATTTCGAGATTTAAGAATATGTAGAAAGGCACTTGGAGGTGGAAGAATGCGTACAAGAATTACATTAGCATGTACAGAATGTAAACAGCGTAACTACAATACTACAAAAGACAAAAAGACACATCCAGACAGAATGGAAATCAAGAAATATTGTAGATTCTGCAAAACTCACACTTTACACAAAGAAACAAAGTAATTTTTCTATTTGACTTTGCGGTCTTTAAAAGACTTTGTATAAGTGATGTTTTAACAGACTTACGTGTAGTTGCGAACGACAGATTCGTTCGAGAAGGAGTATGAGATGGGAGATTCCTCTAAAACAGGAAACAAACCGAGTTTCTTTGATGGCGTAAAAACTGAATTCAAGAAAATCACATGGCCTGACAAGCAGTCTTTGACCAGACAGACCATTGCTGTTGTTGCTGTTTCTCTGGTGTTGGGAGTCATTATTACCATATTAGATTTCATTGTACAGTATGGTGTTAATTTCCTGACAATGTAGGAGCGAGGTTTATTGTATGGCAGAAGCAAACTGGTTTGTAGTTCATACTTATTCTGGGTATGAAAATAAGGTAAAAGCCAATATCGAGAAAACGATCGAAAACAGAAATCTTCAGGATGAGATTCTGGAGGTTCGCGTGCCTATGCAGGACGTAGTCGAAGTAAAGAACGGTGCGAAGAAAACCGTTCAGAAAAAGATGTTCCCGGGGTATGTTCTGGTCAATATGGTCATGAACGATGAAACCTGGTACGTTGTGCGCAATACAAGAGGTGTGACCGGATTTGTTGGACCGGGAAGTAAACCTGTTCCGCTTACAGAAGCAGAGATGAAACCTCTAGGCATTCGTGTAGATAATATCAGTATTGACTTTAGCGAAGGTGATACCATCGTGGTAGTAGCCGGCGCATGGAAAGACACAGTTGGTGTCGCTCAGAGACTGGATCTCAATAAGCAGACAGTAACCATCAATGTTGAGATGTTTGGTAGAGAAACACCTGTTGAGATCAGTTTCGCAGAGGTTCGCAAACTCTAAAAATTGCGAGAGTAACCATTATATCTTAGTTTTTGTGGTTAACTTAGGTATTACCCGGCTTGTCCGGTTGATATATGGTAGTAAATGTCATGTCTGTTTTGACTCTGCATGCAGAGCATAGTGCCGCTTCTGATAACAGAGCTTTGTTATTCGGGGAAAAGGTGGTATCGTGACAGAATGGCAGTGGGAGCCTCACGAGGGGCGCCTGACCACAATTTATTATTAGGAGGTGCCGTTATGGCAAAGAAAGTTCAAGGATATATCAAATTACAGATCCCTGCTGGTAAAGCTACACCAGCACCACCGGTTGGTCCTGCACTTGGACAGCACGGTGTAAACATCGTTGAATTTACAAAACAGTTCAACGCCAGAACTGCTGATAAAGGTGATGTGATCATCCCTGTAGTTATCACAGTTTACGCAGATAGAAGTTTTAGTTTCGTTACAAAGACTCCACCTGCTGCAGTACTTCTGAAAAAAGCTTGTAACATCAAATCAGGTTCCGCAGTACCGAACAAAACAAAAGTTGCTACAATTTCCAAAGCAAAACTGCAGGAAATTGCTGAAACAAAAATGCCTGATTTAAATGCAGCCAGCCTTGAAGCAGCTATGAGCATGATTGCCGGAACTGCTAGAAGTATGGGTATCACAGTAGAAGATTAATGGAGGAACGACAATGAAACATGGTAAGAAATATGTAGAAGCAGCTAAACTTGTTGATCGTGCCGTTCAGTACGAAGCAGCAGATGCGCTTGCTCTTGTAAAAAAAGCTTCAACAGCTAAATTTGATGAAACTGTTGAAATTCACATTAGAACAGGCTGTGATGGACGTCATGCAGAACAGCAGGTTCGTGGTGCAGTAGTATTACCTAACGGTACAGGTAAAACTGTTAAAGTTTTGGTATTTGCAAAAGGCGAGAAATTAAACGAAGCAGAAGCGGCCGGAGCAGATTACGTTGGCGGCGACGAACTGATTCCAAAGATTCAGAACGAAGGCTGGTTAGATTTCGACGTAGTAGTAGCTACACCTGATATGATGGGTGTTGTTGGTCGTCTTGGTAAAGTCCTTGGTCCGAAAGGCTTAATGCCAAACCCTAAAGCTGGTACAGTTACAATGGACGTAACAAAAGCTGTTAAGGATATCAAAGCTGGTAAGATCGAATACAGATTAGACAAAGCAAACATTATCCACTGCCCAATCGGTAAAGTATCTTTCACAGAAGAACAGCTTATGGAAAACTTTGATGCTTTAGTTGGTGCTATTGTAAAAGCAAAACCAAGCACATTAAAAGGCCAGTATATTAAGAGTCTTACTCTTTCCTCTACAATGGGACCTGGTGTAAAAGTTTCCACAGCTAAATACGCATAATCTGAGTGCAGAGCTTAAGTGAATAAAGATTAGATTTTGAAGTTAAAAAGGTGTAATCCCAGGATTACACCTTTTCTTTGTATGAAGGAAGAATCTTTACAAGCAAATTAATAAGCAATCACCACCTTCCTAACAGGTGGAAAAGATTTGCGTTTGGTGTATAATGGAACCATGGGAAACAAGAAAAAAGTGAAAACACAAACTGCATATTTCTCCATCTTTCTAAAAACCCTGGTGATTGTCCTGCTGTCAGGGATATCCATGCTTCTTGTTTTTGCTTTTATCAAAAACAAGGATCAGGCCATTGCGGGTTTGGTAAAGAAAGAACACAGGGATTTCTTTGGAAAACAGGAGAAGTCTGCTTCTGCCTGGGAAGAAGTGCTCTGGGATACCATTCCGGCTTCTGAAAATATGGAAAATCAGGAAGAAGAGGTGGAAAATGACCGGTCCGGGGAGGGCTTTGATGAAAAGGGATACCTGAAAAATGAAAAGGGACGTATCCTGATCGAAAAAAGAGAGTTTCAAAGTGATGAGATCACCCTTCTTTTTGCCGGAGACGTGCTGCTGGATGATGAATATGCCATCGGGGCCACCTTGAAAAACAGGACAGGCGGTGTGTATGACAGTTTCTCAGAAGATGCCTTATGGGAAATGCAGAATGCTGACATTTTTATGATAAATAACGAGTTCACCTATACAAACAGAGGGGTTCCTACAGCGGGAAAAACCTATACCTTCAGGGCAGATCCTCAGATGGTATCGGTTCTGGACGATCTGGGTGTGGATATTGTATCCATTGCAAATAATCACACCTATGATTACGGTGAAGTTTCCTTATTAGATACTATGGACACCTTGAATAAAGCGGAAATGCCTTTTGTGGGAGCGGGCCTTGATCTGGAAGATGCTACGCAGACGGTATATTTTCAATTGGGTGATGTGAAAATTGCTTTTATAGCGGCTACCCAGATTGAACGATTTGATCATCCCGATACCAGGGGCGCCACAGAGACCGCACCCGGTGTATTCCGGTGTTTTAAAGAAACGGAGCTGTTTGACCGCATTGCAGAAGCTAAGGCGGAAAGCGATTTTGTGGTAACCTACATTCATTGGGGCACGGAAAGTACCGACCAGCTGGATTGGGCACAGCCTGATCTTTCCAGAAAAATCGCAGAAGCCGGAGCGGATCTGATCATCGGAGATCATCCCCATGTATTGCAGCCTATCGCATCGGTTTCCGGTGTGCCGGTTATTTACAGTTTGGGGAACTACTGGTTTAACTCCGGTACCTGTGACACCTGCCTTGTGAAGGTGACCTTGCTGGGAGGGGAACTGAAGAGCTTTCAGTTTCTGCCGGCACAGCAGGCAGGCTGCAGCACCAGACTGCTGTCCGGATCGGAAAAAGAAAGGGTGCTTGCATATATGAGAAGTATTTCCGGAACAGTTACCATAGATGGGGACGGATTCGTGACGTTTATAAAATAAAGTGTTGACAACAGGGTGATACACATGATAAAGTATACAAGGTTATAAGACCATGCCGAAGACAGTAGGTGGAGCATCCCGCTGGATGAACCGTAAGCGTAGCGCCTACCGAGGAAAGAGTTGGATTAAGAGAACTTTTGCCTTCCTGTCTTCAGGGAGGCTTTTTTCATAAAAGAACTCCTTTCGGCGAACGAAAACTATAAGGAGGTAAGAAAATGGCTAAAGTAGAACTCAAAAAACCTATCGTTGAAGAGATTTCTGCATCCATCAAAGATGCTGCAACAGTTGTTCTTGTTGACTACCGTGGATTAACCGTAGAACAGGATACAGAACTTCGTAAACAGCTTCGTGAAGCAGGCGTTTCTTATAAGGTTTACAAAAACACATTCATGAACTTTGCATTCAAAGGAACTGATTGTGAAGGACTTTCCAATTTATTGGAAGGACCAAGTGCTATGGCTGTATCCGCTGATGCTACAGCAGCTGCAAGAGTACTTTGCAAATTTGCAAAAACAGCACCGAAGCTTGAAATCAAAGGTGGTGTTGTAGAAGGTACCGTATACGATGCAGCTGGTATTCAGAAGGTATCTGAGATTCCATCCAGAGAAGAACTTCTTTCCAAATTGCTTGGCAGCTTACAGTCACCTAT
>CAMFGH010000107.1 GCA_945949875.1 uncultured bacterium
CTACAGAAACTGCCAGATGATTCATGGGAACCGATACCATCAACTGCTTGAACTGATTCACCTGTGCCTTATTTTCTAAAATAAACCGCTTCTCAATTTTATTTTCAGGAATCTCCTGCCCGGGTTTTTTCTGGAACCCGATTCCCTTTCCCATGACAATGATCTCATTTTGATCCTTGTCATAGGCACTTACAACATTATTATTGATAACATGGTTAATAACCATATTCTGCTCCCTTATCAACTACACTAAAATGCGGAAAAAAATAAAATCACTAAAAAACAAATGCCAATATACCATTATACTAAAAAAGACCAAATTTCATCCGAAATCTGGTCTTGCCTACTATTACGCAGTAACAATCCTGTAAAAGTACAATATGTCTCATAAATTACTTCAATCATAACAACCTATGGAAGTAGTGTCAACTAGGATTTTATACAATTTTAATATTTATTTTCATCACATTTTACCTATTGCTTTTCACCTTATATCTGTTACCGGACGATGACATCTCCAAATTCTGCCCTGGCAACACGCTTTAAGTCCTGAGGAGACAGTAGAATCTGTGAGCCTCTTTTTCCCCCACTGACATAAATTTTATCCAGACTTTCTGCAGAGCTGTCGATTCTGGTAATATACTGCTTTTTCATACCGATTGCAGTGCAGCCACCGCGAATGTAGCCAGTCACAGCAGTAATATCTTTTACCGGGATCATGGAAACCGACTTTTCTCCCACTGACTTTGCTGCTTTTTTCATATCCAATTCTTCTGCAATGGGAATTACAAACACAAAATAATTTTTAGAAGTCCCCTGGGTAACTAATGTTTTGTAAACCTTTTCATGGGGAAGTCCCAGCATATCCGCTGTGTGGATTCCATCGATAAAATCATCGCATTCATAGCTTTGATGTTCATATGGAATCTTTTCCTTTTCCAGTATGCGCATCACATTTGTTTTTACTTCTTTTTTTTCCTTTGCCATTTGACCAACCTCGAGATTCTTTTATATTATATATCAAAGCATAGAAAGTATTCAGAGCTACATTCGCCAAATATAACTTTTCTATGTTATGTAAACTACATAGTAAGATTCAAATACCAGGTAACCGGATATATCTTGGAAATCATATTAACAACCGGTATCTGCTTGTCCAGATTGAATATCACTGGGGTACATAATATTCCAACCAGAACTATACATGGCATAATACCTGCCAGTACCCGCTCCGAACACAGATTTCCGAGTATCCATGCAAGCAGCCATAAAACACCGCCATAAAGCAGTATGCATCCTGTCTCCTTCAGGAAAGACTGCACATCGTACAAATCCCTCTGGGAAAGAACTCCCAGAAACAAAAATAGTATACTCCATAAAACCGGAATTGCAACTGTTATTTTCAGAAACAGTTTCCTCTGAGTTGCTCCTACCGCGATGTTGTTTTTCCGGTCTCTGCTCAAATCTATTGCCCCCAGCATAGCCGCCAGAAAAGCAAGGAACGCAAGAACACCGCGAAGGGAAAACATTTCCGTTTCCGACGTAGCATAGGCATTTTCTGCAGCATAGTCATTTTCTGTAGCATAGGCATTTTCTGCAATAGGAACTTCTTCCTTTTGTCCGATAGTCTCCCAGCCGGAAGCTTTCTGCCCGTCAGTCTCTCCCGAATAAAGGATTTGAAAAACCTTTCCATCTTTCCGGTCTTCTTCCAATTTCTGCAGCACTTCAGTCCCGGTTATGTTGTTTTCCATCTGCCTGCTGAACCAGATGGCAGAATAGATTTTGTATAACCTGGAAGTAAAATCCTCCTTCACGATCCCTGCATAATTCATCCCCTCCGGAATATAAAGGGTCATGCTTTCTCTGAAATCGCCGCTTTCCAGGGCCTGATCAAATTCCCTTCCCAGATAAAATCCACAGCTGATCTTTCCGGTGAGCAAATCATCTTCCATTTCTTTTATGGAATCGTATTTCCGATATTCTACAAAACAATCTTTCCCGTCTTCCATAGATGAAAGCTCCGTCTCGAATTGTTTTTTGAATTCCATCTCTTCCGATTCATACAGATATCCTGCAACAAAATGCACATCCTCTGCACTCCGGTTAAATCCCGGTACGAAACAGACAGCCAGCGGAAACAACAAAAAGATCAAAATCATGAAGGGGCGTTTCCATATTCTTTTGCACGCTATGGTAAAGACATTTCCGATATTTTTCACGCCTTTCTTATCCTCCATGCCCTGAAATACTCGAAACATAATCCGGCTAAAAACAGGAAAATGCTATAGCCGATCAAGATATTTAGATTTTGCCCCATCATTCCTTTCTCCTGAGAAACAATAGACAGCATATTCTGCATACAGATTCCCTGTGGCAGGAATCCTGCTGCTTTTGTCACCTTTTCCGGCAAAAAAGCATCCGGCAGAACTCCACCTGCGCAGACATAGCCTGCCAGATTCCATACCAGAAGCGCAAAGATTCCGGAAGATGTTTTCTCAAACAACTGAAAAAACAATGCACTTTGCAAAGCTGCCAAGATCACCATCCAGCACAGCCGGTAACATACTTTACCCGTGATGGCATTTCCTGCAGAGGTACTACCATTTACAAAAATCAGCATACCAATGCAGCATATCAAAAACAAAACATAGGGTATGCAAAATACAACTCTGCTGTAGAAGTATTGCCAGAAAAGAGAAACTCCTCTTCGTTTTTGCAGAAGTTTCCATTGCATCTGCTGCCCACAAATATAACCTCCTATCCCGACACCCCACAAAAGCAGAATAAGCACTGCTGCGGATGCCAGATAGTACTCCTTAAATTGGTAGGCCCCCATCTTCTTTACTGTCTGTTCCTGAAACCAGCTTTCCCGTTCCATCACCATACGCAGATGAAACAGGTCAATGATCTGCTCCAGCTGCTGTTTTGTCTCCTGCACATCATCTGACAGGATTTCATACAATAAAATACTTTCTGTCTGCGGTACATCAATATAGGTCATACCGCTTTCTGCCAGCCCACGAATCAGTTTGGTCTGCAGATACCACTGGGTATTATTTACATGCTGCGGAAAGAATATTTTCACGGGAACGTTTTCTCCATTTAAAATAGAGACCGGAGTTTTCTCCGGAATGATAATACAGGCAGCCAGCTCTTCCGACTCCATTTCTTCCGGTCTGGGAGCCTCATCCCACACATCAAATTCCAGAATTCCCTCTGTACTTTTCATATTCTGAATATAGCTTTTGATATATTCGGAAATAAGATCCTCTCCCTCCACACAAACAGCAACCCGAAAGGGTTTTACCTGCAGTGTTTCAGGCAGCAGCCCTCCTGCCAGTAAGATAAGGACAACACAAAGAAGACCTGCCACCAGCAGGGACATAAAAAAACCTGCACTATATTGAAATAATCGCTTGAGTTCCGTATAAAAATATACTTTATGCTGTTTCATATTACCTGCCTAAAGATCTGAGCCCTCAGTCTTTTTCAGTGCATCCTCCAATTCCTTTTCCAGACGTTCCTTTTCTGCTTTATCAGGATTCAGCAGTTCTCCCACTTTATCCTCCGTCATATCTCCGACTATTTCACCGGCTTTTTCGCCCAGAATATCCTCTGCTTTATCCCCGAGAATTTCACTGATATCCTCACCCAGGACTCCATCCAGCTTATCTTCTACTGCATCACCAATGGAGTTTTTCACTTTCTCCTCTACAGCATCTCCGACTTCCTCTGCTATTCTATCAGAAATTTCCTCTCCAAAGAGCATTCCCAATACACCGCCCAGGTTATCTTTCCATTTCCAGAGAAGAATCCCCAGCTCCAGCTTATTCATATCAAAAATTTCATATTGCTCTCCGTCAGGAATCCTGATATCCTCCGGCATTGCATGTAGGGATGCCTTTCCGGTCAGCTTTCCGATTTCTTTCTGCTTCTTTGTCAGATGCAGATTCTGAAAGTCCAGATTTGCCTGCTTCCCGGGTTCAAAATCGGATAAAGTCACATCCAGCTGGGCTGCCATACCCGTCTCCAGCATATCCAATGTTCCATCCCCTGATACCCGCACAGCTTTTGTCTCCGGGTCAAACACCATGGAAAGTTTTATATCGGAATGAGTTTCTGTATTTTCCTTTTGTTCTGTTACTCTGCCATCTGTCAGGACAGAATTAATGCTTGTTTCGGTTCCCAGGAAAAGAACGTTTCCGGACACCCGGTATCCATCACTTACCGGCATGCCCTCTGCGCACTCTACCATAAGGATTCTGTTCTTTTTGTTTAATAGAATCCGCACTTTAAGAGGTTCCTGAAGCCCCAGTCTTTCTGACGTAAGTGTCAGAAAATAAGAAGTCAGTTTTTGTTCCTCTCCATAAGCCTGTTCTATCTGCCTGCGTCTGTCTTCATCCAGCTCGTAATTCTTTTCTTCTGCCAGATCAATGTCTTTCAAAAATGCTTTTACGTCTCCACCATAAGGGTCCAGAAAGCTTCCTTCTCCTCTTTCCAAACCGGTAAAATCAGTAAAAAAATCAAAATCAATATCCTCATCAATGGTACTTCCAATAAAGTCCTTTAAGGCTGATTCATTATACTGCCCATCAAAATCCTTTGCCTGAAAGGTTACACTTCCTTCATATATTTCCGGAATCTGCAAATAGACCTCATCCTGATCGGAATATAAATCCACTGCCATAAGCGGGATCTGGGAAGTAGAGGCAAGCACACTCATGTGAAATTTCTGTTCTGTCATATCCCTTTCAACGGTTCCATCCAATCCCAGGGTCATCCCATTCAAAACCGGATTTCCGCTGAGATTAACAGAATAATCCGCAGAAGCACTTTCTGTCCCCACCATGGTAAAAAACCGTCCTGCTCCCTCTTCCATGAGTAGCGGATTCTCTGTTGCTTTCACTTCTTCCACCAAATTTTTCACACCAATCCCCAAACGGTATAATGGGCTTGATGTGATGAAATGATATATTAAAATTCCTCCTGCAACTGCAACAACAGCTACTGATCCTGCTATGATACCCGGCAATTTTTTACGTGTCATGTTCTTTCCTTCCTGTCTGCTCATCTTATGTCTGTTTCTGTTCCTTATATATTTGTTCTTTTTTCGATTATCTTTTATCTGCTGCCGCTCCATATATATCTGATTTTCTTCCGATTATCTTTTATCTGCTTCTTCGTCGCTATGATGTCGCTTCCAGCAGCACCCCGTCTTTCATGTAATATATATGATCGGCCAGATTCTGATCCGTTTCGTCGTGGGTGGAAAACAGGACCGTTCCCCCCTGCATGACATATTCCTTCATACATGCTTTCCAGATTTTCTTGCATTCCATATCCAGCGCTGCTCCGGGCTCATCCAGAACCAGCAGCTCCGGACTGCCTGCCATGGCACAACCGATAGCACATCTTCTGGCCATTCCGCCGGAAAGCCTACTCACCTGCATTTTCTGCATCTGATTCACTCCCAGTTTCTGTAGCATACCTGTTTCCAGTTCTTCCTGCAATCTCTTTTTATCACCATACCAGAGCATCAGATTATCCCATACAGTAAGCTCCGAAATCAATGGGCTTTGCTGTGGAACATAACCAATCCGGTTTTGCATACTCTCCACCGGTATTTCGCTTCCCTTCCAGAAAAATTGCCCGTTCCTGGCTTTTTTCATACCGGTGATCACAGAAAACAATGTGGATTTCCCACATCCATTATCTCCAAGAATCAGACTGCAGCTTCCCTGGGGCAGTCGTATATTCAAGTCCCTACAAATATTCTTTTTTCCATAACCACAGGTCATATTTCGAATTTCCAACAAATAGGTCTGCATTTTCTTTGTCTCCACGCCAAACAGGTCTGCATTTTCTTTGTGTGCATTATCTTTATCTCTATACTCACAATATTTACATGATAGCATTTCGGGCGGCCCTACGTCAACGAATCCAATATTCGTCGCCATAACAGAAAGGCTGCCGCCTCACGAATGATATTCGCGAAAGCGACAGCCTTTGAAATCATCTTATGAATGGATGTACTGCTTTATCACCCAATATTATTTGTTAGCGATTGCAGTTTTGATAGCTTCTGTCAGCTGAGGAACGATCTTATTTAAATCGCCTACTACACCGTAGTCAGCTACATCAAAGATTGGAGCATCTTCATCTTTGTTGATTGCAATAATGATATCAGATTCTTCCATACCAGCTACGTGCTGGATAGCACCGGAAATACCGATTGCAAAGTATACGTTAGGACGAACTGTTTTACCAGTCTGACCAACCTGAAGATCTTTTGGTTTCCAGCCGGAATCTACTACTGCACGAGAGCAGGATACTGTACCACCAAGAACTTCTGCAAGGTCTTCCAGTAATTTGAAGTTTTCCGGAGAACCAACACCACGACCACCGGATACAAGGATCTTAGCGTCCATGATATCAACTGTATCAGACACTGCTTTCACGATTTCTTTGATTTCAACATATTTGTTGTTCTTTGTGAAGCCTGGATTAAATTCAACAACTTCTGCTTTTGCACCGGCAATTGGCTCGATTTTCTGCATAACACCCGGACGAACAGTAGCCATCTGAGGACGGTTGTCTGGGCAGGCGATGGTTGCGATTGTGTTACCACCGAATGCAGGACGTGTCATAAGCAGCTGATTGTGTTTCTGCTCTGCTTCTTTACCTGGAATTGGAACTAATGGGAAGTCACCGATTTCAAGTACTGTACAGTCAGCTGTCAGACCTGTTGCAACACGAGCAGATACAGTAGGACCAAGGTCACGACCGATTGCTGTTGCACCAACTAACATGATGTCTGGTTTGAATTCATTAATAACAGAAGAAAGAGCATGTGCGTATGGCTCTGTTCTATATTCTTTTAATTCAGGATCGTCAACAACGATAACTCTGTCTGCACCGTATTCTGCTAAAGAGTCTACAAGACCTTTTACATCAGAACCGATTAAAACAGCTGTTACGTCAGTATTAAGAGGAGCTGCTAATTCTTTAGCTTTTCCCAGTAATTCATATGCAATGCCGCTGATTACATTATCAACCTGCTGCGCAAATACAAATACACCTTTGTACTGTGCAATCACTTCTGGACTCATTTTCATAATTGTTCACCACTTTTCCTTATAAATAAATTAGATAACATGTTTCTCAGTTAATTTACCTACGATATAAGCTACTGCATCTTCTGGAGAATCCGGAGTAACTTTTTCGCCAGCACCTTTACGAACTTTATCAGATGCTTTTGCAATCTTTGTAGGAGATCCCATCAGACCAAGGTTGCCATCTTCTACGTCAACTAAGTCTGCACGGCCCCATGTAGTAATCTCTGCCTTGCAGGCATCGAAGATTCCGCCAGGAGTCATGTAACGAGGATCATTTAATTCAGAAAGTGCTGTAATCAGACATGGCATCTTTGCTTCCAGTACATGATATCTGTCATCATACTGACGCTGAACGATAACCTTGTCACCTTCTACTTTGATATCCTGTGCATAAGAAAT
>CAMFGH010000108.1 GCA_945949875.1 uncultured bacterium
CATAATCCGGAAAGGCCACGCATACATTATGATATATCATTTGCATTCCTTCCTGATCTGTATCACTTTTCTCAGGAGAATGCTTTTTTGGCAGGTAACTTATGAGTCAGGATATGCAGACCACGAATTCCGAAAAAATATATGCCTTCGATACAATATATACAACCAATCATATTCAAATGTTGAAAATTCTTTTACCATGTTTAAATCCTCCCCTTCAAAAAACGCTGGCATTATATATCAAATTTCTGGAATTATGCTATACTTTCTCTTTTTTGCGTGCACATCCATACGGAATCAAAGGATGCGGTTTTGATAAACCTCCAACCGACTGGCAACTGATCAGTGATGAAATCCTGCCCTATTTAGCCCCGGAGGAAGCAGGTCGTTTCAATCAGCTGAAACAAGCATTTCAAATGATCAAACAGTACGAAAGGATGCAGTCTATGATGGAAAAATTGGATGGCATTTTACCGGAATCCATGAATCTTCAGGATATTTTTCAAAATTTCATGAGCCAGGATACATCTTCCACAAACTCTTCTACAGGCTCTGCAGCGGATTCCTCATCTGATTCCACAGCCGGTTCTAACGAAGAATCAACATCTAAATTTTCAAAAGAAAAGAATAATAGTTTCTTCTCCAGCATGGCTTCCAGTACATTCCAGAATCTCTTTGGAGAAAATCTCTTAACCAAGGACCAGCAGGAAATATATGAGAAATTTAATGAACGTTTTCAGAATTTATAAAGAATTCTATCAAGAAAGGAATGATGAAAATGAATCTATCATCACAAAATAATGCTGACAAAAAGGATGCCGCATGGATGCAGGATCCGAGGCTGAAGGACATCCCCAAACATAAACTGGAATTATTACAGATTATGGTTTTTGAAAGCAAAAACTTAAAGCAGGATGAAATGCTTCCATTTTTTATGTCTGTTATGAAAATCAGCAAAGAAAAGAAAATCAGTTTTACTCAGGAAGAAATGGAACTTATATTAGATGTTCTGAAAGGAAATGCAAGTAAGGAGGATTTAACTAAAATCAATCAGCTGATGCAGATGCGAAAAGTTCTGAGTTAATGCATATTTCTAAAATGCATATTTCAAAAATGTATCCCTTATAAATATTTGATATGAAAAAAGCTTTCACAGAACCATTTTTCAGATTCCGTAAAAGCTTTTTTATGATTTATTTATCATTATTTCTGTACGATGTTAACCAGTCTGCCGGGCACATAGATTTCTTTTACAATAGTACCGGTCAGTTTATCAGCGATTACCTCTTTTGCTTTTGCAATAACATCCTCTTTCGGATCATCTTTTCCGATATTCAAAGTAGCTTTCACTTTACCATTGATCTGAACAGCGATTTCCACTGTTGATTCAATGGTTTTAGCTTCTTCATATTCCGGCCAGGACTGCTGATATAGTCTGCCTTCCTCTCCGATGATCTGCCATAACTCTTCTGTAATATGAGGAGCTACCGGGTTAAGAAGTGTCAGAAGAGTCTTATATTCACCCTTAGTAACCGCATTCTTTTTATAGAATTCATTGATCAGTGCCATCATAGCTGCAATAGCTGTATTGAATTTCAGATTTTCAAAGTCTGAACCAACTTTCTTGATGGTCTGATGCATCTTTGTTTCCAAATCTGCACTATAGCTTTCTTCTTCTGTCATGATATCCTGCAGTTTCCAAACACGATCCAGGAATCTGCGACAGCCTTTTACGCCTTCATCCTGCCAGGATGCGGACAGATCAAATGCACCGATAAACATTTCATAGGTACGAAGGGTATCTGCACCATATTCTCGCACAATATCATCCGGATTTACAACATTTCCACGGGATTTGGACATCTTTTCACCGTTGGAACCCAGAATCATACCATGAGAAGTTCTCTTTTTATATGGTTCCGGACATGGAACAACCCCCTGGTCATACAGGAATCTATGCCAGAATCTGGAATATAACAGGTGAAGGGTCGTATGCTCCATACCACCATTATACCAGTCTACAGGCATCCAGTATTCCAATGCCTCTTTGCTTGCAAGAGCTTCTGAGTTATGCGGATCTGTATAACGCAGGAAATACCAGGAAGAACCTGCCCACTGAGGCATGGTATCTGTTTCTCTCTTTGCAGGACCACCACAGCATGGACATGTTGTATTAACCCAGTCAGTCATTGTTGACAGTGGTGACTCACCGGTATCCGTAGGCATATAGCTTTCTACTTCCGGAAGTTCCAATGGAAGTTCACTTTCCGGGATTGCTACATAACCGCATTTATCACATTTTACAATCGGAATAGGTTCTCCCCAGTAACGCTGTCTGGAGAATACCCAGTCACGAAGCTTATAGTTTGTTTTTGCATGACCGATTCCTTTTTCTTCCAGGTATTCGATCATTTTCTTCTTTGCTTCTTCTACACTGAGTCCATTCAGGAAACCGGAATTAACCAGTGTACCTGTTGCAACATCGGTATATACTTCTTCCTGAACATCTTTACCACCTGCAACTACTTCAATAATCGGCAGATTAAATTTCTTTGCAAAATCCCAGTCTCTTTCGTCATGTGCCGGTACTGCCATAATGGCACCTGTACCATAGCTCATCAGAACATAATCCGATACAAAAATAGGAATTTCTTTTTCGTTAATGGGATTTACTGCTTTCAGGCCTTCGATCACAACACCGGTTTTATCTTTTGCCAGTTCAGAACGTTCAAAGTCTGATTTTTTTGCAGCCTGTTCTCTATACTCTTCTACTGCAGCCCAGTTTGTGATCTCATCTTTGTATTTATCCAGAATCGGATGTTCCGGAGAAACTACCATATAGGTAGCACCAAATAAAGTATCACATCTGGTAGTATATACACGAAGTTTATCTTCTTTACCGGAAATGGAGAAATCTACTTCAGCACCCATGGATTTTCCGATCCAGTTTTTCTGGGAAACTGCAATTTTTTCAACATAATCTACAGTATCCAGACCCTGAATCAGTTTTTCAGCATATTCTGTAATCTTCAGCATCCACTGGCTCTTAACCTTACGAACCACCTCTGAACCGCAACGCTCACATACACCATTTACTACTTCTTCATTAGCCAGACCTACTTTACAGGATGTACACCAGTTAATAGGCATCTCTGTTTTATAAGCAAGTCCTTTCTTGAAAAGCTGTAAAAAGATCCACTGTGTCCATTTATAGTATTCCGGATCTGTGGTATTGATTTCTCTATTCCAGTCAAATGAATAACCCAGAGAATGTAACTGTTCTTTAAAACGGTTTACATTATTCTTTGTAACAATCTTTGGATGGATCTGGTTCTTGATCGCGTAGTTTTCTGTCGGAAGACCAAATGCATCCCAGCCCATCGGAAAAAGCACATTGTAACCCTGCATTCTTCTTTTACGGGAAACAATATCCATGGCTGTATATGGTCTCGGATGACCTACATGAAGACCCTGGCCTGATGGATAAGGGAATTCAACCAATGCAAAATACTTTGGTTTTGAATAATCTTCTGATGTTGCAAATGCCTGCTCATCATCCCAAATTTTCTGCCATTTGGTTTCCACTTCTCTATGGTTATAGATTTCTGACATAATATATACCTCCAATCAAGGCAAAATGCCTTGTTTTCTTCCTAAAAACAACGCATTTATTCTACCTTTCTGCCCATCGTTTGTCAAGACAATGGGCATCTCATATATTCAAATCTTTTACAGAATCTCTTTCATTCACCCAGACATCAAATTCATAATTTCCATCGAATTTTCTGTCGCGAATCATTTTCAACATGTTTTCTGCTGCTTTTTCCCCCAGTTTTTCCATTGGATATGGTATGGAAGTAATCTTAACATCTCCTAAAACAGCCAGTTCTGAATCATCGATACTGACAATGGAAAGATCTTCCGGAACACGGATTCCTTCTTCTCCTAAAAACTTCAGAAGTTCAAACGCTATTTCGTCATTGTAGGTCACAATACCTGTACAGCCTTTGATCCGTTCCAGAATTTTTGCTTTCATTCTCCATAATTGTTTGGTATCCCAGGTTTCATACCAGATAATACTGTCATCATGCCAGGGGATTCCCTTTTCGTTTACTGCATCCACAAACCCTGCATAACGAAGTCTTCCCTGACCATCATCCAGTTTAAACATTCCGGCAATTTTGGTATGTCCTTTCTCCAATAATGTCTTTGTTGCCAGATATCCGGCTTTCTGATCCATAATGGATATATGCGGCGCATCCAGCTGGTCATAAAAACTATTCATAAACAAAAGCGGAATCTTTCTCTTCATGATTTCTTTATACAATCCTATATCAGGATTAGGCAGTCCGCTTTTGGTACATTCCGCAATAATACCTGCTATATCATTTTTACGAAGAATATCCTCTAAGATAATACGTTCCCGATCAATTCGATTATTGGTAAAAGCAATCTGAACAGAGTAGCCCTGCCCAAACAACTTATCCTCAATCCCCTTAATCGTTCTTGGAAAAATATAACCATCCACATAGGTCATCATAATAACAATCGTTTTACGATTTTCGTCTATTTCATATGCCTGCTCCTTAACATAGGTTCCGCTACCGCGCAGACTATACACAATCTCTTCTTTTTCCAATACACTGATCGCATGACGGATTGTCTGACGACTAAGGCCAAATTGGTCACTCAATGTATTTTCAGAAGGGATCTTTTTCCCCGCTTTCAATTTACCCGTATCAATTTGTTGTTTTACCCACTCAACAACCACTTGATATTTCGGCTTGCACTCTCTCATTTCTTACCCCATAACAAATTTTACTTTTCCCAATTTAAGAAAAAATGGTTCTTCGGAGACTTCCGGAGAACCATTATTTCTTTTTATAAAATGCTTATCCAGTCATTTTATGAATTTACTTATGATTTCTTTCTCTTAGATAAAACGTCAAATGTAACAGCTCCAAGAAGAACAAGACCTTTAACAATTTTCTGAATATCTGTGGACCAGCCATACAGAGACATACCGTTGTTCAAAATACCCATAACAAAGGCACCTACAACAGCACCGATAATAGTACCGGCACCACCGGCAACCGCTGCACCACCAATGTAACAGGAAGCGATAGCATCCATTTCAAAACCGTCACCAGCTTTTGGTGTCGCAGAAGCGTTACGAGCTGCAAGAACGATACCTGCAATAGCACTTAATACGCCCATGTTAACGTATACCCAGAAGAATACTTTATTTGTATTGATACCGGAAAGCTGAGCAGCTTTTCTGTTACCACCAAGTGCATAAATCTCACGACCGGCTACTGTATTTGTAGTAACAAAAGTATAAATACTAACCAGAACAGTCATCAGTAAAAGCACAAATGGAAGGCCATTCCAACGAGCCAGTTTGTAGAAGAAGAACCAGATGATGAAAAGTAAAATACCATCCTTCAAAATTGTCTGCCATGCGGGATTTAAAGCAAATCCATATTTCTTTTTTGTCGCAATGCTTTTCATTTCAGCAAAGATAACAAAAACTGTTGCAACAATTGCTACGATAATGCTGACTAAATCCAATGTACCATCACCAAATGGAACTTTCATTGTAGGCAGGAAACCTGCACCAATAAATACGAAATCATCCGGCAAAGGTCCTTTTGTCTGAGCCTGTAACAATGTATATGTAAGACCACGTCCCATAAGCATCGTAGCAAGAGTTACTACGAAAGGTGGGATACTTAAATATGCAATGAAAAATCCTGCAAAAATACCAATCAAAAGACCAATAACAAGTGCTGCTAAAATAGCAACCCACATATTCATCTTATAGTCAACTAAGATAATACCTGCAACGGAACCTGTAACAGCTACTACAGAACCTACACCAAGGTCGATGTTACCGGTCAGTACACAAAGAAGCATACCAACAGCCAGAATAACTACATATCCATTCTGCATTACCAGGTTGTTAATATTTGCAGGTGAAAGGTTAGCACCTTTGGTCAAAACTGCAAAAATAAGGTAAATAGCGACAAGAGCAAGGAACATACCGTATTGCTTCATGTCAAGATTAGCTACTTTTTTCTTTTCCATGATTAATTCTCTCCTTTTCTGTTATGTGCCATAATGCTCTGCATAATACGTTCCTGTGTGATTTCTTCTTTCGTTAATTCACCTGCAATTTCACCCTCGTTGATAACGTAAACCCTATCACACGTACCGATAATTTCAGGCATTTCGGAAGAAATAACAATAACTGCCTTTCCTGCTTTTGCTAAATCGTTGATTACACAATAAATCTCGTACTTAGCACCTACGTCAATACCACGTGTAGGCTCGTCCAGGATAAGAACATCGGGCTGTGTAAGCATCCATTTTGCAAGAACTACTTTCTGCTGGTTACCACCGGAAAGAGAACCTACTACCTGTTCAATGGAAGTCGCTTTTACATTGATTTTTTCTTTATACTCCTGAGCTGCAAGAATTTCTTCTGCACCATTGATCACACCGTGTGAAGAAAAATACTGTGGTCTTGCCGCAAGAACCATATTCTCCTTAATATCACCAATCAGAACAAGACCATTACCTTTTCTATCTTCTGATACATAAGCAAGCTTATTATCAATTGCACTCTTAACATTATGCATCTTTACTTCTTTGCCATGCATATAAACTTCGCCGGAAATCTTCTGACCATAGCTATGTCCAAATACAGACATGGCAAATTCCGTACGACCTGCACCCATCAGTCCTGCAAGACCAACTACTTCGCCTGCACGAACTTTAATATTTATATTTTTCAGCATCTGACGGTCTGGATCATCCGGATGGAATACATTCCAATTCTTTACTTCAAAAATGGTGTCACCGATCTCTACACCTTCTCTGACCGGATATCGGTTAGTCAGTTCACGACCAACCATGGCTTTAATAACACGGTCTTCTGTAAAGTCATCAGAACCTTTTTCAATGGTTTCAATGGTTTTACCATCACGAATGATTGTAACCGAATCTGCTACATATTCAATTTCATTCAGCTTGTGAGAAATGATAATACATGTAATCCCCTGAGATTTCAATTCAAACATGATGTCCAGAAGATTTTTACTTTCTTCATCATTCAGAGATGCTGTAGGCTCATCCAAGATCAATAATTCAACCTTTTTAGCCATCGCTTTGGCAATCTCTATAAGCTGTTGTTTACCAACACCTAAAGTGCTGACAGGGACATTTACATCTTCATGCTCCAGACCTACTTTTGCAAGCATCTCTGTAGCACGCTGTCTGGTTTTTGTCCAGTCAATAACACCTTTGCATTTCAGCTGTTCATTACCTAAAAATACATTTTCCGCAACGGACAAAAGTGGGCTAAGT
>CAMFGH010000109.1 GCA_945949875.1 uncultured bacterium
GTTGATGTCCCTTCTGACGATTCTACAAACAATGAATGAATTTCCTCATAATTGAAAAACCATAATGGAATGTGTAAACCATCTGGTTCATCACAAATCTTAATCTGATCTGCATAGGATAACTCATTATATTCCCCATGCAAATCGAAAACGACCATATTGGCATATGGTAATTGATTGGCTTTTTCCAATACACTGGCAACTGTATAGGATTTTCCACTTCCTGTACTACCAACAATACATGCATGTCGTTGAAAGAAACGGTTGCCATCTAATATTGCTGCCACATCCTTATTGCTGGCAAAATGTCCGATTTCTAAACTTTTGCTCTCTGCCGCCTTGCCGCTCACAGCATTCATTATCATCTGCATTGCGGCTTCATTAGCCTGATATACTTTACTATTTATTTCAGGATATGTATTAATTGCTCTTTTGAATTTATTCTCACTTCCAGCACCATATTTATTGTAAAAACTTCCCACCAAATTAACGACACAGCAGTTATTTGAATACAATAGGTCTTCTGTCTGCTCTGTTTCATCAAATTCAACTTTCTTCTTTGTCACCTTAGTCAAAATTCCAATCAGCTTCTCATCAGAATTACTTCCACCCAAAACAACAATATCGTTGATTTTTAATGTATTTAGTACTCCTTCATTTTCAACCCCTACCACAACTTTTCTGGTGTCTACATTTTCCACCATACCTATGCAATTTGTGTCTGCCAAGCAATCATTAATATTTCCTGCCATAAAATCACCCCTTTTATCCTATAAACAAATCAGCAAATTGATTAATATCCCACACCGGCACATCTATTGTGTATTTTTTCGACTTATAAATCATATATTCTCTGTCATCCTCATGATAAAATACAGTAATGTTCTTTTTCTCCAGTGCCTTATTGATTATATCCGGCTTAACATCCCTTGATAAAATAAGGACATTCTTCTGAAAACTGTCAAATAGTGCAGTGTCAAAATGATCATCATTAAATCCATATCCATATATTAAAAGCGAATAATTATCCCTCGGATTCAACAGTTCATTAAATTCTTCTCTCATACATCGAAACGTATTGTTTGTCATTCCAACCTTATACTTTGAACTTCCAGGTGTTACAATCTCAATATATTCTGCTTTTTCTTTTAGAATTTCATAATCATTTGTTAGATATTCTTTTCCATTCTCACTAATCCAATTTATGGAGCCATGAGGTTTAAAAAGCCTGATCCATGAATAATTCTTACAATTATATACTTCTGTTGGCTGTTTTAACAGATTTCTACTGAATTTTCCATATAGGCTCCCGTAAAATCCTGTGATAACGCCTATCCCCAACTTATCACATATAATCTCTATAATCCGGTCATAGTTTGGTGTCATAATGTCAATTATCTTTTTATCGACACTAACCGTACCACTCAAATAGTTCAGCAGCCTGCAAAAACCAGTATCTTTTTCATAAATCGTTCTGTGAAGTTTTTCCTCACTCTCCAAAATAAACTTTGCTGTTATCGGCTTAATCGCATCTACTAACTCATTTTCATTTTGTGCAAGATTAGCCAAACCTGCCTCTAAGCCATTTGCTTCTATTTCATCACAGTGATTCTTCCAAATTTCTTTCAAATGTTCATCACTTGACTGTGCAACTTCTTTTGCCAAGTGCTCTGCTAATTCCTTCATCCCCGGAACACCATAAATCACAGAAAGTCCTGTCCCCACAATAATTTTGGGCATATTATTCCTTGAAAGATTTCTTTGTTTGATGTCTTCCACTATATCATCGAAAATTTCTGAATGTATTTCCAGATACTCCATATCCATACCTTTCTAATATTTCCTAATTATCTCTTTTATACTGTCATCCGTACAACTCTCTTGTTCATCTATAGGTTCAAAACACTTCTTGTAGATATCACTATTTTCTTTAAAATTATACCACACATCCACCCAAAAATCATCATATTCTACAAATTTCGTCAGCATTTCGTCACTCCCCATTCAACAATACACCCATATTCGATACTACAGCATCCAACACCCGGCTTATGTACTCTTTTTCCCTGCCTGATTTCCCCGACATATACTTTTCCATGTCATCTCTACAGGCACTCTCATATCCAAACAGCAAATAATCCGTACTCACTCCGAGTATCTGTGCCAATTCCATCAGCTTATCCACAGAGCAGGAAGTTTCCCCACTCTCAATTCTCTGCAACTGACGTTCACTGGTATAGTCCAGTTTCTCCGCCAACCTGCTTTGTGTCATCCCATTGCGGAGCCTGATTGCCTTAATCCGCTCACCAATAGCTTTCTTGTCATAATACTGCATTGATTACTCTTTCTGACGTCTTATATATTGCTTAAGCTGTAAGTATTGTACCGCAGGCTCAACAACAATCAGAGTGACTGCACCCACTATTTTAAATGGAACATCGTACACCTTTTCCGCACATGTTTTTGCATATTTTTGATAAAATAAAAAAAACAACCCTGCAGGCATAGAAAAAACTCGCAAGGTCATTCTAATGTTGTATGATAGTAATAGAGATTAAGGAAGGAATTTTATAAAACCATGAACCCAGAGAAAAAACAAAAGATTGAAAAAAATCTGAAGATTATCGCCAAAAGAGAAGGCATTACACCGGAGGAAGTCAAATCCGAAATTGGTCGTGCTGTTTCCTATACCCTGAAAAGCAGTGATCCGAAAGTACAGCACTTCTGGAATAGCTTTCCATGTGAAGGGGACAGTCCAACTGTAGAGGAAGTCATCGCTTATCTTGCCGAAAAACTGTCAAAAGAGATATAGTAATGTGGCAGGACACTATTTACTCAAATAGTTATCCTGCCCCTTCAGAAGCTGCTCCACCATATGCAGAGCGAACTCTATTTCTCTTTCGTTGCACCGATTCATCATAAAAATAAAACGCTCTATGTACTGTTCCGGCTGTTCCCGGCTCATTAGAGCAAGCGGTGAAGTCTCCAATGCCTGCACTATGTTCAAATAAGTGTCAAGGCTCATTGCCCTCCTGCCGTTTTCTATACTTTTGACAGTATCTATGGATACATCTGCCCGCTCCGCAAGTTTTGCCTGCGTCAGGGATAACCTTTTCCGTTCCCTCCTGATGTTACCGGCTATTATTTCGTACAAGTTTTCTCCGTTACGCATAGCCCGCCCTTTCTGACTTTAGCAGTATATCAGAAAATACCATTAAGTTTGGCAAACTGTAACAGTAGGTCGGTTAAATGTAACGCTTTGTTAAAATTTCCCCAATTACCATAAATACAGCCACCAAAATCAGGCTGCTGTATCCGGCATAAAAATATTCTATTTTGCCCAAGCAGAACAGGAATGCAAGAATACAGACCTGCAATGCAACAATGCAGTGGCTCACTCTCCTGTAAAATCTTCTTTCCTCATCATCCAGCGGCTTATTGATGCTCTCCACCGGACTTAATATCAGTATCGTCACAACCGCTATGATTCCGATTATAATAAGCACCGGTTTGTTTACTATTCCCATTATCCACTCACTGGTGTAGATTGGGATCAACAAGATTGCCATTGACAGACAGAAACACCCTGCTTTGCTTTTACAATGCACGCCTCCGCTGAAGCTCCGAAGTGTGCCGTAAAAGAACAGGAAGACCAGAACAACGCCCAGTCTCCCCGTTATAATGCCAAATGTCACAGAAGCCAGAAGGTTTCCGGCAACAGTTATAGCATTTTCAATCCCATACTGATATAAAGGAGCATCCTCCTTTGGTACAATCCCGTTATGAACTAATTTTTCACTTATCTTTTCCGCAAATTCAGTAATCAGCTTCATAACGCCATCCTCTAAAATTTACGGAGTTTTTTCGCATTGTCCGGTAATTTGTCCTGTCCGAGAATGAACCAGCAGCATGTGCTTACATTCGCTGCTGTTACCATAAGTGCCATTGCAGCCACACCGGATAACACTCCCCTACTGATTTTATTCATTGCTTTTCTTATGTTTGGCATAATATGATACCCTCCCTTTGATTTTATAGACACAGTATATCATCCCCAAAAGGAAAAACCGGCAAAGTGTAATGGATTGCTGGTTAAGTGTAATACTTTGTCGTTTCCTATCCTATTTTGTCGAAGCCAGAACACGTTTCACTCCACTTCTATTTTTTCACTTCTATCCCATAAAGTATAACCGAAGCCTCAAAAACCTCTCCTTTATCAGTAAATCCAGCAGTTCCGTTATACTTTTCCGCTACCCTTTGCACACTCAAAATTCCCCGCCCGTGACTATAACTGTCTTTTTTAGTAGTTTTCAGATTTTCATTCTTCTCCATTGTCTTACTGTTTGTAATTACCAAAAGCAGCTTACCGGACTGATATTTATTTTCCAGCCGGATAAACCGTTTCCCCTCCGGGACCTTTCGACAGGCTTCAATGGCATTATCCAACAGATTGCCATACAGCACACCGATATCCCCACGCTCAAGCTGCATCTGCCTGGGAATATGGATAGCAGTATCTATCTCTATGCCCTCCGATTTTGCCAGACCAAATTTAATTCGGAGAACAGAGTTTACAATCGGATTATCCGTATAAATTCTCTCATCAATCTTCCCCAATTCCTAACACAAGCCTCCCATCTGCTCCACAAGAGCTTTTGAATCCCCTTTTTTTGCCAGATGATAAAGTTCAAGCAACTTATTTTTCAGATCATGCCTCAAGTTCTGCACACACTCGTTCCGTTTTTCCACTTCATTGTAATAAATTTCCTTATAGAACATCTCCTCACGGTACATCTCATCCTCATACTGCTTACGCATAAGATAATTAAACCTCTCCATCATGTAAAGCATAAAATAATAAGTCAGCACGATGGAAACAAGGATGCTGATGCACATGATAAAGCTCTTAAGATTACCTGATTCCAAAGACAGAATAATTATGAAGCAGCAGTTCAGAACTGCAAAGACAAAGACCATAACAAGAACGGTAATTATCTCTTTCGGAATTTTGGAAAGCCGCACTCCTCTTTTAGAAATGAGCTTGGAAAGAAGATACAGCACATTTCCCCTGATAAAACTGCAAAGAGCCACCACAAAATAATATTTATAGGCTCCATCCTCTTCTGAGGTATAGTTTGCAGCCTGAAGCAGAAGCAGCCCAATTGGTTCAAACAAAATACCGGTTCCCACAAAAATAACAATATTCACAATTCTTATCCACATCTTTGACACAAAGAAAAATGTAGTCAGCAGAAGAATGGATAACAAAGTGATAAGATTCAGATATGGATTTTCCAGTCCGCTTACCGCTGCCCATATTGCAGCCATTGTTACGAGATATGCAGCAAAAAGCCCTTTGGGCACCTTCTTCATTTGCTTAAAACAATGGAAGTAATACCAGAAGATTCCCAAATCAAACAGATTTACCATAAAACGAATGATAAACTCCATCGGCTACACCATCCTTTTCATAAGTTCCATGTGCTTTTCCTTTAAGCCCTGTTTTTGGGAACGGGCAATCAGAAGCCGCTCCTCGTTGTCTAACACGACCTCATCGCCTTCAATTGCCCGGATATGCTCTAAATTGATGATATAGGACACATGAATATGGGTAAACACCTTTTCATCAAGCTGTTTCCATATTTCTTCTGTTGTCATGTTTGTTTTGTAGGTATCTGAAAGAGTATGAATGACAGCCTGCCGACCTTTCTTTTCAAAATACAGAATATCGTCACAACTGACACGGAAATGATTTTTACGGAATTGAAAGACAAAATCCTGTTTTATCATATTGAGATAATTCATGGCTTTCAAAAGAACCGACTCCATTTTCTCAAACGTAATCGGCTTAGATATGTAATCAAACGTAATCACTTCAAAAACTTCCATGACGTATCTTGTATAACTTGTCAGAAAAACAAACAGGGCTTTCGCATCCCTTTTACGCACTTCTTTTGCCAGCTCCAGACCATTCATATCCGGCATCTCTATATCAAAGATATACAGATGATAATTCTCTTTGTCCTGCATGGAACACATTAGCAGCTCTTTCCCGCTAAAATACACATCATATTCAACCGGATAATCAGGAAGCTCATCAAAAGCAGCTTCCAACATTTCAACATCTGTCCTGCTGTCGTCACACACGGCAATTCTTAACATAGCAATCCCTCCTAGCGAAGAAGCAGGAATTACCACAAACTTATTTGATAAGCTTAGACAGATAAGCCAGTACCCGGTCAAAGAACTCATTCCTCTGCTCTTTGGTGCTGTTTGCCACATAATAGTCCAAATTAAAATCCTTTACATTACTGCTGATTCCGGTGATCAGGTAGGTAGGATCAATCCCATATGTATGGTACAAAATCAGTATCTTGTCAGCAGACAGCCCAGTTGCCCCGGCTTCCAGCTTGCGGTAGTGTTCCTCCGTTACATCAAGCGTGGCGGCAAATTCTGCCTTATCCTTATTCATGTTTGTTCTTGCTTCTCTTAATCTTTTTCCAATCTGTATATTGGTGTCTTTTCTGTCAATTTCCATAATTTACACCTCTTTTCCTGTATAAATCATAGCAATCGACAGTTTTCTGTCCTAGCCCAGAAAGCAACCCAATGCACATCATTTTCCAACCATTTACAGGTTAATTTTTGATTTATCCCTAAAAAGCAGAAAACGAATGGTAAAATTTTCTTACCACTCGTTCTCTAACCATATTTAGCTTTTTTAGCTTCCGTTTTATACCAAACATCAAACCTTTCGGTATGATTCCTGATAGCATCTACCCAATATTTAATAACTGTATTCAAATAATCTATCTTAGCATATGCACCCATATACTAAACATTATCATCAGTTATTTTTGCTTGTGAATATATTTCTACGTTTAACAAGCATATTATTTAATGTTAACAAACATCTTCTTATATTCAAGAACCTTTACAGAAAATGACCTATTTTTACAGAAAACGGCAAAAAGGTGTCAAAAATCGGCAAAAATCATACTGGTTGTTTGAAAACCATATTCATCCCCACACATAACTAATGAATACAACATAAACTTTTTTCTTATTCCGGGAAATAAATATCACGCTGTAGCAGAGAAGCCAAAATCAATGTACGATATATTTTTGAAATAACATAAAA
>CAMFGH010000110.1 GCA_945949875.1 uncultured bacterium
CCCGGCTAACTGATTTCGAGTCAGCCCCGTTATGACCACTTCGATACGTCTCCAATGGTGTCATCAGACACACTTAATACTATATCCATTTCCGTGAAACACGTCAATAAAATCTTGTGGAGAGATGAAAAATATACTATACTTATCATATGTATTTCTTGAAAATACGGTGATAAAGCAGAACCATATGACGAATTGAAGGAGGAACCAAAATGAAGAGAATCGGTATGCTTACCAGTGGTGGTGACTGTCAGGCCTTGAATGCGGCAATGAGAGGCGTTGTAAAATGTTTATCTTATAGTGGTGAAGAAGTTGAGATTTATGGCTTTTTAGATGGCTATAAGGGATTGATTTACGGCAATTTCAGAATGCTGACCGGTTCCGATTTTTCAGGTATTCTGACCAAAGGCGGTACGATTCTGGGAAGCTCCCGTACCCCGTTTAAATTGATGAGAGAGCCGGATGAAAATGGGTTGGATAAAGTGGAGGCTATGAAGCAGAATTACTATAAGCTTCGCCTGGACTGCCTGGTTATTCTGGGCGGTAACGGCACCCATAAGACAGCGAACATGCTCCGGGAAGAGGGCCTGAATATTGTTACCCTGCCAAAGACCATTGATAATGACCTTTGGGGTACTGATATGACTTTTGGTTTCCAGAGTGCAGTGAATATCGCAACGGAATGCATCGACTGTATTCATACCACCGCTTCTTCCCATGGACGTGTATTTATTGTGGAAGTCATGGGGCATAAGGTAGGGTGGCTTACCTTAAATGCCGGTATGGCAGGCGGAGCAGATATCATTCTGATTCCGGAAATCCCTTATGATATTGATAAGGTAGTTGAGGCTATTAAGAAACGTTCTGAACGGGGCAGCAGATTTACTATTTTGGCAGTAGCTGAAGGGGCTATTTCCAAAGAGGATGCAGCTCTTTCCAAGAAGGAATATAAAGAAAAGATAAAGAATTACAAGTATCCATCTGTTTCTTATGAGATTGCAGCAAAAATCCAGGAGAAAACCGGACAGGAAGTTCGTGTTACCGTACCGGGACATACTCAGCGTGGAGGAAGTCCATGTCCATATGACCGTGTATTTGCCAGCAGACTGGGTGCAGAAGCAGGACGTCTTATTCTGAAGGGTGAATATGGATTTATGGTTGGTTACAAGAACCGGGAAATTGTGAAAGTTCCATTGGAGGACGTTGCCGGAAAACTGAAAATGGTTTCTCCGGATGCAGAGATCATCCAGGAAGCAAAAATGCTGGGAATCAGTTTTGGCGATTAATTTGGATAATAAATGGTAGATATGTAGATCCCGCAGCCAGCTTTTATGACTGCGGGATTCCTATGAATAATCAAGGTGGGATTGGAAATGTCTTATACAGCACTTTACCGGAAGTTCAGACCCGGTACGTTTGAAGATGTAAAGGGACAAGATCATATTGTTGCAACATTAAAAAATCAGATAAAAGCAGATCGTATCGGCCATGCCTACCTTTTTACAGGGACCAGAGGTACCGGAAAAACAACCATTGCAAAGATTTTTGCAAAAGCGGTAAACTGCGAAAGCCCTGTGGACGGAAGCCCCTGCGGAACATGTCCTACGTGCCTGGCCATTGCATCCGGAGCAAGCATGAATGTGATTGAAATCGACGCCGCATCCAATAATGGTGTGGATAATATTCGTGAAATTGTGGAAGAGGTATCCTATTCTCCGGCACAGGGGAAATACAAGGTCTATATCATTGATGAAGTTCATATGCTCTCCCTGGGAGCCTTTAATGCACTTCTTAAGACCCTGGAAGAGCCGCCCTCTTATGTTATTTTTATTTTGGCTACCACCGAGGTACATAAGATACCGATCACCATTTTGTCCCGTTGTCAAAGATATGACTTCCGCCGCATATCCATTGAGACCATTACAAACCGTTTGCGGGAGCTGATGGATACAGAACAGGTACAGGTGGAGGAAAAAGCCCTTCGTTATGTGGCAAAGACAGCAGATGGCTCCATGCGTGATGCGCTCAGTCTTATGGATCAGTGCATTGCGTTTCATTACGGAAGTGAACTGACCTATGATAAAGTACTGGATGTACTTGGTGCTGTAGACACCGGGGTGTTTAGTAAAATGCTTCGCCAGGTTCTGGATGGGGATGTGGCGGGATGCATAGCCGGCCTGGAAGAAATCGTTGTACAGGGACGGGAAATGGTTCAATTCGTCACAGACTTTACCTGGTATCTGAGAAACCTTCTGCTGATCAAGACGGCTGACTCGGGAGAAATCGAAAATGTGATGGATATCTCTTCAGATAATCTGAAACGGATGAAAGAAGAAGCAGAAATGGCAGACATGGAGATCATTATGCGATACATCCGTGTTCTTTCCGAATTGACAGGGCAGCTCAGAACCACATCACAAAAAAGAGTTTTGATTGAAATGACGCTGATCAGGCTTTGCAGACCCCAGATGGAAAAGGGCACAGATTCCCTTCTTGACAGAATCCGGGTACTGGAAGAAAAGCTGGAAAACGGAAACTTTACCGTGCCGGAGACTGTGAGAACGCAGCAGCCGGATACCCCCCAGGAAAAGGTCAAACGTGCAGAGCTTCCAAAAGCTTTACCAGAAGAGATAAAGCAGGTGGCTGGGCGCTGGTATGATATAGTGGGGAATATCGGACAGCCCCTCAAGACATATTTGAAAAGTGCAAGGCTTAGTGTGGAAGGAGAAAACACACTGGTCATGGTGGTTTCCGATATCAATGCATACGACTGGATCAACAGCCCGCAGCACAGGGAAGAATTGCTAAATGCCATATCGGGTATGATGCAGCGTGATATTGAAATACAGATACGAAGTGCAGACAGTGACCGTGAGATGGATGAGAAGTATCCGGATCTGGCAGAATTTATACACATGGAAATTGAAGAAGAAGAGGAATGAATGTAAGCCATTTTGTGTGCATAAATGGTAAAGAATAAAGAATATATTCAGAAAATCTAGAAAACAGGAGGCTATTACATGGCAAAAAGAGGTGGTTTTCCGGGCGGAATGCCGGGAAATATGAACAATTTGATGAAACAGGCACAGCGTATGCAGCGCCAGATGGAAGAAAGCCAGAAAGAAATGGAAACAAAAGAGTTTACAGCGAAAGCCGGTGGCGGAGCTGTGGAAGTCACAGTTACCGGAAAAAAAGAAGTAGTAAGCGTGAAGATTTCAGAAGAGGCAGTGGATCCTGATGACGTTGAAACACTGGAAGATATGGTAAAAGCTGCTGTAAATGAAGCATTGAAGCAGG
Organism: uncultured bacterium; assembly: GCA_945949875.1. Classification (GTDB taxonomy): domain Bacteria; phylum Bacillota; class Clostridia; order Lachnospirales; family Lachnospiraceae; genus 1XD8-76. Next base: position 3,298 of record CAMFGH010000110.1, read on the forward strand.
CAGATGCTGCAAATGCAGAAATGATGGGCAGAATGACAGGCGGACTGGGAGGATTACCTTTCTAATGGAACTGTACAGCGGTCATATTAATAAATTAATAGAGCAGCTGGCCGCATTGCCGGGGATTGGAGAGAAGTCAGCCGGCCGATTGGCTTTTTACATTGTCAATATGCCGAAAGACCGTGTGGAGAAATTGGCCAGAGTGCTGATAGAAGCAAAAGAAAATATAAAATATTGTAAGCATTGCTTTACGCTGACAGATGATGAAACCTGTCCGATCTGCAGGAACGAAAAACGGGATCACCATACTATTATGGTAGTTGAAAATCCAAGAGACCTGGCAGCCTATGAGAAAACAGGAAAGTATAACGGGGTATATCATGTTCTTCATGGGTGTATATCACCCATGCTGGGGATTGGCCCCGGAGATATCAAGCTGAAAGAACTGATGAAACGTCTGGAGGGTGATGTGCAGGAAGTGATCATTGCAACCAATTCCAGTCTGGAGGGGGAGACCACAGCAATGTACATCAGCAAGCTTGTGAAGCCAACAGGAATCAAAGTGACAAGAATTGCCAGCGGAGTTCCGGTTGGAGGCGATCTGGAAAATATCGATGAAGTGACGCTTCTCAGGGCACTGGACGGACGTGTTGAGCTATAGGAAAGGCATTATCATAAATACAAAAAACAGACGTCCATAGATAAGCGGAAGATGAAAAAGAAATCAAAATTGGAGGGATAAAAAATGGCAATAACAAAGAAGGTATTTGATACAGATAAAAATACTGGAAAAACAGTTTATGAATACACATTGGAAAATAAAAACGGAATGAAGGCGCAGATTCTTACCTTTGGTGCCATTATCCGCAGATTGTGGGTTCCGGGCGAGGATGGAACACTTCAGGATGTGGTGCTTGGCCATGATACCCTGGAACCATACTATAAAAATCCGGGTTATCTGGGTGCAGCAATCGGACCAAATGCCAATCGAATCGGAAATGCATCCTTTGTCATTGATGGTGTTACCTATCATGTGGAAGAAAATGAAGGTAAGAATAATTTACATAGTAATGATACAGAAGGATATCACTGCAGAATGTTTGAAGCAGAGGAATCTGAGAACAGCCTGCGTCTGTATCTGACGGATACGGATGGACAGATGGGATTCCCGGGAAACAGAACCTTTGAAGTGATTTATACCTTGACGGATGCCAATGAACTTCGTATGGACTATCACGCAACCAGTGATAAAAACACGGTGCTGAATCCTACAAATCACAGCTATTTTAATCTTGCAGGACAGGATGCAGGAAGTATTGAAGATCATGAACTGAAATTATATGCATCCAACTACACACCTACCCTGCCCGGTTCCATACCAACAGGTGAAATCGCGACCGTAAAAGGAACCCCTATGGATTTCACAGAAAGCAAGAGAATTGGGAAAGAGATCGGGGAAGATTTTGAACAGCTAAAGCTTGCAGGGGGCTATGACCATAACTGGGTGATCGACGATTTTGACGGGCAGTTAAAGCTTGTTGCCGAAGTCAAAGATCCAAAAACCTCCAGAATAATGAGAGTATTCACCAATTTGCCGGGAATCCAGTTCTATGCAGGTAATTTCCTGGGTGAGCAGCAGGGAAAAGATGGAGCGGCATACCATGACCGTGTAGGTCTTGCTTTGGAGACCCAGGTATTTCCGGACTCCATCAATAAAGAGAATTTTCCCAATGCAGTTTTTGGCCCGGATAGGATGTATGCATCCACTACGGTCTATCAGTTTTGTTAATGTCTTTTCAAGGGGTAATATCGCTTGAAGGGGTAATATCACTTGAAGAATGACTTTGTTGTTTTTGGAGAACCGGAATGTTTGGTAGAAAATCTGCAGGAAAGAAGAATCCTGCATCGCGTGGCAATTATACCAATATAATTGTAAAACATAAATTACAAAAATTTTATCGAATCGTTCTTTTGCTCCTTGTTGTTGTTGCAGTTGTAGCGATTGCCTGGATTTCTCATAAAAACAAGGTATATACGGATTACGTGGTGGATGAAAGACATGACAGAACAGCCTCTTCCAATGCCCATACCGTTGTACTTGGAAAATATATCCTTACCTATAGTAACGATGGTGCGAACTGCAGTGATACAAAAGGAAAAGTGATCTGGAATGAAACCTTTGAAATGCAGAATCCGATTGTGGCAATCAATGGGTCGGCAGTAGCGATTGGTGATTATAATGGAAGAAAAATATTCGTTATGAATACCCAGGGCAGTCTGGGCAGTATCTCTACCAACCTGCCCATCCGGAGCCTCAGCGTATCGGAAGACGGTATAGTGGCTGCAGTACTGGATGATTCGGAAGTCACCTGGATCTATCTGTATGATGCAAATGGTGAGGTTAAAGTGACCTTTAAAACCACCATGAGCCAAAGCGGATATCCCATTGATGTGGAACTTTCTCCAAACAGCAATCTGGCAGCAGTTTCCTACTTGTCACCAAAGGATGGAGGAATAAAATCCAGTGTTGCTTTTTATAACTTTGGAGAAGTGGGACAGAACGAGATCGATAACTACATGAGTGGCTATGACTATCAGGCAGTGGTTCCTTATGTGGAATTTATGACCTCCGGTCTGGCATTTGCAGTAGCAGATGACCGGATTATGTTCTATGAAGGAAATCAAAAGCCGGTCAGCAAGTCTGAGACCCTTTTGGAAGATGAAGTTCAGGCTGTATATCATAATGAAGATTATGTTGCACTTATTTTCTACGATGTGACGGGTGAACATAAATATGTTATGCGTGTATTTGACAGCAATGGAACGTTAAGGCTGAGCAAAGGGTTCGATCTGGAGTATAAGAGCGTAGTTATAGAGAATGATGTTTTCTATGTTTACAGTGATTCCGAATGCATGATTTTTAATATTTTTGGAACAGAAAAGTATAAAGGGACAGTAGATGATACCATCAGCCTGCTGATTCCCGGAGACTCTGTAAATAAAATGACGGTTGTGAGTACAAACAGTATTGTAAACTTACAGTTAGAATGAAATACATTATTAGGATAACAAGTGGGAATCCTCGGTTATTCCATTGCCGGTGTAGTTCACAGTAAACGATAAAGCAGTGAATATGGAGTATAATATTTAAAATGCCCGTAGTATTGATAATTGTTATAGGTATATATATATGGAGGGTCTTTGCGGCAAGCCGCAAAGGCCTTATTGATGAAATTGAAACGCTCATTGATATTATCATTATATCTTTTGGGGTGATTGCGGCTATTGTTGTGATCAATAGTATACTGCATAAAAATCTGATTGGATTTTTGGTTTCGGGAATTATTACCACGATCATTCTGATCGCACGAAATCTGATAAGAATTATATTTACTCCCTTTCGGCTGATCACGCAGCTTCCTATTATAAAAAGTCTGAACCGGATTCTCGGACTTTTAACAGGGATTCTGGAAGGAACGATCCTGGCATGGGTCTTTCTGGCAGTGATTCTTTGCTGGAAAGAGAACATCGGAGATCAGGTTTTTCTGATGCAGATACAGGAAAATACTTTTTTGAATTTTTTGTGTGAACACAATATATTGGGGAACTTCATTTACAAAATCACAAGTATTTTCCAGTCCTCCATTTCGGCCTGAAAAAATCAAAAAAAAGTTAGAAATACTTCCATAAAACCGTTGACATTTTAAAACGCCAATGATATTATATGAAAGTCGCACGACAAGTTTGTGACAAAGAACCTTGAAAACTAAACAGTAATGCAACCCTGAAAATTCTAAAAGAATTTCAGAAATGTAAAAGCAG
>CAMFGH010000111.1 GCA_945949875.1 uncultured bacterium
ATGACCATTCTCTGTAAAAAGAATTACCTCAACACCGGATTGTTTTTTCGACAAAAGTTGTAATGTCCTAGTATTCATATAATCATCCACCACATAAATAGATTTTGTTGCCTGTTGATAAATGTCTATGTAGGCTACATCTGCTTCAAACTTCTGTCCCTTATTCAACCTTCAATTCATAAATCTTTTCATAAGCTCTTTCTATTCGTTCGGATAAATCGTCATATGCGGTGTTTACCAGCAACTGTAAACACCGCAAAGGAAAGGTAATATATGGTATCAGCCTTTTACACTGCCACTTGTCAGACCTGCCACAAAGAATTTCTGGCAGCAGATAAACACAATAAGTATGGGTAAAAGACTAAATACTGACAATGCGAAGACATAGCCCCACTGCGTAAATTGATGTTCTCCAAAAAATCCGGAGATTGCAATCGGCATTGTCCGTTTCAAATTATCATTTAAAACCGTATTCGCCCAAGGAAATTCCTCCCATGCAGTCAAAAAATTGAAAATAGATACCGAAGCGATTCCGGGTTTTGCAAGGGGAATTATGATCCTTCCGAAAACCGTAAAAACACTTCCACCATCCATATAAGTTGCTTCATCCAATTCTCTGGGAATCCCTTCCACAAAACCCTTTATCATAAATGTGGAATAAGGAATTGTCCATGCTGCATAAAAAGGAACCAGTCCTGCAAGAGAGTTGATTACACGTAATTTTACCGCCAGTTCATACTGTGGAACGATCAGTGTCAGTCCCGGCACGATCATTGTTAAGACGATAAATCCAAACAGGAAATTTTTCCCCGGGAAATCAAATCTTGCAATTACATATCCCAGAGCCGAAGCAATCGCTGCTGCAATCAGCACGGATGCTACGGATACACACATACTGTTTAAGAAGTTACGATAGAATTTTCCCTGTCCCAATATGTATTTGTAATTTTCCAGAGTCACCTCATCTAATGCTGGTAAAAATCGAGGGGGGTATTCATACAATGCCCCATTCGGCTTCAGCGATGTGCTGATCATATATACCATAGGAAGCACAACAATGATTAATCCGGCAATTAATATAATGTGAAGAAATATCTGTATCCATGTTTTTCTTTTCATACTCACACCTGCCTATCTTATTGATCTTTCTGCTGCATGAGTTTAAACTGTATTACAGCAAGTATCGCAAGTACTACGGTTGTAATAAAGGACAACGCTGCAGCATAGCCGAATTTTCCTGTACTGAATGCCTTATGATACATCCATGTCAGAATAACATCTGTCTGATGCCCGGGTTCACCACCGGTTATCATCTTAATAGAAGTAAATACATTAAATCCGCCAATGGTGAGCATTACTAACGCAAATAAAATCGTTCCCCGGATACTCGGTATCGTAACATTCCACATTTTATCCCATGCTGTGGCTCCGTCGATAGCGGCAGCTTCATAGAGATCTGTAGGCACCGTCTGTAATGCTGCAAGGAACACAACCATATTCCAGCCAATTCCCTTCCATATTCCCAGTAACATTGCTACTGTCATACCGCCCCATCTGGTATCCAGCCATCGTACATTTGCACTAGTAATATGTACAATATTCATCAGAAAATAATTTAATAATCCCTCTGTGTTAAACACATATTTGAAAATCAGAGACGCTACTACCCATGACGTAATTACTGGCAAATAATACAGTACCCGATATCCGACTTTAAAACGTGTAATCTGGTTCAGTAAAAGTGCAACTAAAAATCCAGCCAGCATCTGTCCCGGCACAGTCACAAGCGTATATACCAATGAATTTATAAAAACAGTCCGAAAGTATTCATCTCCCAATACTTCCTTGTAATTTTCCAATCCAATAAAACGATGACTCAGCATACTGCCAAAATCCCATTCAAAGAAACTCATAATAAATAATTTCAAAATAGGGTAGATCGTAAAAATCCCAAATACAAGTAACCCGGGTAAAAGTAATAATCCAATCTGTATTTTGCTTTTCCGTGATGTCTTCATAGAAATACCTCTTTTACAGTTGGGACAGCACCTGACGGTACTGCCCCGGACTGCTATTTGACTTTATACATATGGCAAGTTATAATTAGTATTATTCTGCGAGAAGTTCATCAAAACGCTCTGCGAGCTTATCCATAGCTTCCTGTGCTGTTTTCTTTCCGTTCATTACATCCGTAACCGCTACAGATAATTCGCTGTCCATTTCAGACCAGCAGGCTACGGTAGGACGGGATTTTGCAGTTTTGATAGCTTCCAGGAACGGTGCATAATCTGCTGCTTTTACCGTATCGCTTTCCAGTGCTTCCTTGTTGACAGGGATCTGTCCGCATTTAGCCATTTCCTCTTCAGCGAATTCACTGGTCATAAACTTCATGAATTTCCATGCAGCATCTTTATTTGCACTATTGAACATAGCAATATCTTCACCACCCAGAACAGATATGGATCCGGCATCTCCGGCAGGCATTTCCGTGGTTGCATATTCAAAATCAGGATAAGAACCTTGCATTTCCGCAACCTTCCAGGGACCTTCCAGAAGCATCATATATCTACCGGTTCCAAAACCATCTGTCATCGGAATGTCACCTGCATTCCATCCTGTGATTGCACCTGCCTGATACAGTTCCGCAAGCGTTTCGATTGCCTTTACTGTCTCCGGGCTGTTGATATAACCGGATGCCTTTGTCTCCTCTTCATTGGTAATGGATCCACCCATACTCCAGATGAACGGGCAGAGATTCCAACCTGCCAGTGCCGGCTCATCATATCCCCATACCTGCTGACCATTTGCATTGGTTCCTGCTAATTTCTTAGCAGCATCAACAAATTCATCCATGGTTTTGGGAGCCTCAATACCTGCATCCTTGAAAGCCTGCACATTATAGAAGAGAATTTTGGTGTTGGTGTTCAGTGCTAATCCATAGAAGTGACCATCCACTTTTGCTGTGCTCATAGCACTTTCCAATAAGCCACCAGAGACATCATTAAAGTCAGACATCTCTTCATCCAGTGCTGTCAGAATTCCCATTTTCTCAAATTCGGGAACCCATGCGCTATCCAGTCTGGCTACATCCGGTAACGTGTTTGACTGTGCGCTGATCAGAATCTTCTGATGCAGATCTGCCCATTCATGAGATACTGCATTTACCTTGATTCCCGGATTTTCTTTTTCGAATTCCGGAATCAGTACATTCATCAGAGTTTCATTTTCTGCCGACTGTGCACTATAATGATGCCAGAAATTAATGGTAACTTCTTCCTGCGAAGCACTTTCTGTAGCTGCAGGAGCCTCTGCTGTTGCTGATACCTGACTCTCTGAGCCAGTTTCAGATTCTACTGGTGATTCTCCACATCCTGTTAAGGCTGCCAGGCTCATTACGGTTGTGAGTAGAATTGCCAGTAATTTTTTGTTTTTCTTTACCTTCATCATTGTAAACATCCTCCTATTGTTTTTTGCTCGAGTTCGATGAACTCATTATGACTTTTACAGAATACGGCTCCATTTGCAACGTAATTTTGCCCTTGTATTCTGTTATGTCCTCATTTAAAAATTCCGCTTCTCCGATATCTTCCTCTCGTAACAGTTCCCCTGAAAGCACTTCTACAAAAACGCCTCTTTCTAAAACCGGACATTCTATTTTACAGTTTTTTGTTCCTCTATGCAGAATCACATAACAGCTTCCAGTCTCATCTTTACGAACAAATCCATAAGTATCGGTTGTTTCGTCTGCAATAACAGTTCTGAAGCTTCCGGATCGAATGCAACTATAATTTTTCCGCAACTGTATCATTTTTTGGTACCAGTTTTTCACATCTTTATCCGCATTTTCTCCCCATTCCATACACCTTCGGCAATCAGGATCATTGTCTCCTGTCATTCCAACCTCATCGCCGTAGTAAATTGCAGGGGAACCCGGAAATAGTATTTGAAATGCTACTGCCAGTTTCAGAAGTGTTTTATCTTCCCGGCACAGATACAGGAAGCGTTCTGTATCATGACTGTCGATCAGATTATACAAAAGACTATCTGTCTCGTCCTTGTAATAAGCCAGCATATGGTTTAATCTACTGTCAAACTCTGTTACGGAAATTGACTTTTCTGCTATGTAATCTCGGAGAGCATCCCTAAATACATAATTCATTACAGAGTCCATCTGATTGCCTCGCAACATCTTTCCGGCATATCCCCAGGTCTCACCCAACAGAATCTTATCCGGATATTTTTCCTTGATCCGCATTCTCGCCTCTGCCCATACGGAAGGGTCTACTTCATCTGCAACATCCAGTCTCCATCCATCAATTCCATAATGATCAATCCAGTAAAACATTACTTTTAGGATGAATTCCCTGACCTCCGGATTGGAGGTATCCAGTTTTGGCATCCATTTATACGCTCCCACACATTCATAATTATGGTGACTGGGTTCCACCGGATAATGATTGATATGAAACCATTTTACATAACGGGATTTTTCCTGTTTTTCCAGTACATCCTGAAATGGTTTAAAATGCACTCCCGTATGGTTAAATACGCCGTCCAACACAATCCGGATTCCGTAACTGTGACACGTATCCACAAGTTCTCTGAATGTCTCTTCGGTTCCAAACTGGGAATCTATCTTAAAGTAATCTGTGGTTGCATACTTGTGATTAAAGTCTGCCTCAAATATAGGATTCAGGTAGATGCACTCTATTCCCAGTTCCTTCAGATAAGGAATCTTTTGAATGATTCCCTGCAGGTCTCCACCCATATGATGTTCTCTGTCAGGCAAAGTTCCCCATGGTTTACATCCTTCTGGATCATTTCCACGATTGCCATTACAAAATCTCTCTGGAAATATCTGATAATAGATCACTCCTTTTGCCCACTCCGGGAAAGTAATGACATCCGTCCCATTGACATACAAATATTCAAAGAAACCAGACTTTGGAATTACCTGCTGCAATCCATTTGCCGTATAATACATCATATTTCCACTACTGTCCGTCAGTTCAAAATAATATTTTTGATAACGTGCAATCTGATGAAATATTATTTTCCCCTGAAAATAATCAAACAGCCCATCTCTGTAGCAGCATTTCAATTCCTGTTTCTTTTGATTCTCCGGTTTTGTTCTGTCCCAGTAAACCAAAATGCATTTCGATATATCCTTTTTTGCACAGCGAATCTTAAATACTAATTCATTTCTCTTTACCGGATATATGTACTCTTCCGTATTGAAATGCTGTATTGCTTCTTTTTTCACTTCTTCCGTTTTTCTCCTTTCATTGTAGATTCCCTCTCAATAATTCTAGTCGAAAGCAGTACCTCCTTTCTGTGCTGTCCCGGATTCTGAATAATGGAAAACAACGTATTGGCAGCTTCTTCTCCAAGCTTATACGTGTCAATATCCACTACCGTAAGTGGCGGATCCATATATTCTGCCAATGGATAATTATCAAATGTAATGATTCCAATTGATCCGGGAATAGCTATATTTTTCTTTTTTAAAAACTTCAAAGTCTCGTAAGCAACCACATTATTGGTGCATATAATACTGTCAATATCTGGATATTTGTTGAGCGCCCTTTGTATCGCTTCACCGATCTGATTACTCTCCGCCCCACATTCAACAATTAAATTCTCAGCCACATCTTTCCCGTTTAGTCCTATCGCTGCCTGAAATCCCTGGATTCTCTTTCTTTCAAACATTGTTATGCGATTTTCAACAAGTAAAATCGTCTTTTCATATCCCATCCGGTGTAGATAATTTACAGCATCTTCTGCCCCCTGTTTATTATCCATATCAATCCAGTGAATACCATCTCTTACGTTATCCGGTTCGCCTAACACAATAAACGGAAAATGATTACCCAGCAGTAGCTCTATCAGTTCCTCTGTTGCCGCAGAAACAGGAAGTATAATACCATCTATCTTTTTCTCTAAAATCAGATTTTTGACAGCACTATTATCCTCTTTATCCGAATCGCTGGTAATCAACAGGTTAAACCCTCTCTTCTGCGTTACCGCTTCTATTGCCGAAACACTTCGGATAAAAAAAGCATTTGAGAATGCATCACTGTTACCGGCATCGATTACCAGCCCTATCGTAAAAGTACTCCCATTTACAAGGCTTCTTGCCAGGCTGTTTGGATGATAATCCAGTTCTTTCATGGCATCTTTAATTTTCTGCCTCGTTTCCTCTGAAATACTGGCTGTTCCATTAATTACTCTTGATACTGTTGATGGATTTACTCCTACTTTTTTTGCAATGTCTTTAATTGTTGCTGGCATTATATTTTCACCTATTTTCCTAATGTCATTCTTGTTTATGCAAACGTTTGCACTACGTTTCAAAAAAATAATGCAAACGTTTGCACTGTCTATGCTTAAATACTATCATGCACACTCTAGTTTGTCAATAATCTCTTTTATAATAATCTAGCCAACACTAACCACTTGTGTATCATCATCCGGAATATATAGAACAAGATAATTGTCTACTGGCGCTACGCGTAGCCCTCGACTTTTCCATGGTTCCAATTCATATTGTCGATATCTCTTCGGCATATGATCAAGATCCATAATACATGCTTCAAGCCTATCAAGCTGACTTCTAGTGCCTGCAGTTCAAAAGCAATGTATTCGAAGATTCCACGAAGGTCTATCTCGGCCTGATCTGAAATCACGATATCATAAATTGTAATCCTTGCGGATATCAGCAAAAACAGATTTTGCTGATCTAGTATGACCAGCCTGCATATCTGCACATCCTTTCTCTAGTTCTGCATACTTCCATCCTTGCGTTTCTTAATAGACTTGTTGCCATACATTCCCGCACCGCAGACAGGACATTTCAAAATTCCTGATAATAGATGAATCTTTTCTCTCTCATACTCACCGGCAATTTCATATTCATTATAGTCGCAGAACGCTTTCCTTTTTGTTTTCTGTGCATCCAGAGAATAGCCATCTATCTGCATGGTTGTCGAGACACGGGTGTA
>CAMFGH010000112.1 GCA_945949875.1 uncultured bacterium
ACATCCGATGAATTTAGCCGCAATGATCGTAACCAGCAGGGTGAGGCAGACCACTCCTGCTACCATCACTGTTACCCGGTCCAGTAAGATCAATTTCAGGAAATTTGCAGCTGCCAGAGTAATACCGCAGCAGATAGCAACGCGAAATTCTTTCCAGACTACTTTAAACAAATCTGAAAATTCGATTTCATTCAGGGAAATACCACGGATAATGGTAACACTGGACTGACCACCTGCATTACCACCGGTATCCATCAGCATCGGAATATAAGCTGTCAGAACCACATAGGCACTCAATGCGTCTTCAAAGGATGTGATGATCCTGCCGGTAAAAGCCGCAGATATCATGAGCAGTAAAAGCCATGGCATCCTCTTTTTCCAGGTTTCAAACACACCGGTCTTCATATATGGCTTATCGGTAGGCACGATAGCAGCCATCTTTTCGATATCTTCGGTGGCCTCTTCTTCCATGATGTCCACAACGTCATCGACGGTGATGATACCAACCAGTCGGTTTTCGTTGTCCACAACAGGCATGGAAGTAAAGTCGTATTTTTTAAATTGTCTTGCTACCTCTTCCTGATCCATCAGGGTATTCAGCGAGATAACATTTTCGTGCATCAGATCCCCGATGATCACATCCGGTTCACTGATCAGCAGGTACCGGAGGGCAACCGTCCCTACCAGAGTACGCTGATTATCCAGTACATAACATATATTGATCGTCTCAGAATCCATACCGATTTTACGGATTCTGGCAATCGCCTCTTCCACTGTGGAATCTTCTTTTAAATCGATAAATTCCACTGTCATGATACTACCGGCAGAATCTTCCGGATAACGAAGCAGATGATTGATATCTCTACGGGTTTCCGGGCTGGCATTTGCCAGAAGCTTTTTTACAATATTAGCCGGCATTTCTTCTAAAAGGTCTGTTGCATCATCGGCCATCAGGTTATCAATGATACCTGCAGCATCCCGCTCGGACAGGGAGGTGATGATGAACTGCTGGTTTTCCACCTCCAGATAGGAAAAAACATCTGCAGCCATGCTCTTTGGCAGAATACGGAACATTTTCAGAAGTTCTTCATCCTCCAGATTCTCCATGACTGCCGCAATATCGGCGTCATTCAGCTCTGCTACTTTCTGGCGAAGTCTTGTATACTGCTTACTTTCCAACAGACTTTTGATTTCAACTTCTACTTTTTCTTCTTCCATAACAGTTCTCCTTTTCCGTTGTAGTTTTTATGTACTCCGATCGGGGGAGAGGAATATCAGTACTATATGTTTTTGTACTCTTCTTCATAAAAACCACCACCTTTCTGAACTGTTATTTCGGCAAAAAACGCCTCTACGTTTCATATTACAAACACTTTTTGTCCTTGTCAACAAAGTAAATGTGTTGTAATTCTTCCATTTTTACCTGACCGTTTGTCACCTCGATCAGCTGCTTTTTCAGCTGTTGCATTTTAGCCTCCGGTACTACAATTTTTAACATAACGTCTGCACCATAGTCGGCATTTTGAATGGCAATTTCTTCCTTTCCGAGCAGATACTGAATTTTTCCGATTCCGTTATAATCTGTCTGTATCTTTATCTCCCTGCCCAGGCGCATCCAGCCGGTTTTACTCTCCGACAGCCCCGCTTTCACAGCCTGGGTATAGGCTCTTACAAGACCGCCGGTACCAAGAAGTGTTCCACCAAAATATCTGGTGACCACTACTGCCACATCACAAAGCTCTTCTCCTAAAAGGACCTCCAGCATAGGTCTGCCGGCGGTACCACTGGGTTCGCCATCATCACTGCACCTGGTCAGCTCCTGCCTGCTTCCCAGAACAAAAGCGGAGCAGTTATGTCTGGCATCCCAATATTTCTTTTTCATTTCTTCTATAAAAGAGGCAGCTTCTTCTTCCGTATGAACCGCCCGCACATTACAGATAAATCTGGATTTCTTCTCTTCGATTTCTCCCTGTCCGCCTTCCAGAACAATGCGGTATTCTTCCGGTTTTTTCATTTTTTCTTCCATAAAAATATACTCCTATCCAGCCTCATCTATTTTATCACAGCATGGAATAAAAACCCATAAATTTGTCAACAATTTTCGTAAAAAGAAAAACCTTTATTTACCATTTGCTTTTTGCTATAATAGTAATGTTATTTTGGCTTTGAAAGGAGCATGAAAATAGATTATGAACTATGGAAGAAAAGGAGTCCGCACCAGACAAAAGCAGCTGAATTCCACTTCAGTGCGCTGGGGACATAAGTTCTGGATCTTCGGATTGGAGCTTGTTCTGGTTGCCATCGTCAGTGTGGGCGTAATAGGTGCCGCCGCCGGTATCGGATGCTTCAAAGGTATTCTGGCAACTGCACCGGACATCTCTAATATTGATGTTTCTCCATCCGGATATTCTACTTTTGTTTATGATATAGAAGGAAATCAGACTGCAAAGCTTGTGGCTTCTGATGCCAACCGTATTCCCAAGAGTATAAAAGAAATCCCGGAGAATCTGCAACATGCCTTCGTGGCAATTGAAGATGAACGTTTTTACGAGCATAACGGTATCGATATTCAGGGTATCCTGCGTGCCGGCCTGATTGCTTTAAAAGACAGAAATCTCTCTCAGGGTGCCAGCACCATAACACAGCAGCTTTTAAAAAATAATGTATTTACCGATTGGACGTCTGAAAATTCTACCATTGACAAAGTAAAACGTAAGATTCAGGAGCAGTACCTGGCCCTGGAACTGGAAAAGGTCATGGATAAGGAATCCATTCTGGAAAATTACATGAATACCATTAACCTTGGACAGAACACACTGGGTGTACAGGCAGCATCCAACCGTTACTTCAATAAGGATGTCAGCCAGCTTACCCTTTCGGAGTGTGCTGTCATTGCCGGTATTACACAGAACCCATCAAAATATAATCCAATCTCCCATCCGGATAACAATGCGGAACGACGGGAAAAGGTTCTGAAAAAAATGTTGGAACAGGGTTATATAAACCAGCAGGAATATGAAGAAGCTTTGGCTGATGATGTATATTCCCGCATCCAGGTCATCAACACCGAAGTGGAAGATAATACCATTAATTCCTACTTTGTGGATGCTCTGGTAGATGATGTACTGGCTGATCTGGTAGCTGCAGGCTATAGCGAAAATCAGGCTTTTGCCCTGCTTTACAGCGGCGGATTAAAAATTTACTCTACCCAGGATCCTGCCATTCAGAAAATCTGTGATGATGTATTTTCCAATGAAGAGAATTTCCCTAGCGACACAAAATGGGAACTGACCTATGACCTGACCGTCCAGCATAAAAACGGTGACATGGAAAACTACAGCACTCAGAAAATGCTGGCATGGTTTAAAGAAAATGTAAGTAATTCCTACGACATGATTTACGCTTCCACGGAGGAGGCCTACGCAGATATAGAAACCTTTAAGGCAGCTATCATGGATAGTACGGATGAAGAATTTGCAGAAAATATCCAGCTTACTCCCCAGCCTCAGGTTACTTTGACGATCGAAGATCAAAGTACCGGTTATGTAGTAGCTATGGAAGGCGGACGTGGAAAGAAAACAGCCAGTCGTACTCTGAACCGTGCTACTGATGCTCTTCGTCAGCCCGGTTCTACCTTTAAAGTAGTATCCACCTATGCTCCTGCACTGGACAGCGCAGGTCGTACTCTGGCGGATGTCCATATGGACGAACCTTACAATTATGAAAATGGCCGACCTGTGAATAACTGGTACAGTTCGGGATACCGTGGTATCTGTTCCCTCAGGGATGGTATCCGGGATTCCCTTAATATCATTACCGTAAAGGAACTCACTCAGATCACGCCACAGCTTGGCTTTGACTATCTGCAGAATTTCGGATTCACTACACTGGTTTCCAACAAAGTAATCGGTGGCGAAGTATTCTCCGACATCCAGCAGTCCTTAGCTCTGGGTGGCATCACATACGGTGTAACAAATGAAGAGTTGAATGCTGCTTATGCAACCATTGCAAATGGTGGTGTTTACAACGAGCCGATTCTTTATACGAAGATCACAGACCATGACGGGAACGTGATTCTGGATAAGACACAGAGTCAGAAGAGCCGCAGGGTTCTCAGGGAAACCACTGCTTTCCTTCTTACAGATGCCATGGTGGATGTAGTTACCAGTGGTACCGGTGGTTCTGTAAACTTTGGTGGAATGTCCATCGCCGGTAAAACAGGTACCACATCCGATGATGTAGATGTATGGTTTGCCGGATATACCCCATACTATACTGCTACTACCTGGGCCGGTTACGATAATACAATTACAACCAATAAATTAACCTCTACAGAACAGAAGAATCTGGCAAAGAAAATCTGGCGTGCTGTCATGTCTGAAATCCATGCAGAACTGCCAAATGAATCCTTCCCTACCCCAAGCGGTATCGTTACTGCTACGGTATGTTCACAGTCCGGTAAACTTCCAATCCCCGGATTATGTGACGGAACCTTGAAGACAGAGTACTTTGAAGAAGGCACTGTTCCTCAGGAAACCTGTAACGTACATTACGCAGGTCTTGTATGTGCCCATGATCTGCTGCCTGCCAGTGAGGAATGTCCGTTTAAGACAAACGGTGTACTGGTTCTGAACCCAGATTCCTTAACGCCGACTGCTACAGATGAAAACGGAGAGGCAACCGTTCCGGATCCAGTTGCAGATCCGAATAATCCTTTGGCTGATCCTAACCAGCCTCCTACTCCGACTACCTTCTGTCAGCACAATGCACAGTTCTTTGCTACCCCTGGATATGAAGCTGTCCTGCAGCAACATGAGCTTGAAATTCAGGCCGCCGGAATGACCTATGGGGTTGCCCCTGAACAACCGGCAGAACAACCAACAGAATAAATACACTTAAAAAGAGGAGTCCCTGTGAGGCTCCTCTTTCTTTTTCTTCTTTTCGCTATGCATTTTTCATCATGCACTTTTCACTATGCATTCTTCAACATATATCTCTCAAATTCTTCTACCGGAAGCGGTTTGGAATAATAATATCCCTGAATATAATCACACCCCAGAGATTTGATTCGCTCTAACTGCCCGGCAGTTTCAACCCCCTCTGCCACGGACTGCAGATTCAGCATTTTCACCAACTGGGAGCAGAAGTTCAGAACGTTTTTCTCATTCTCCGGCTTATCATTTTTAATCAGACTGATATCCAATTTGATCACATCCAGTTCCAGTTCTGTCAATGTAGTCAAAGACGAATACCCTGTTCCAAAATCATCCAGTTCTATCTGGAATCCGCTATCGTGAAGTTTCTGGATGATTTCAGCTGTCTGTTCCGGATTATCCGAGAAAATAGTTTCGGTTATTTCAATATGGATCAGCTCATGGGGAATTCCAAAAGAGTCGGCCTTTGCAACAATCTGTTCCGCCAGATCCGGCTTTTCAAAATCTCTTCTGGAAAGATTTACAGAAATCGGCACAACCGGCTTACCATCCCGAATCCATTCTCTTAACAGCTCACACACCTTTGTAAAAACATATTCATCCAATGTCTGGATAAAACCATTTTTTTCAAACAGAGGGATAAAAACTCCCGGATTCATAAATCCAAGGGTAGGATGAATCCATCTGACCAGAGCTTCTGCTCCGCCGGTTTTATTGGTATGCAGATTATACTTTGGCTGTAAATAAATAAAGAATTCTTCCCGGGAAAGGGCTTCTTCCATATTGTCCACAATCTGCTGCTGGGTAAGAAGATTATTTCGAAGCTTATCACTATACACAGCACAGCTTACACCATATACCCCTTTTATACTGTTCAAGGCGGATTTTGCTCTGTCACACATGATTCGAACGGAAATATTACGTTCAAAGCTGGTGTAATATATGCCATGTTTCCATATAACATTGGGGATAGGTGAACCACTTAAAATTTCCTGCGCAATGCGAAGTCCTTCTTCCCTGGTTTGAGGTCTTGCATACTGCAGGAAAACAAACTTATCTCCCCCCATCCTGCCTCCCAGAATGTAGTTATCAGGCATGACCTTCTTGATAGCATGAGCCAGATACTGCAAAAGTCCGTCTGATGCTTCCACACCATATTTCTCATTAATGGACTTAAAATTATCGATATCCGAGTATAATATACGATATTCTGTGTCCGGATTATTAGCAAGGATCTCTTCCACACGTTTATAAAAGACATCTTTTGTATACAATCCGGTCAACTCGTCCTTTTGATACTTATAAATCTTGGTAACGTCCTGATGAATCCCCTGCAGAAAAATACTGTCTGTATGAGAATCATCCCGGATACCTCCACCTCTGATAAATATCATCCCCCGGGTAGGATGAAACCATGGATATAATACTTCTGCATGCTCACCACTTATAGTCTTTTCTACACTGGAAGTTACCGAATCATAGTAGTCCGGGTGAATATTTTTCCACCACAGTTCATAGGTTTCTTCCGGTGAAAGGTCTGATGAAATGCCCAGAAGGATATTCATACTTTCATTGGTATACATACGTGGAGTTTGTCCCGGCTTCATTTCAATAGCCCACAGTCCAATGTTTGATTTCTCCAGTATACTATCTTTGAAGCTGATTTTGTCCATACCATTTTCCTCAAAATGAAACCATTCATTTTATCATTCGTATTTTCATAATGTTATAGATATTGTTGTACATATCCTATCATAACATATAACATTCCATATAACCAAGACCATTTTTCATTGAAAAAATATCATATATTTTATCTTTTCTACTGAAATTTCAACAATTATAAAACTTTTATGCTTCTCAGTTTCCGCCCGAGATTAACTTCAAAGAAAAATCCAATCACATCAAGCTTCCTGCCTATGCACTCAGCATTCTCCTTGCTTCCTCACGGATATTCACGTCCACATTTTTGTCCCGGTCCATGACATTTCCACACTCACACCGGTATATGCGCTCCGA
>CAMFGH010000113.1 GCA_945949875.1 uncultured bacterium
TCACTATCTTTCAGATTGTGAAACGCACAGGTTTCACCTTTGTATACCACATCACCGTCATATGTTCCATGAGGATATACGCCTGAGAGGACATTCATAAGTGTAGATTTTCCCGCACCATTTTCTCCGCAGATAGCATGAATTTCACCTTTCTTCACCTGCAGATTAACATCATCAAGCGCCTTTACCCCAGAGAAAGCCTTGGTAATATGATTCATTTCCAAGATGTATTCTGACATACCCTTACTCCTTCTCTTTCAGATTTCTTTTTCACTAAATTAATCGGGCGGTGGCAAAATGCCGCCGCCCAAAATTAAATTTCATTCAGTTGTTCAACAAACTATTAGAATTATTCAGCTGCAAGCTGATCTTCTGTATAGTATCCAGTGTCAACAAGAACTTCTTTGTAGTTATCTTTATCTACAGCAACAGGCTCGCACAGATAAGAAGGAACTACGATAACGTTGTTGTTATATGTTTCTGTATCGTTGATTTCTGGTTCAGCGCCTTCCAGAACTGCCTGTACCATTGTTACACATTTTTCAGCTAAGATACGAGTATCTTTTGCGATAGACATTGTCTGTGTACCAGCGATGATGTTCTTTGTAGCCATAAGTTCAGCATCCTGACCTGTGATTAATGGCCAGTTGTCAGCTGTGTAACCAGCACCTTCCAGAGCGGATTTACAACCATAAGATAATCCGTCGAATGCGGAAGCGATGATATCAAGTTCATCATCTGCATAGTAACCTGTTAAGATATCTTCACATCTCTTCATAGCTGTCTGCTGATCCCATCTTAATGTGTTGTTAGATTCAAAATCAACCTGACCGGATTTACATACTAAAGAGCCGTCATCAAGATAAGGCTGAACCTGTTCCATCAAACCTGCATATAACATATGAGCATTGTTGTCATCAGGAGAACCCATGAAGAACTCGATTGTCTTAGGATCTGCAGGATCAAGTTCTGTATGTTCAACAATGTATTTACCGATTGCTGTACCAACACCTTTGTTATCGAATGTTGCATAGTAAGAAACAGCGTCTGTGTCCATCAGAAGACGGTCATAAGCGATAACTGGGATACCAGCATCTTTAGCCTGTTTTTCAACGTTTACTAATGCGGAAGAGTCGATAGAAGCGATAACTAAGCAGTTAACGCCAGAAGCGATCATGTTTTCGATCTGGGAAACCTGAGCCTGAACATCATCTTCAGCATACTGAAGATCAACTTCATAGCCAAGAGCCTCTAACTGTTTCTTCATGTTGGAACCATCGTTAATCCATCTTTCAGAAGACTGTGTAGGCATTGCAACACCTACTTTTTTGCCGTTAGCTTCTACTGCAGGAGCTGCTTCTTCTGTAGCTTCTGCTGCAGGAGCTGCTTCTTCTGTAGCTGCCGGAGCTTCTGAAGCTGCTGGAGCAGAAGAGCTGCCACAACCAACTAACAAGCTTGCAACCATTGCTACGCTAAGGATAGCACTTAAAACTTTCTTTTTCATTGTTACCTTTACCTCCCTGGTTATAATTTGAAAAAGTTGTATTTACAATCCGCTCTGCGGTATTGTACATGTTAAAAAAAGTACATTTACTTCTTATCACAAAAGGAGCCAAAATATGTATGGAAATCTGACGAAACAAAATTTACAATTTTAAATTTTTTATAAAAACATTTGTCATTTTGCACAAATCATCTTTTTTCAAATGTACTAAAGTTATAATATATCACCAGATAGCATTTGTCAATCTATTTTATCAAAAAATAAATACAAATTAAGCCAAGTTGTACGTGTACAACTTGGCTTAATACATACTACATCATATCACAACCTATTATTTCAGCATTATACTATTTCATTATTCCACATTATTCTCTGCAACCTTAGCAGCTCTTTCAGCAACTTCTTTCTCCTGTACATCTGATGGAGCCTGCTCATAACGTGCAAATTCATATGCGAAATCACCACGACCACCTGTCATAGATCTTAAATCTGTACAATATCCAAATAGACCTGTCATTGGAATTTCAGCTTCTACCACAGTCTTTCCGCCCGGTGCAGGATTCATTCCAAGAACACGACCACGACGTTTATTCAGGTCACCCATAACATCGCCGGTGTAACTATCCGGAACAGTTACTTTCAAATTAGCGATTGGCTCAAGAAGAACAGGACCTGCTTCCATAAAGCCTTTCTTGAATGCCTGTGCAGCAGCTGTCTTAAACGCCATTTCAGAAGAATCTACCGGATGATAGGATCCATCATAAAGAACAGCTTTTACACCAACAACCGGATATGCTGCCAAAGGGCCTCTGCTGATGGAATCCTGAATACCTTTTTCCACTGCCGGGAAGAAGTTCTTCGGAACTGCACCACCCACAACTTCCTGTTCAAATACGTAAGGGGTCTCCAAATCACCGGATGCTTCAAAACGCATCTTAACATGACCATACTGTCCATGTCCGCCTGACTGCTTTTTGTATTTATATTCCACATCAGATTTTTTCTTAATGGTTTCCCGGAAAGCCACCTTAGGCTTGCTCAGTTCGATTTCTACCTTATATTCATTTTTCAGTCTGCTGGCAACCACTTCCAGATGAAGATCACCGATACCATAAAGCAGTGTCTGCCTGTTTTCTGCATCGTTTACATTCTTTAAGGTAAGGTCTTCATGCATCATCTTCTGTAAGGACTGGGATATTTTATCAATATCACCTTTATTTACAGGATTATATCTCATATAAGTATATGGAACAGAAATATCCGGTTTACCATAACGGATAGTACGGGCTTTGGTAGATAAGGAATCACCGGTTCTCGCAGCGGTCAGTTTTGCAATGGCACCAATATCTCCTGCATGAAGTTCAGGTACTTCAATCGGTTTGTTTCCCTGAAGCACATAAAGCTTACCGATCTTCATTTCAACGTCTTTATCTACATTGTAAATAACATCATCCGATTTCAGTACACCGGAGTTGACTTTGATCAGGGAATATTTACCAATAAAAGGATCTACAATAGTTTTCCAGATTACTGCGGATTTTGCTTTGGCAAAATCATAATTTGCATGGAAAATTTCGTTGGTCTTTAAGTCAATACCTGCAACTTCTCTGTTTTCCGGACTTGGGAAGTACTTGATCACATCATCCAGAAGTGTATAAATACCCTGGCAAAGCACATTAGAGCCCATAGTCATAGGAACCACAGTACCATCCATAACGTTGGTACGAAGTGCAGCTCTGATTTCTGCCTCAGAGAAGGTATCTCCGCCAAAATATCTTTCCATAAACTCTTCCGATGTTTCTGCTACGGTTTCCAGCAAAGTGTCTCTGCACATCTGAAGGTTTGCTTTGCTGTATTCCGGTATCTCACAAGGAACCACTTCTTTCCCCTGCCATCTGTTACCGGTTTCTGTAATAACATTAATATAACCCACGAATTTTTCATTTTCACGGATCGGCAGATGGAACGGAGCGATCTTCTTTCCGTATTTCTCTGTCAGGTCTTCTACCACCTGCCTGAAAGAAGCATTATCAATGTCCATATCATCTACATAGAAGATACGTGGCAGATTATATTTTTCACAAAGTTCCCAGGCTTTCTCAGTTCCTACTTCAACGCCTGCTTTACCGGATACTACGATAATGGCTGCACCTGCAGCACTCATAGCTTCTTCTACTTCACCAACAAAATCAAAATATCCGGGGGTATCCAGAATATTAATCTTATAGCCTTCCCATTCAATCGGAACAAGGGATGTACTTATAGAAATTCCTCTTGACTGTTCTTCTTTTCCATAATCACTTACTGTATTTTTATCAGATACCTTTCCCATTCTGGAAGTGATACCTGATAAATAAGCCATAGCTTCCACCAAACTGGTTTTTCCGGCACCTCCGTGTCCTAATAATACAACGTTTCTGATCTTGTCAGTTGTATAAACGTTCATATAAAATCCTCCAATGCAAGTAAGTTTTAGGCATTATGTATAAAAATAAACTCTTATTTTATTTTCCCCAACATACCCATGTGAACATTTTACTAAACATCAGAGTATTTATCAAGCCTATTTAAACATTCTGCATAAAGCTTTTATAAATTATATAAGTACTTCCCATATTTCTTACTTTATATAGCATTTTTCATTCGCTTTGCCGCTTTAAAGTGGCAAATTTTTTCGTTGACTCTGTGTTTTTTATCATGTATCTTATTATAAGGGTTATAAATACCAAATCGTTCCTGCCAGCAGGAAGGAATCAGTGAGGATTTATCTATGGAGAACAGTAATCTTACCTATGGTTTTATAGGTCTTGGACTAATTGGAGGTTCTATTGCACGGGCAATTAAGAATGTATATCCGGGGTCCAGAATCATAGCCTATGATATTGATAAAAATGCATTACAGGCTGCATCAGAAGATGGTGTTGCAGATGAAATCACCGAAAAAATCGATGAACATTTTTCTGCATGTCAGCTTATTTTTTTATGTGCACCGGTTTCCTGCAATGATGAAAATCTGGTTATTTTGAAAAACTATATATCAGCAGATACCCTGTTAACAGATGTGGGCAGCGTAAAAAAGGATATTCATGAACATATTGATGCACTTGGATTGTCTGATCAATTTATCGGTGGCCACCCCATGGCAGGAAGTGAGCGGATCGGATATACAAATTCCAAGGCAAAGCTGTTGGAAAATGCTTATTATATTCTGACACCAACAAAATCAGTTTCCATGTTTAAGGTTGCTTTTCTGGAACGTCTGATTAAAAAAATCGGTGCTCTTCCACTGGTACTGAGCTGTCAGGAACATGACTATGCCACAGCAGGTATCAGTCACCTGCCCCACGTGATTTCTGCATCTCTTGTGAATCTGGTCAAAAGCCATGACAATGAAAATGGTATTATGAAAATGATCGCTGCAGGTGGATTTAAGGATATCACCCGTATTTCCTCTTCATCACCCGTTATGTGGGAACATATCTGTATGACCAATACTGAAAATATTCTTTCTCTTTTGAATGACTATATAAAGTCACTGGAAGATATACGGGATAAAATGAAACAGAAAGACGCAGCAGAAATCAAAGATTTTTTTACTCAGGCACGAGACTATCGGGAATCCTTTATTGATGCATCACCTGGACCAATCAAAAAATCTTATGTATTTTATGTTGATATCCCGGATGAACCGGGTGCCCTCGCTACGATTGCAACACTCCTGGCATTCCGACAGATCAGCATAAAAAATATCGGTATTACTCATAACCGAGAAGTGGCAGAAGGTTCTCTGCAGATAGAAGTATACGAGGAAGAAGACATTGCAAAAGCATGTGACATTCTTTCTTCCAAGGGCTATATTGTTCATGTGAAAAGATAAAAATATAATCCTACCATTTTTAGCGGATTATGTTTTTTGTAATATGAAAGAAAGGATACTTTCCTATGGAATTTAAAAGCGTAAAAAAATGTCGTGGTGAAATTACAGTTCCGGGGGATAAATCCATATCCCATCGTGCAGTGATGTTCGGTTCTCTTGCAAAAGGAACAACGCAGGTAACAGGCTTTTTAAAAGGTGCTGACTGTCTTTCCACCATTTCCTGTTTCAGACAATTAGGTGTTTCAATAGAAGAAAAAGATCAGAAAATCTATATACATGGAAAAGGTCTTCATGGACTTTCCACTCCGGATAGTATACTGGATGCCGGGAACAGTGGAACAACTACCAGACTGATTTCAGGGATTCTTTCCGGGCAGAATTTTTCTTCTACCATAACCGGGGATGCTTCCATACAGAAAAGACCTATGAAGCGTATCATTACTCCCCTCTCACAGATGGGAGCTTCTATCAAAAGCGTTCATGGTAATGACTGCGCACCGCTTTGTATTTCTCCTGCATCGCTTCATGGTATTACCTATCAATCTCCTGTTGCATCGGCACAGGTGAAATCATCTATTTTACTTGCAGGTCTTTATGCAGACGGGATCACCACAGTGAAGGAACCTGCCATCAGCCGGAACCACACGGAAATTATGTTGAAATCCTTTGGAGCAACAGTACATACAGAGGGGCTGTCGGCTTCCATTTTGCCGGAACCCGATTTAACTGCTCTGGAAATCTCTGTACCAGGAGATATTTCATCTGCTGCATATTTTATTGCTGCAGGCCTTATCGTTCCCGGTTCTGAAATCCGGATCAGACATGTGGGCATCAATCCCACCAGGGATGGAATCCTGCAGGTAGCAAAAGCTATGGGGGGAAACATAACCTTGGAAAATGTAAGTGAATCCGGCGAACCTACTGCTGATATTGTGGTCAGATCCAGTTCTCTTCATGGCACTACCATAGAAGGAGCCATCATCCCTACTCTGATTGATGAACTGCCTGTCATCGCCATCATGGCTGCAGCGGCAGAAGGTACCACTGTCATCAGGGATGCTGCAGAATTAAAAGTAAAAGAATCAAACCGCATCGAAGTTATGGTGGAAAATCTTTCCGCTATGGGCTGTGATATCACAGCTACGGAAGACGGTATGATCATAAAAGGTGGAAATACGCTGCACGGAGCAGAAATTGACTCCCATTTAGATCATAGGATTGCCATGAGTTTTGCCATTGCCTCTTTAATAGCTGACGGGGTGACAAAAATAAAGGATGCCTCCTGTGTGAATATTTCCTATCCATCCTTTTATCAGGATCTGGCATCACTCTGCTGATAAAATGAAAAACAAAGCTGCCGCTTTAGGATTTTTCACCAAAGCGACAGCTTATTTTTTAGATTAATAAGCCTTTTTTAATTTATTTGTCCTGATCATTAATTGTGGTATAGATACCAATCCTGCTTGCATCCAGTTCCGGCATACCTACAAAAGATGCACCATAAT
>CAMFGH010000114.1 GCA_945949875.1 uncultured bacterium
ATAACTGGGAGAAAGGAATAAATCCAATCACCATCTAAGATGATTGGATTATACGAGAAAAATGAAGAAGTACTAAAAGAAATACGTGGAAAGATCACAGACCATGAGGTTTTAAAAAAAGAAGATTGTATATATGAAGCGAAGCTGGAACCATTGATGCATGGGGGTGATTTTCAGGGAAATCTGTATGTTTTGTCTGATGTGACAGAACGATATCAACATATGGAAGAACTAAGGGAACAAAAAGAAATTGCAGAGGCAGCCAATGCATCCAAATCAGCCTTTCTTTCCATCGTCTCCCATGAGATCCGTACTCCCATGAATGCAGTGGTTGGGATGACCGATTTACTGTTGCAGGATGATCTTACGGAAAAATAGCGTAAATATATGCAGAATATCAAGAATTCCGGCTCGGCTCTGGTCATGATCATTAATGATATTCTGGATCAGTCAAAAATAGAAGCCGGAAAGATGGAAATCGTGGAAGCTCCATACGAGATCCGTCCACTGGTGGAAGATGTGCAGATGATCATCGAGAACCGGATTGGAAGCAAATCAATCCGTCTGATGGTTCAGATAGATGAGAAAATCCCCGGGCTTCTGGTTGGAGATGCCCTTCGTATCAGGCAGATTTTCATTAATTTGATGAATAATGCAGTAAAATTTACCGAAAGCGGATATATTCAGTTATCTGCCAAAGTAGTGGAAGAAACAGAAGATGGATACCGGATTCGATTCGGTGTAAAGGATTCCGGACAGGGTATCCGTGAAGAAGATCTGGAAAAACTGGGAAAAGCATTTTCACAGGTGGATGTTCAGAAAAATCACAGCAAAGAGGGTACCGGACTGGGACTATCCATATCAAAAGATTTTATTGCCCTGATGGGTGGAGAACTGAAGGTGGAGAGCGAATACGGAAAGGGCTCGGAGTTCTTCTTTACCATTTTGCAGAAAAAAGCCACAGAGCAGAAAGAAAGTGGCGAGCGTGTAAAATGCACCTGGAAGGTAGAAAATTTTAAGGCTCCGGGGGCAAAAGCACTGATCGTAGATGATACGGAAATGAACCTGATGGTAATGAGAAACATGTTGAAGCATCTGGGAATGACTGCAGTTACTGCCGGTTCCGGAGAAGCAGCAATGGAACTGGTAGGAGAAGATACGTTCCAGACTATTTTCATGGATTATATGATGCCCGGAATGGACGGTGTGGAAACAACGGACAGAATACGTAAACTGGCATCAGAACAATCCGATGAAGGAAGGGTGGCTTATTACAAATCTGTTCCAATCATCGCATTAACAGGAGATGTTTCAGAGAAAACCCAGGAACTTTTCCGGATAGCGGGAATTAATGATTTTATAGAAAAACCTGTGGCATTTGATAAAGTAAAGAAGAGACTGCTGAAATGGCTTCCGGAAGAGGTCATCGAATATGAGAAGTAGGTTTACATAATACTACGATAGGATCAATCGTAGTATGTGATGAGGAAATGAGTATGCAAAAAGTAAAATGGTGGAAAAAAATAGTGGCAGCAGGCATCCTGGCGATGGCGGTAAGCGGGGTGTGCAGTTTTCAGAGTAAGGCAGAAACTCCCTCCGTGAGCTGGTCGGCTGCAGAAGTGACATTAACAGGGAGTGGAGATAGTCAAACAATTACCCTGACAAATAACGGTTCTGGTGCTGTGAAAGTATCTGGTGCTGTGGATAGTCGTATCGCGGTCACACCGTCTACCCTTACGGTTGAGAAGGACGGAACAGGGACTTTTACAATCTCGCCGAACACCAGCGCTTATGGGACCTATAAAAATGCCATTACCTTTACTGCGACAGACAGCGGAACGGGTGCCAGCAGCACGAAAGCCATAACGGTTATCATTGCTCCAAAAGGCCTCACTGTTTCTGCATCAACGGCTGTGGCACCCAAAGGGGGTATAGTGCAATGCACAGCGACAGCAGATGGGAATTCTATTAGTGGGGTAAAATGGAGTGTCTCAGGTGCCGCATCCGGAAAAGAAACCAGTATAGATGAAGATTCCGGTAAACTGATAATTGGTGCAGAAGAAACCGCTACCACACTTACGGTTACTGCTACTTATACATATGGGGGCTCTACATTATCGAATTCTGTTGCTATCGGCGTAGTGTCATCCACATCTGACATTTATACGGTCAGTGTAAAAGCTGAAAAGTCATCCATGGGAACTGTCTCCGGCGGCGGTGCGGTGGCTAAGAACGGAAATGTGAATATCTACGCCAGCGCCAATTCAGACTGCACCTTTAAAGGCTGGTATCTGGATGGAAAGCAGGTATCCACCAGTTCCACTTATACGGTTACCAATGTAACGAAAAACCTGACCTATGAAGCCAGATTTATCGGAAAAGAGTATAAGATCAAAGTAAAAAAGAATATCAATGAAGCCGGTACGGTCTCCGGCTATAAAACAGTAAGTTATGGGGATGATGTAACAGTTCGCGTGAAATCCGTAGCGGCCGGTTACCGGTTCAAAGGTTGGAAAGAAGGGGACAAGTATCTGACCCATAAGGAGGAACTGACACTGGATGATGTAAAAGCCGATCATACCGTAGTAGCTCATTTTGAATTGGTAGATCCAGCGGCAGCGGTTCAGCCCCTTTCCAGTTGCATGGTGACCCTGACCAATGAACCTGTAAATGGCGGAACCTATGCGGGATCCGGATTGTATAATCCGGGAACGGATGTTACCATTACAGCGATTCCGGCAGCAGGCTATACTTTTACCGGATGGCGTTATAATGGTGCAATTTTCAGCAATGCACAGAGTTATGTTCTGAAAAATATCAGCCAGAGCTATAACATTACTGCAGTATATACAAAGAAAGCTTCCTCCGGTGGCTCTAAGGCTAAAACACCGGCCAAGGATCAGGAAACATCCACGAAAGATAAAAATACATCCACAGAAAAAGAAACGGATTTGAAAAAGGATGGAGAGGATTCATCGGATTCTGATTCCGAAACCCTTGCAGAACAGGCAAAGGAAATGACCGGGATTCTTGCAGAGAAAAATCTGACAGAAGAAAAAGCCCGGGAAGAGCTTAACGGAAGTGGGGCTATGGCTCTCCTGAAAGAGGCACAGGCTCAGGGCTATCTGCAGATTTATGTAAAGAATGAAATGAATGAAGAAGGTACTTCGGATGCAGCAATAAAGGATATGGATGCTCCGGGCATTCTGAATCTGGATGCAGTGATCAGTGGCATACTGACAGAGGATGAGAAAATAAAGGTATTGCAGGGACAGAATGTGGAAGTAGATGTGGCACTTTCCAATGTGTCTTATGGTATTTCCGATGAAGAAAAGGATGCCTTTGAAGAGTTTGCCGGAAAAGATTTAAATATTGCGACATATTTTGATTTATCCTTGTACAAAACCATAGAGAATGATAAAAAAGCGATAACACAGCTTTCCAGCGGCATGGTGGTAGTGCTGGATATTCCGGAAGAATTCCGGGATACTGCCAATGAAAGGGAATATTTTATCATCAGGCGACATGTAAATCCGGACGGAAGCATTTTGATGAGTGTACTGGAAGATGAAGACACCAATCTGAGCACCATTACTTTCCGGACAGATAAGTTTTCTACATACGCCATCGCCTATTCCGGAGATACTGTGATGCAGGCAGGCGGAAATGTGGCAATTCACACAGACAAACAGTATTACGCGCTGTTCATTGTCATCGGTGTGATGGGTCTGGTTACTCTGATTACGATTGTGTTTGCCATCGTGGGAAGCAGGGAAAAAGAGGAGATATCGGAACAGACGGAAGACGAAAATGAAGGTTGATACAGAAGACAAAAAGCGCGCTCCGAAAGCTTGTTCCGGAAGGCAAAAAAGAGTGTTATCTGCTTGCCAGAAACAGGAAAAAATGGTACTCTGGTAGTAGAGAAGGATATTTTATATAAAGCCAAGCAATAAGCGCAGGGTAAGGACAACAGAATATGTTGATTTCCCTGCTCTTTTTGTTATGGCGACGAGGAAAATGCTCAGCGTGCTTGCACGAATGAGCATTTGACGACCGCTAATCAGAGCGAGATTTGCAAGGCGAATCTCGTCTCTGTTATGGCGACGAGGAAAATGCTATAGAAAAAAGGAGAAAAGCATCATGAACAATTTTACATTTTATGCACCTACATATTTTGCCTTCGGGAAAGACACAGAGAAGGAAACCGGAAAGTATGTAAAACGATTTGGAGGAAGCAAAGTTCTGATTCATTATGGCGGAGGTTCTGTGATTCGTTCCGGCCTTTTGGACAGGGTAAAGAAATCTCTGGAGGAAGAACAGATTTCCTATATCGAACTGGGCGGTGTAAAACCGAATCCAAGAAGCGGATTAGTATATGAAGGAATTGAACTTAGCAGAAAAGAAAAAATTGATTTTGTTTTAGCAGTAGGCGGTGGCAGCACCATTGACTCTGCGAAAGCCATAGCTGCCGGGGCTGTATATGAAGGAGATTTCTGGGACTATTACGAAGGGAAGCCGGTAGATAAGGCTCTGCCGATTGGTACGATTCTGACCATTGCAGCAGCGGGCAGCGAAGGTTCACCGGACTCTGTGATCACAAAAGAAGATGGCATGTTCAAACGTGGTGCTTCCGGAGAAGCTTTCAGACCGAAATTTTCCATTTTAAATCCGGCACTGACACAAACCCTGCCGGCTTATCAGACCGCATGTGGCATTACTGATATTATTGCACATTTGTATGAAAGATATTTAACCAATACCAAAGAAGTAGAAGTAACCGATCGTATGATCGAAGCGCTGATTCTGACCATGATTCACGAAGGCCCTCGTGTCATGGAAGACCCTGATAATTATGAAGCACGTGCCAATATTATGTGGGCAGGAATGATGGCTCATAATAATTCCTGCGGTGTAGGACGCACCCAGGACTGGACCAGCCATGATGTTGAGCATGAATTGTCTGCTTTATATGACTGCGCCCATGGTGCAGGTCTTGCAGTAGTGATGCCGGCAGTCTTTACTTATAATATGAACCATGATGTGATGCGTTTTGCAAAGATTGCTGTCAGAGTATGGGGGTGCCAGATGGATTTTGAACATCCTGAAAATACTGCAAAAGCCGGTATCGAAGCACTTCGCAGTTTCCTGATCTCCCTAGGTATGCCGAAAAATTTTGAAGAACTGGGAGCAAGGGAAGCGGATATTGAAAAACTTGCGCATACTGCATGCTACGGTAATGGCGGAGATGGAACTCTGGGAGGTTTTGTAAAACTGAACCAGAAAGACGTAGAAGCTATTTACAGACTGATGCTGTAAAAGAATACCAAATGAGAGGAAAAAGACATGGAGATTAAAGAATTTGAAGCACTAAAGGAAATAGTTTCCAAACAGGAAGAAATGCTCCGATTTGATAGTTTTACCAATAAAGATGCCTGGGAACTGGGGAAATTTATGGTGGAAAGAATTTATGAAAAGGGAATCGAATTAGCGGTTTCTATCCGGAAATGCAACGGAACCATTCTTTTTCAGCATGAAACAGCTGGAACCAACCTGCTCAATGATAAATGGCTGGGACGCAAATGCCAGACTGTCATTTTAAGGGAACAAAGTTCTTTTGGAGCATGGGTTGATGCAAATATTACCGGTGAGACTGTAGAATCCAATGGACTGGATCCCCGGGAATATGTGTTTATCGGTGGTGGATTCCCTATCAAATTGAAAACGGGAGAAATGGTGGGAGTATTGCTGGCATCCAATCTGCCTCAGCAAAAGGATCACCAGTTTGTGGTGGATATACTTAGTGACTATCTTGGCGTAAAAGATGTGCCATCGGTTTTGCCGCTGTTTGAGTAGGGAGAGGGGGTCTACTGTGATATCCTGTTTAAGGAAGAATGAAAGCTGAAAACTGGTAGAAAGTTAGCGTTACCTATTAGGAATTAGCATATGCTATGTTGATTTAGTGTGCACTGTGCAGGTTTAGAAAAACCGAACCAATATTAGGATAGAAAGCATGTTGACAGTTTTTGCTGTATGTCATAAGATACATAAATAACTCATTGCACTGCATATATCTACAGTACAAACTGAGCAGGTGGTGAAGTAATGTTTTCACGAACCGGGCCAAGAGGCAGCAGATATTAACATCTGTGGGACAGTAGTTACCTATTGTTTCACAGGTGTTTTTTCTTTAAAGAAATGCGTTTTTACCAGAATGTGGTTTTTACAGGAATGTGTTTCTTATAGGATATGTTTTTATAGGAATGTGTTTTGGGGAAGGAGTAATCTTATGGAACAGAACAGCAAAATAGCATACAGAGTATCTATAGTCAGCATTATTATTAACGTTATTTTATCAGCACTTAAACTGTTTGCCGGTATATGGGCAAAATCCGGTGCTATGATCTCCGATGCAGTTCATTCGGCATCCGATGTGTTCAGCACGATCATAGTAATTATTGGTGTCACTATTTCCGGAAAAAGCTCTGATGAAGGGCACCAGTATGGACATGAACGAATGGAATGTGTGGCATCCTGTATTTTAGCAGTGATTCTGGCAGCTACCGGTATTGAAATTGGAAAGGTTGGAGTGGATAATATCTTATCCGGTTCCACAAAAGAACTTGCTATTCCGGGAATGTTAGCGCTTGTGGCAGCAGTGGTATCTATTGTTGTAAAGGAGTGGATGTTCTGGTATACAAGAGCCGCTGCAAAGAAGATAAATTCCGGAGCCCTTATGGCAGATGCATGGCATCACAGGTCGGATGCATTATCATCTGTTGGTGCTTTT
>CAMFGH010000115.1 GCA_945949875.1 uncultured bacterium
CGGTGGTTCAAATACATACGCATGGCAGCTTTCAGCACGTTAGCATCTAATTTAGCGGTCTTTATTACAAGAGCAATCGTTTTCTGTGTTACTTCCTCCTGCATAAGTACCTCCGATCATTGCTACCTGAGTGTATGCCCTGCTATGGTGGAACATACAGCCTGTGCAGTAAATATCTCATAAGCTCTCCTTTCTGCTTCCAGACATTGTGTCCAAAAGTCCATGAACGCAAAAAGGGCAGCTATAAACCTTTACGGTCTATAACTGCCCTGGCGCTGTTTTGTTTCATGTTAAATTATTGTAATATTTATCATACTGAACGTTGTATATACATCTCATTTCCGTATAAGCATACTATTGGAATTTCATTTTCTAAAAAATATTGTAAAGGTTTATCTTTCCTGCTGGTGTCTTGAACCCAACAAGTCCCACCAATATTCCTTGGTCGTTACAACTTAATTGAAATCCTATATATGTTCCTTCCATACTGTTAAGTTTGTATATTGCCCTGTTGATTTTTGCCATTTCATTTATGGCTACATATGGTCTCCTCGTACAGTTTACTGGTTCGAGCGAACAATAGACTTTTTCCTGAAATTCAAATACTATATTCGCACTACATTCACTATATAGCTTAAATATGTCTTTATCCTCTGTTATTTTCGGTTCCAATGTTCCCGGAATCATATCAGTTATTTCAAAAAAACCGATCTTCTCCATCCAACCATTTTTTACAATTATCTCCAAATTCTGTATATTAAAATATTCTTCTGCTTTTGTTGGATGCGGTATTACATCTATGAAATACACATCATGGAAATCAATTATGCACAATAATTGTGTATCACTTCTGTTATTCTTCATCTGTTTTTTATCTGCTACAAACTTATCACTCATGTGCAAATGAAACAAATGCCATGTATATCGCAAAAAATCTGTTTCTCGTGACTTTTTTATGTTATTTGAAAGAAAGATATTCATATCCTTTCCCTCTGAAAATGCATTCTCAAACATTTTCAAAATTTCTACATATTCTTTTGATATTTCATTCAAATTAATTCTGTTCAATAATTCCTTAGAATAATGTACTGTTCTTTTAGTCACAGGAATCAATCTAAACAGATATGAGAAGAAATCTATTATAGTATCTTCTGGTTCTTCTTTACATTTATACTCTATACCTTCGCTATCATAAAATTTACGAATTTCAGATTGAATATCCTGATATATAGTTTTTTCTAATTCGGTCTTTTCTCTCTTCGTATTATCCATATTTTACCTATCCTTTTCATTCTTTAATAAATTACATTATACTTTTGTTTTTACAAAGAACAGTGTATAGATTTCTGAATGTATCTTGTTACCATCAATCTTCACATCATCTAGCAGCAACGCCTGGAACAAAACATCCCTCACATTTTCCAGTCTTACCATCCCATACTCTTTTTCCGTAAAGCCTTCCGCCTGCACCTCTGTACTTGCAGCTTCTTTCCTTGCTACCAGACAATGCGTATATAACCCCAAGATGTACTTGTCCGACAGCAGAAATGCGTATGTTTCATTTCCCCGATATGTATATCGGCACTTTTCCAGATTTTCTTCCGGTATTGTGAAATAACATCTGACCGTTTCCAGATATACATCTCCATTATACTCCGGCTTTAACTTATTTGCATACCTTTTGATTGTTGCAAAAATATTATTCCTCTGCATTGCGGTCTTAGTTCTCTTGAATACAGGCTTCCTGCCTTGCAGGTTCATATAAACATTATTGATAACAGCTTTCCCGGCATACTGGCTAAAATCTCCTATTCTCAGCAGATATGACAATACCTCCAGTAGTTTCTCCTTTGATGATATCTCCTGATACGAATATTCTCCAAACTCAATATGGTCTAACTTCAAAGGGCTGCTCCCCTTTGCTATCTCCCGTTCCATTACACGATTAACATCTCTCATTGATTCCATATCCGGCTTTCTCCTTCCCGCTTCTGGACACAATGTCCAAAAGCAATAAAAAAGAGCAGCTACAAATCTTTCGACCCATAACTGCCCTGACGCTGTTATTCCTATAATTCTATTCCTGCCTTTTGGGCAAAATCAGCTTTTTTATCCGTAAGCTCTTTTTTCTTTTCTTCCGGAAGGCTTTCAAATATACCTTTATATCCTTTTTCCAAAAGTGATGTGCCCTTTGCCATCAGATAAAGTTTTGTATCCAGCCATTCCACCCAGAGATCTTCAAACAGACTCCGGCAGTCCGTAAAAGTATAGACATTATCAAATCCCTGATTTTCTGTATAATACTGCAATTTTACAAAGCCATATCTTCCGGCATCCATAACAAGTATATTTTCAAGCTCATACAGCTCTGCAAATGCATCAGCAACCTGTCTGCACTTTTCTTTTTCGGCTTCTGTAATATAGCTTTTTTTCAAGATATAAATCCCTCCTGTTACTGTTCGACCATTTATTTTAACATCTATTTTTCTATTTAATCTGCATATTTATGGTGCATACACGCACCATATTATTATAGGTTTTCTCCATTTAAAATACAAGAGAGGAAAGGAGTTGCCTGTATGATTAAATATGACCCTCTCTGGCAAACGCTGAAAGCCAAGAACATCAGTCAGTACCAGCTTATCAAAGATTATGGCATTGACAAAGCACAGCTTCAACGGCTCCGGCAGAACATGGTAGTAAAAACCATTATTCTGAACAGACTGTGTCAGATACTTGACTGCCGGATTGAAGATATCATGGAGTATGTTCCGGATGACAAATAAAGGTATTGTTGTGGATGATTAGCCGACAATGCCTTTTTTGTTGCCCTTTTATTCCTTTGGACATTGTGTCCAGAAGTGTCCGCCTATCACTTTTATTATCTCCGTAAAAATCTTTGCAATTCTCATTATCACAATAATGCCACCTATCAAACCACCAATTATACAATTAAGTGCAAATACACCCATGCTTCCGGCAATTCCAAAATTCTTTGGCATCAGATACAGACACATTTTCCGGATACCGTAAGGGCATCCCACCAGTATCCAGTAAAGGAAATAATCAAACCCTTCTGTTTTGCAGCATACCGGATAACAGGTAATCATCCAGAGTGCCAGAACAACCGCCGGAACCACTATCTCAAACAATACCTTTTTCATGCCATCCTCCTCCATACATATCATGCTGCACCTCCTGCTGATAATAATGATTTATCGTAGAGGAAGCATTATACAATGCCGTCACCATGTACGACTTGATATTTGCAATCTTCGTAGTGGTATTTTTCATACAGCCCATCACATATTCCAGATGTCCGCTGTCCAGCTTCAAAAACTTGGATTTCACAAGCTCATACGGATAATCCTCTCCTGCAACTTTTACTGTGGTACGCTTTACGCATACAATCTCACAGATAACCTCAAACAGTTCCTCATACAATGCCTTGTCCTGCCAGACAGCATATTTCATGTAATGCTCGTACTCAATATTTTCCTTAATCAGCTCTATGTATGCGTTTACATCCTCCATCCCATCCATCGAATCAGGCTTTTTCTGCTCACTCTCCGATTGATTGATAGGATTGATATAACTCATATCAGTATAATTCTGATTAGTCTGATTATAGTTAGTATAAATAGGGACTGAATTTCCGACCTCTTGAAGTCCGTTTTGCCCACCTCTTGAAGTCTGATTTTCCGAGTTCCTGAAGTCGGTTTTTCCGACCTCTTGAAGTCGGCTTCTCAGACTTCTTGAATTCGGTTTTTCCGACTTCTGCAAATCGGCATCTCCGACCTCTGCAAGCGTATCACTATCCGCTTGCATTTTAGCAGGCTGTTCCTCTGTTTCCTGCGAAACAACAAAATTTTTCACATAAATAATATCTGGCTTTCCAAGCCCTCTTCGGATTCTCTCCACCAGACCAATACCTTTATTTGTATCTAATTCTGCAAGGACTTTTATTGCCTTGTCCTTTCCGCAGCCTAAATCCTCCATAATTGCATCTACCGTATATATAATATACGCCCTGTTTTCATCATCAAGCCACCCATTTTTCATGGATAAGGACATTCTGTCAAGCATCAGACCGTACAGGAGCTTGGCATCACTGCTAAGCCCCTTAAAACGCTCATCTTTAATCAACAGCCGTGGAACACGATAAAAAGAGAACTGATCTGCTTCGATTCCATAATAATAATCGAACTTGATTGTACCGCCCATTTTTACCGCCTCCTTTACTGTTTCTTCTGCCATTCCTCCAAAAGCTCTATAATGACATGTTCGATTTCGCTTTCCGAATACTCCTCCGGAAAATACCTGCTGATTTTCTCTGCTTTTAATGTAACCTTTCTTTCCTTTGGCTTTTCCTCTGTCAGAATGAGCCTTACCATCGGCATGGTCAGCTCTCCCTTTTTCCCATACTCTTTCAATTTTGCTGATTGGACAGTGGAAATATTTGTTCCGATTTCTTCCATGATAACCTGCACCCATTCCTGTGCCTGCTCTGTAAGAAACGATATATCAACGCCCTGCACCAGACCGATTTTCTTCTTATCAACCATTTCCAACAGTTCATCAGATAACCGGGCAAGCCAGATATACCGCTGAACCGTCTTGCCACTTTCCCCGGCAGCTTCTCCCACTTCATCCAGACTGTTTCCGGCACCCTTTTTCCCCTGATGTTTCATGGCTTCATACTTCATGGAATAAGCTCTTGCCTTCTCACTTGGTAGAATATCTTCTCTCTGAATATTCGTGTCTACCATGATGATTGTGGCTTCATCATCCGTGTAATCTCTGACAAACATCGGCATTGTAGACAGTCCAGCCAGTTCACAGCCATGTCTCCTACGGTGCCCGGCAATGATTTCATAGCCGCCTTCTGCTCTCGGTCTTGCAATACCGGGCATCAACACACCATAGTTCTTAATGCTCTCCACGGTTTCCTGCATTTTCTCATCATCCACTACCTTAAACGGATGTCCTCTGAACTCATACAGCTCACAAAGTGGTATCTCCTGCACCTGTTCTGTACCTGTACCCGCTTCCTGTGTGCCAAACAAATCGTCAAAACTGCTTAACTTAATTTTGTCTGCACTTCCTCTCTTATTCATTGCGCTCACCTCCCTGCTTTGCTCTGCAAAGTGTGAGTCCCTCTGGACGAGCAGAGGTGATTACCTCCTCTGTCAATGACTGGTAGGCACCTGCAACCTTGCCTTTCGGATCGTGCTGAAAGATACTGACACCCTCTGCTGAAATTTCCGCTGCTCTTACAGAAATCGGAATACTGTTTTCAAATATCCGCACTTTACTTCCATAATTCTCTACAAGCATGGCACTGATGTCCCTTGCATAATTCGTCCGGCTGTCCACCATTGTCAACAGAATACCTTCAATTTCCAATTTCGGGTTAATCTGACGTTTTACTTTTCCAATGGTCTTAATAAGCTGTTCCAGACCTTTCACGGGCAGATATGCCGCCTGCACAGGTATCAGAATACTGTCTGCACAGGCAAAGGCATTTATGGTAATCATACCAAGGGAAGGCATACAATCAATCAGTATGTAATCGTATCTATCTTTTACCATTTCCACATAGGAACGCAACACAACCTCACGGCTCATCACATTCACCAGTGATACCTCCAGACCGGACAATTCAATGTTCCCCGGCATCAGGTCAATGCCTTCCTCATGCTTCAGGATACCGTAATCCGTATCCATTTCCTCATCATTGATGATATTTGCAAGCACATTTGCCAGAGTGATCTCCAGCTTGTCCGGCTCCTTAAAACCTAAACTTGCTGTAAGGCTGCCCTGCGCATCCGCATCAATTAACAGCACTCTCTTTCCCTGCTTTGCCAAACCGATTCCTAAATTGCTTGTTGTGGTGGTCTTACCAACTCCACCTTTCTGATTTGCGATTGCGATTATTTTACACATAATGAAATTCTCCTTTTCTTCCTGCTATTTTTCTGCTATGTTTCTTTTGCTTACTTCCACATAAGCCCTGTAAAACTTCTTTGTACCCTTATTCGGGTATAAATCTGAAAACTCGGTAACTTCTATTTTCGGGTTACGCTTCAAAATCTTTCCGAACCATGTAATATCGTTCTTCGTACCCATCAATCTGACTTTCAACATTAGTCTGCTCCTCCAAACAGGGCGTACAATTTCTTGTTATACGTCACATACTCCGGATAACGAATCTGTATCGCCTGCCAAAAATATGGTGCATAGGCACAGCAGAATAATTCCTCCACTGAATACTGCCTGCACTCGTTTATCTGTTCCTCGGTGTCCTTGTAGTCATCCACGCTCGGTGTCCCATTGCAGTAAAGATTAAATGCCATTCTGACCACCTTTACACTTCCGCTGGTCTGCCAGCCTTCGTGCAAACATTCTGTTTTTACACAGCCTGTCTTAAAATCGTAAATACTTTTAATGTTTCTTCTGGTATCGTCACTGATGCCAAGACAATAGCAGAGTGCCTTGTGGTACACATCCTGATACCTTACTTCTTCTAACTTCTCATAGTAGAATTTCTCATGTGCATCGCTGATAAAAATAATGTTTTCCTTCTTTGTTTCCTTTGCTCCTAACGCTGTACTGTTCATTGTATTTACCTCCAATTTTTATTTTTGACCATAACAAAAGGACACTTCCAAATTCTCACTTGGAAAGTGTCCTTAAAGTACAAAATATTAAAATTGAATGTC
>CAMFGH010000116.1 GCA_945949875.1 uncultured bacterium
TCTACGATCAGCGTTACTCTGATCCGTACGGCGGCATCCTATATTTTCGGGTTTACTCTGGGACTGGGAATGACCGGTATCTGGATGGGCATTCTGGCGGATCAGGTATCCAGATTTCTGTTTGCGTCGATGCGGTTCCGACAGGGAAAATGGGTGACAATTAAGATTTAATGAGCGCAGGTAATGAGCTTATGATAATAACAAAACTCCCGGAGCAATATCGCACCGGGAGTTCTTGCGTTCAAATAATATGCAATGAGTTACTGTGAGTTCTATTTCGTCTTCAATGTCTTTTTCATAGCAGTGAAAGTCTCTGCACTGATCACATGCTCGATCCGGCAGGCATCCTCAGCAGCAACAGTGGGATCCACACCGATGGAAGTCAGCCAGTCCGTAAGAAATGTGTGACGTTCATAGATTTTCTCTGCGATTTCCCGCCCCTTATCCAGCAGGGTGATGTAGCCTTCCTTGTCCATTTCAATATATTCCCCATTGCGGAGATTCTTCATAGCGACACTGACACTGGGTTTGGACACACCCAGATCTTTGGCAATATCAATGGAACGGACAACGCCGTTCTTTTTCTTCAGCACTAAGATCGTTTCCAGATAATTCTCAGCAGATTCCTGTATTTTCATGTAATGACCATACCCTTCCCATACATAGCATTTTGAACCGAAATACCTGCTCTACATATGGAAACTTGACCATCCGCAGGCATTACAATAAGAATAGCAGAAAAGGGTAGGAAATGCAAGATTTCAACTTAATGAGAAAAAATATCAATAAAGAAGAGAAAAAAAGTATTATGAATTACTTTGAAGAAGCAACGTTAAAAATCTATAAAAACGATACGTAATGTTTGTTTATTTTATCTAAAAAATATTATTTTAAATAAAAATAATTGACATTCAAAAATAGGAGAATATAATATAGTTAACCGGTTAACAAATCATATTAAACTGTATGAAAAGAGAAAGTATGAAAAACAGAGTAACCATCAGGGATGTTGCAGCAGCATCAAACGTATCAGTAGCGACAGTGTCCTATGTATTAAACGGAAAGAAAAAAGTATCCGAAGAAACGAAGCAAAAGATTCTGACAGTAATCGATGAGCTAGGATTCGTGCCGGATTTGAATGCACGAGGATTAACTGTAAAAGATACTAAATTGTTGGGAGTAGTCGTTCCACAGACAGAGCCCGGCAGTAAGCTGATGTTTCATAATATTTTTTACAGTGAATTACTGGGTAGTATAGAGTATGCTGCAAGACAGAGAGGATACCATGTAATTATCTCAGCTACCGATGTAACTGAAGATTATCTTCAGCTGATCCAGGAACGAAATTTGGCTGGAGTTATTATTATTGGTACTTATCAGAATCAGTTTTTTAGTGAATTAAAAACATTGGATGTACCGGTAGTGTTAATTGATAGTTATTGTAAATATGACTATTTTCATAAACTAAGAATTGATGATGAGAATTGCGCTAATCTGGCTACAGAATTTGTGATTCGGCAGGGACATAAAAAAATTGCATTGGTGACAGGACATCTTCAGGAAGATGGTGTTATGCAGAAGCGATATAAAGGTTTCCTGAAAGCGATTGAACAAAATGGACTGGAATTTCAAAAAGAAAATCTTTATGAAGCGACGGTTGATTATGAAAGCGGAGTAAATGCTGCAAAATGGTTCGTAGATAATAAGGCAGATATTACAGCAGTGGTAGCGACAGCGGATGTCCTCGCAATTGGGCTGATGAAGGGGTTTTATGAACAAGGGGTTCAGGTGCCTGAAGATATATCCATCATCGGATTTGATGATCTGGATATTTCCAAGTATACGACGCCCGGGCTCACTACGGTAAAACAACCTATTTCAGCTAAGGGAGAAAGAGCTGTTGAAATATTGATCGAAAACATTGAAAATCCCCAGATGGAAAAAGTGGAAGAAGTATTTCCTGTAAAACTAATTGAAAGGCAAAGTGTAAGAAAAAGAACGGAGATATTATGATTTTAGAAACGATAAAAGATCAGGAATATCATAAAAAAATATTACTGGCAAATGATTCCTATGCAGAGATAGAACGCAAAGAAGGTACACAATTAATCATTAATGTGGATTATAAAGGTGCATACGGTCTGGGCGAGAAATTCGATGCAGTGAATCAGAAAGGAAAGACAGTAGAGACACAGGTTATAGAAAAATTCTGTAATCAGGGAAATATCAGTTACTGCGTGACTCCTTTTTTCGTGACAGATTCGGGACTGGGTATTTACATTGAGACAAAGAAGAAAACGACAATCACGCTTGATCATGCAATTCGATGTCAGATACCGAGCGAATCCAAGGTCTATGTATTTACGGGTACAATAGGTGAGGTTATTCGTGATTATACC
Source organism: uncultured bacterium (assembly GCA_945949875.1). GTDB lineage: Bacteria > Bacillota > Clostridia > Lachnospirales > Lachnospiraceae > 1XD8-76. The sequence goes on from CAMFGH010000116.1 coordinate 2,400, forward strand.
GGTTTGTTTAAAAGACCGCAGATACCACCCCGTTATGCATTTGGAATATGGGCATCAGCCAATCATTGGAATTCTGAAGCAGATGTAGACAGATTGCTTGAGGAATTGGAAAAATATCATTTTCCGGCCAGTGTTATTGTATTGGAAGCATGGAGTGATGAAGCAACTTTCTATATTTGGAACGGAGCTACCTATTCACCGAAGAGGTCGGCAGAAGGTTTTTCCTATGATGATTTTGATTTTAGCAATAGTAAATACTGGAAAAACCCGAAACGCATGATCGAGAGGCTTCATGAAAAAGGGAAAAAGCTAGTGCTTTGGCAAATTCCTGTTTTTAAAGGAATGGAACCGGGAAGAGTATCGGAACAGCTTGACATGGACAAGGAATATGCACTGGAGCATGGACTACTTGTAATGAATAAAGCAGGAACGCCTTACGAGATACCGACGGGCAATTGGTTTGAAGGCTCTTATCTTCCGGATTTCACAAATGTAGAAACGAAGAAGTTTTGGTTTCAAAAAAGAAAATACCTGTCAGATATTGGCGTGGATGGATTCAAGACGGACGGTGGAGAGTTCATATATTCCGAAGAAGTGAATTTTTCGGATGGAACAAACGGAGCAGAAGGTAAGAATCAGTATTGTCAGGATTATGTGAATGCATACAGTAATGAAATATCGGAAGAACAAGTGCTGTTTAGCCGGGCAGGATATGCAGGAGCTTCCGGAACTCCTATTTTATGGGCAGGAGACCATCAGTCAACCAATGATGAATTAAAGAATGTCTTGCGGGCAGCACTTTCCGCAGCCATGAGTGGTATTCTTTTTTGGAGTTTTGATATTGGTGGATTTGCAGGACCGCTTCCGAGTATTGATTTGTACAGAAGATCTACGCAGATGGCAGTATTTTCTCCCATAATGCAGTGGCATTCGGAACCGGATGGCGGTCAGTTCAGGGAACTTATGCCGGGAAGTGATGGAAATAATGAAAGAAGTCCATGGAATGTAGCCTTGGCATACGGACAGCCGGAATTTATTGATGAGATGCGTTACTGGCATACACTTAGGGAAGAACTTCTTCCATACATTTATCAAACGGCGAAAATTGCAGTAAGAGAAAGTAAACCCATGATGCGCCCCCTGGTATATGATTTTCAGGAAGACAGCAATGTAATTAACTTAGAAGATGAATACCTGTTTGGAAATAGTATGCTGGTGGCTCCCCTTATGGAAGAAAATCAAACATCCAGAAAGGTATATCTGCCGAAAGGACAATGGTTTGATTTCTTTACATATAAGTGCTATGAAGGAGAAAAATGGATAGACTCAGATCCTGAGACCAAATTACCGGTTTATGTAAAGTCCGGGACAACAATTCAAATGGAACAGGATGGGAAAAATAAGATTTTCCTCTACGGAAAGGAAGGCAAGGATTCTATTCTTTCCGATCAGATAGATATTACCTGGAAGGGAAAAAATATAACAGTAAAGGGGGAGACAGAACAAAATATTATTTTTGATTTCATACAGTAAAAATATGCGAGGTTAACCGTTTAAATTATGAAAAGGAGAGGATACATTTATGAGAAAAAAATTAATGTCACTTTTATTAGCCGGAGTATTGGCAACCTCTTTACTTACAGGCTGCGGAAGTACAGATGATAATACTGCGGAAGGAACTGCAACTGCAACAGCAACAGAAAGTAAGCAGGAGACTGTTGATCTTGCCAACACCGAAGTAGCGGAAGAAACGGCAGAAATTACTTATGCTAATTTTAATGCCTCTGGTGGTAATGAAGAAACACTTCAGAAAATGTATGATGCATTCCACGAAGAATATCCCAATATAACAGTTAACATTGAAACGATTGGATATGACGACTATTTTACACAGATGCAGACAAGAGTAGCCGGTGGAACAGCCCCTGATTGCTATGAACTGAACATTGAGAATTTTGCGGCATATGCGAATAAAGGAGTTCTGGCTGAGCTTACAGGAATTGATACCAGCGGCTATAATACGACCGCATTAAACGCATTTTCCGTAGATGGTAAGCAGTATGGTGTACCCGGAAATTTCTCTAATGTAGTACTTATTTATAATAAAGATTTATTTGATAAGGCTGGAATTGCTTATCCTACAGATGATTGGACCTGGGATGATGCGATGGAAGCGTGTGAGAAGATCAGTGCATTAGGTGACGATATCTATGGCATTTATCAACCAATCACCTTTAACGAATTCTTCAAAGTAGCTGCGCAGTATGGCGGAGGAGTTTTGAATGAGGACAAAACAGAGTTTACGATTAATTCTGAGGAAAATGTGAAAGCCGCTACAATGATGATCAGTAAAGTGACTGAGACGAATGTGCAGCCAACGGATGCACAGATGGGAGGAATGGGTGACTGGGACCTGTTCGAAAGTGGAAGACTTGGAATGATTCCGACCGGTATCTGGGCGTTTAATACATTTGCAGATGCGTGTGACTTTAACTGGGATATTTGTGTAGAGCCGGGTGGAACACAGAAAGCAACACATTTCTTCAGTAATGCACTTGTAGTAAATGCGGATAGCGATAAAAAGGAAGCTGCTGCAACCTGGATCAACTGGCTTGCATCCAGTGATACTGCAGCACAGATGAGAATTGATGCAGGTTGGGATCTTCCTGCAATCAATAATGAGGATGTTCTTTCCGGATATTTGAAGCTGACCCCTCCCGAGAATCGTCAGGCAGTATTTGATTCCCTGAATTACCTGACAGTAGCTCCGATTATTGAAGATTATTCATTAATGTCCGATATCATTACCAATAAATTAAGCCTTGCAGCAAGTGGTGAAATCACGGTAAAGGAAGCACTGGATCAGGCCCAGGAAGAGTGTACTGCACAGATTAAGTTACAGTAGAAATGAAATTTTAAATTAGGAAACTGTCGTATGGCGTGCCAGCCATGCGACAGTGATCCTGAAAATGACAGGAAAAAATATGAGCAAAAAAAGACAGAAAAGAGCTTTGAAAAACGCCATACCATTTATGCTTCCCAGTTTTCTTGGGATGATTGTTTTTAGCTTTTTGCCAATTATAATTTCTATAGCCATCAGTTTTACAAACTGGAATGGACTGGATAAATTATCTTACAAGACACTGGCAAGTAATTTTGTATTTTTGGATAACTATAAGCAGATACTCGGAACATCAGAATTTTGGAAGGTTTTGGGACATACATGTTATTATATTGTACTGTATATTCCGATGGTTTTGATAATGTCCCTTCTGATTGCCTCTATATTGAATAAAAACATGAAAGGAATCACCGTATTCCGGATTATGTATTATATTCCGGTATTGACATCTTGGGTAGCAGCCAGTCTGATCTGGAAATGGGTGTTAAGTCCCCAGTATGGTATATTGAACCAGCTACTGGGATATATTGGGATATCCGGTCCCGGATGGCTTACAGATAAAGTTTGGGCAATGCCGGCAATTGTTCTTGCGTCTGTATGGAAAGATATGGGATTTTATGGATTATTTCTTCTATCAGGCCTGAAAGCAATTGATACCGGGTACTATGAGGCGGCAACTGTTGACGGCGCAGGAAAAATGAAACAGTTTTTCTCAATTACTTTGCCGTTGCTTAGCCCATCGATGTTTTTCTGCATTATTATGGCTTTGATTAATGCGTTTCAGTTATTCCCACAGGTGCAGATTATGACAGAAGGTGGACCGAATGGGGCTACACAGGTTATGGTAGAGAGAATTTACACATACGGATTTAAGTATTTCAAAATGGGGTATGCATCTGCGTATTCCTGGCTGCTGTTCGTAATTATATTCATACTAACTTTAATTCAGATGAAATTACAAAATAAGTGGGTGCATTATGAATCATAGTAAATGGAATGTAAAATTAAAAATAATATGGAATTACTTTTTAGCCTGCCTGATTGCGATTATTGTAATGATCCCTTTTTTATGGATGCTTTCAACCTCTTTGAAAAGCAAAGGTGCATTGATGCAGATTCCCATAGAATGGATTCCCCAAAATCCAACGCTGGACAGCTATCGGATGGTCTTCTCCAGATTTCCTTTTTTGAGGGCAATTTTAAATAGCTTTTTTATTACCTGTAGTTATACGGCAGTTACTATTTTGTCCGCATCAATGGCAGCATTTGCATTTACGAAGATACAATTTCCGTATGGAAATACAGTATTTAAATTATATCTGGCATCCATGATGATTCCTACACAGGTAACGATGATACCGTTGTTTGTGATCATGAATAATCTTGGATTGATCAATACATATCCAAG
>CAMFGH010000117.1 GCA_945949875.1 uncultured bacterium
AATGCCGGCTTTTATCACGATTTTGTGTTCTGCAGTGAGCAATCTTAGGATTTTTCCCCAGTGTCTGTGTAAAAAGGAACAAGTCCTCCCGGCTGTTCATCCGAGGAAAAACATACTACCTCTAAAGAAGCTCCTGGGATATATTTTGCGAGCAGAAAAAACTTTCCTGGTTCTGCGGGCGCCTTTTATACATTCTCCCCTACAATGGTGCGATACAGCATCCCGAAGCCCTGCTGCAGGAAATCTTCCCTGGAAAGCTTCATTTCCTGTCCGATATAGTTCTCCTTGTTGGCGGAAAGAAGAATCAGGCCGGACAACGTTCCCCAGAAGAAAAATATAGCCTGATGAATCTGCAGGTCCGCTCTGATATCCCCTTTTTCCATTCCTTCCTTCAGGAAAACAGCCAGAAGCTCATTGATCTTTTCGCCCACCAGAAAGGTCTCCTTTTCTTCCGGCAGAAATCTGGTTGTTTCAAAATCGATATTGATGGTATCCAGTACCATTTTGAAGTACAGGGGATACTCTTCCTGATATCGGACCAGTGCTTTGCAGATTTCCAGGTATCTCTGCTTTGTATCATTACTGCATTCCAAAGCAGACTTAATATAGTCATAGAGCTTCTGCATGCTCTCCAGTACCAGTACGCCGATCAGTTCTTCTTTGTCTTTAAAATATACATACAACGTGGCTTTACTGTAGCCCGACATCCGGGCGATGTCACTCATGGTGGTGTTTTCGATTCCCTTTGCCATAAATAACTGTTCTGCCGCAGCGGTTATCTTTTTTCGGTGTTCGCTTTGCGGCTGTTTTTTCCTTCTCGCCATAAAAGCCTCCTAAACCGCCTGCACCGCATAGCGGACTGTAGCCATGGCATCTTTTCCGTAAAAGTCTGCTCCGATGCTGTCTGCATATTCCTGGGTTAATACCGCTCCACCTACAGCCACTTTTACCCACGGTGCCTCTTTTCGAAGCAGTTTTATGGTTTCCTCCATAGCCGGAACAGTGGTGGTCATCAGTGCACTGAGGCCTACCAGCGGCACATTCTGTTCTACTACCGCCTGAACGATCTTTTCCGGTGGAACATCCTTTCCCAGATCGATGACATCAAAACCATAGTTTTCCAGAATCAGTTTCACTATATTTTTCCCGATATCATGAATATCTCCGCGTACTGTTGCGATAACAAACTTTCCCCGGGATACGGATTTGGAAGCACCTTTCGCCATCTGCTCTTTGATCTTTTCAAAGGCACACTGTGCTGCTTCCGCACTCATCAGAAGCTGTGGCAGATACATGGTCTTCTTCTCGAAGCCCTGTCCTACGATATCCAATGCAGGAATGACCTGATCATTAACGATTTTCAACGGATCTTCCGTTTCTATCAGTTTTGCTGTAAGGGTTGCAGCCTGCTCTTTTAATCCTTTTACTATGGCTCTCTGCAGTTCCGTTATGGATTCTTTTCCGGACAGGTTCTGCCCTGCAAAGGCTCCTGTCTGTCCTGAGAAGGAAGCCTGACCTGCTCCTGCCTGTCCGTTTGCAGATGCAGTCGCGGAGGATGAGGAAGCTGCTGTACCTGCTCCTCCTGCTGCCTGGGCAGCCGCCGGAATCGTCACATATTCCCCAATCTTTTCGATATAATCTGCACAGTTATCATCTAAGCCATGTAACGCCCGGAAGGCATAATAGGCTTTCATCATTTCATTGGATTTCGGATTCATAATAGCTGCAGAAAGTCCGTTCTCCATAGCCAGGGTAAAGAAAACTGAGGTAATGATCTCTCTGTTTGGAAGGCCAAAAGAAACATTGGATACGCCCAGAGAGGTATGGCATCCCAGTTCATTTTTAATAGTACGAAGGGACTGCAGCGTAGCCAGTGCCGCATTCTTGTCTGCACTGACCGTCATGGCCAGGGTATCAAAGATAAGGTCTTTCTTCCCAATTCCGTATTCTGCTGCCTTACGGATGATTTTCTCTGCAATCTCAATTCTCTTTTCCGCACTGTCCGGTATGCCATCCTCATCCAGGGTAAGGCACACTACCAGACCGCCATATTTCTGTACCAACGGGAAAATCTGTTCCATGACTTCTTCTTTTCCATTGACAGAATTGATCATAGCTTTCCCGTTATAAATCCGAAGTGCTGCTTCCATGGCAGCAATATCCGTCGTATCAATCTGGAGAGGCAGGTCGATGATTGCCTGAAGCTCATAAGTCACCTGCTCCAGCATGGCCTTTTCATCGATTTCCGGCAGCCCCACATTCACATCCAGTATGTGAACGCCCCGGTCCTGCTGGGCAATGCCTTCTCCCAGAATATAATCAATATCCGATTTGCGGAGCGCTTCCTTGAACGCTTTTTTCCCGGTTGGATTGATTCTTTCTCCGATCAGAACCGGAGAATCTTCAAATACCACTGCATGGGTATAGGAACTGACCATAGTATGTTCCTTTTCTGTGATCAGAACCGGTTCCAGATCCTTTGTTTTTTCTACTACCGCCCGTATATACTCCGGTGTGGTTCCACAGCAGCCACCTGCCACACGCACTCCGTCTTTTATAAAAGATACCACATCTTCTGAAAATTCTTCCGAATGAACATCATAAACTGTTTTTCCGTTTTCGCTTCGCGGGAGCCCTGCATTGGGCATCACAATTACCGGCACAGAAGCATATTGCAGGTATTCTTTTACCACCCCTGCCAGCTGCTTTGGTCCCAGAGAACAGTTCACACCGATCACATCTGCATGCATTCCTTCCAGCATAGCCACCATGGCTGCCGGAGAAGCTCCGGTCATCAGCTTTCCGTCTTCCCCATAGGCATTGGAAACAAAAACAGGCAGAGCACTGTTTTCTTTAGCTGCCAAAAGAGCTGCTTTGGTATCATAACTGTCGTTCATGGTCTCGATCAGAATCAGATCTGCCCCGTATTTAACGCCCAGTCGAATGGTTTTTGCGTAAACCTCTACCTCATCCTCAAATGCAAAATTCCCAAAAGGTTTCAGCAGTTTTCCGGAAGGACCGATATCCAGTGCGACAAATTTTTCCTGCGTTCCCTTACTTTCCTGCGCTGCTCTTCTTGCATTCTCCAGCGCGGCCTTCACGATTTCTTCCAATTCCTCTTCTTCAAACTTTAAACAGTTTGCACCGAAGGTATTGGAAGTGACAATATTGCTTCCGGCATCATAATATGTTTTATGAATATCTGTAATGATATCCGGATGGGAAATATTCCATCTTTCCGGAAGTTCTCCCGGCTTAAGCCCCTGCTTTTGAAGCAGTGTTCCCATGCCTCCATCCATATACACAATATGATTTTTTAAATAATCCAGTATCTTCACTTTTTTCTTTCCTCTTGTTGTCTAAATTCACATGCGGTGTTATTGCAGCGGTCACATTTGTTTTCGTGAATCTCCTCTATATTCCGGATTTCCATCCCGCTTTTGTTTTCCATCTCGTTTTTGTTTTCCATCCTGCTTCCGTTTTCCATCTTGTTTTTGTTTTTCACCCCGTTCACCCTTTCCTCCGGGCACAGTTTTCTAATTCCGAAAATAGCGGTAACGGATTTGGATGGCGTCATCAACAGACTGTCATTTAATGCAATACCTATTTTCCTGTTGCAGTCAAGCAGACGGAAAAAGTCCTTTTGTGTATCCAGGGGCAGATCCCCATATCCCGGTGAAAACCTGGGCGTCATGATCAGACCATCTTTTCCAAATTCCTCTGCCAGCTTTTCACAGAAGGTATCGCAAAGTGCCTCGATTCTTTCCGCTCCCAGTGCCTGCATCAGAAGGGCTTTTGTGATTTCTGTGCGCTGATTTCTGAGAATCAGCCGGTCAATCCCCATACCGATGGTGGCTGCAAACAGGACGATCTGATGACAGCCACGAATACATCTTGCCAGATCTTTCGAAACAAATTCCTTCGGTTCCTGTCCAAAAGGAAGAACAGGCCTGTCTCCATCCCAGGAAAGGTCCATCCTGCGGTAACATACTTTATAAGATAAAACCGGCAGTGTCTCTGCTTTTACCTTTTTAAACAGGTCCAGAAGTTCTGTTTCATCCTGACCGGGTATGCCTTTGTATCCTGCATATCTCCATACTTCTGCATCATGAACTAGTTTTATGTCATTTGTGTCATATTTTTCGATATAGATAATCTGCTCTGTCATCCATTAATATTCTTTCTTACTAACCTGTTCTGTCATCCGTCAAAATTCTTTCTTACTAACCTGATCCGTCATCCGTCAAAATTCTTTCCTATAATCCAATCAGTCAAAACTCTTCCCTAAAATCTGAGACACGTTGTTTATGATTCCTTCTGCTACTTCCGGTTTATTCATGGAATATATATGCACATTGGTAATTCCGTTTGCATACAGATCTATGATCTGGTCTGTGGCGTAGGCAATTCCTGCCTGGCGCATTGCATCCGGATCAGAGCCAAACTTGTCCACCAGAGATTTGAATCTCTGCGGCATGAAAGAACCGGAAAGCTTGATGGCTCTTTCTACCTGATTGGCATTGGTAATGGGCATAATTCCCGGAAGTACCGGCACGGTCACACCAGCCTCTCTCAGCTTGTACATAAAGTTAAAAAACAGATTGTTATCAAAAACCATCTGAGTAGTAAGAAAATCTACACCGGCATTCACTTTTTCCTTCAAATGCTGAATATCTTCCTTCTGGTTGCGGCTTTCCGGATGCACTTCCGGATAGCAGGCTCCGCCGATACAGAAATCAACACCACTTTCCTTGAGTGTTCTGACCAGATCGATGGCATATCTGAAATCCCATTTGGACCGATCGGATTCCATCAGTTCCGGAGTAAGATCTCCACGCAGAGCCATCACATTCTCGATTCCTGCTTCTTTCATGGCTGCAATTCGATCCTGTACCATGGCTTTATCAGAAGAAACACAGGTAAGGTGTGCCAGCATTGGAACATCATACTTTTCCATCAGGTTTTTGGCGATGTCAATGGTATACTGGCTGACTCCACCGCCTGCACCATAGGTCACGCTCATAAAGGCCGGTTTCAAAGCTGCGATCTTTTCCGTGGCCATTCTCACACTTTCATAAGAGGTTTCCTTTTTTGGCGGGAATACCTCAAAAGAAAGGGACATTTGTTCTTTTTTTAATATATCTATGATCTTCATTTCTGCCTCCGTTTTTATTTCAGTTATGGAAAATCATAACATAAAACAAAAAATTTATCATTAGTTGTGGAAATGTATCTGCTCTTCCTGAATAAGCGGATAACGTGCGATCTGATCCCCATCCAGGTTTTCCCGATGCATGTCTACTGCATTGATCTGATGATTGTTGTATGTGGTGTAATAATAAATTCCTTTCTCTGTGTTGCAGCAGGAAGTGTAAAGGGTAATCTCATATTTCCCTTCTTCTACTTCACAACATCCTCTCTGCTGATCCACACTGCCCAAAATGTGAAAGAACTGACTGACACTTTCCATTTCCGATTCTCCGGACATGGAATGCATTTTGGTATAGGCCACACGGACAAAACGGGACTGGGAAGAAAGATCTCCCGGCAGGCCCAGAGCCCCCATTCCGCGGCTATATGAATTAAGAGGAATCCCCCAGAAGTTCTGCGGCTGTTTCGGTGAAAGGTTCATATAATTATTCAGGGCAAACATCTGCTGGTCAAAGGGCGGGTTGTTGGTCATGACGCCAACCGGATTATCATAGATTTTTAATCCGTCACTCATGGATTCCACCGTGATCGCCTCATCCTTATCTGCTATGATCCAGTGCAGCTGTGCAACCGGCAGGTGCTCACTGTAAGCCTCATCCAGAATGTTGATCCTGGAAAGGAGCTCACGGGCTTCACAAACCGATGCACACTGACTCAGAATCCATGGAATAAATTCAAACTGTGCCACATTATCATGATCCTGTTTTGGTTTGTTATAGCATGCATTTCCTACAAAATTAAGGCCAGCCATACCCAGACCTTTTTCATTGATACCATCATAGAAAAGGGGATCCTTTCCGGCAACAAATGCCATCCCGATCATAGCATACTGGATTTTCGGTTTTTCTGCCTTTCGAAAGGAAAGAGGATAATTTCTGGGCATCACAACAATTTCATCCCCGTATGAAAATTCATAATCCAAAGTTCGTCCAAAATAAAAATCTTTTGTTTTATAGGTAGCTGCTGTACACATACATTTTCTCCTTCTTTTCCTACTTTCTAATTTTTGCCTATAGTATATGACTTTCTTAATTTATTATCATAGCCATTCAGAACCCCATTCGCAATACGCACTTTACAGTTTTTTCCACCAATCCAGCAAATTAGTTACTGACGGATTGGTATTTTCTCGAAACCAAACCATTTCAAAATTCAGGGTCTCGGCTGTTCCATCCTGTTTCATGACAGGAACAATTGCCACCTCTTCTTTTTTGTTATAAGGCCTGACCACATATTCGGGAAGCAAACTAACGCCAATCCCCAATGATACCATGAGCATAATGGTTTCCGGTTCTTTTTCCAC
>CAMFGH010000118.1 GCA_945949875.1 uncultured bacterium
GAGCAAACGGTTCTGCGAAGCAGAACGATGAGCAGCGAAAGCTGCGGGTTTGCGAGTATATTTTTATGAAATAATGAACGGGCAAACGGTTCTGCGAAGCAGAACAACAAGCAGCGAAGCTGCGAGTTTTCGAGTTTTTATCTATGAAATGATTAACGAGCAAATTGTTCGAAAATATGAGGATAGGATATGTCCAGAAGAAGTAAAGGACTTCATTTTTATAAGAAGCGTAAAAAAATCAGTCCCAGCGTGCTGAAAGAGATATTCAGCTGGTTCTTTCTTTTTGTACTTGCTGTATTAGTTGCATTTGTTTTTTCTTATTCCTTTGGCATGAAGACAAGTGTGATCGGTTCCTCCATGGAGCCATGTCTCTATAATGGTCAGAGCGTTCTGATCAATCGGTTTGTCTATATGGCATCGAATCCAAAGCGTGGGGATGTGGTTGTTTTTCGTCCAAACGGAAATGAAAACATGCACTATTATGTAAAAAGAATCATCGGAATGCCGGGAGAAAAGATTACTATTCAGGATGGCAGAATTTTAATTGATGGATACTTTTACGAAGAAGATGATTCCTTTGATATGATAGAAGACGGTGGAATTGCGACCAGTGGTATACTGTTAGGCGAGGATGAATATTTTGTTCTTGGAGATAATCGTAATAACAGTGAAGACAGCCGCTCTGCCAATATTGGAACGGTCATGGAAAGCAGTATTGTCGGAAAAGCCTGGTTTCATATGGCTGGCGGGCCGGATGGCATGGGACTTATAAAATAACCGGCTTGGCGGAACAATAAACATTGAGACAAGTAGAGACAAAAAGTTAACGAAAAGGGAGTCGATATATGAATTATCAGTGGTATCCCGGGCATATGACAAAAGCCAGGAGAATGATGGAAGAGAACATCAAACTAATTGATCTGATCATCGAACTGGTAGATGCCAGAATCCCGTTATCCAGCCGAAATCCGGATATTGATACGCTGGGAAGAAATAAATCACGTATTGTATTGCTGAATAAATCTGATTTGGCAGATCCGAGAGCAAACAAAAAATGGATGGAATATTTTCAAAAAACAGGTGCTTTTGTGGTGGAAATGAATTCCAAAAGCGGAAGTGGAATCAAGGCAATACATGGGATTGTACAGGAAGCCTGTAAAGAAAAAATAGAACGCGACAGAAAACGTGGCATCATCAACAGGCCGGTCAGAGCTATGGTGGTTGGAATCCCCAATGTGGGAAAATCCACCTTTATCAATTCTTTTGCCGGAAAAGCCTGCGCAAAAACCGGGAATAGACCGGGTGTAACCAAGGGAAAACAGTGGATCAAGCTGAATAAGACACTGGAACTATTAGATACACCGGGAATTTTATGGCCCAAATTTGAGGATCAGTCAGTTGGACTAAAACTGGCACTCATCGGTTCCATGAATGATGAAGTAGTGCAGATGGAAGAGATGGCAGTGGATTTGATCCGTCTGCTTTCTGAATCATATCCGGGAACCTTACAAAACAGGTATGCTTCAGAAAACAGTGTCTGGCCGGAAAGCAAAGATGCGTATGAGATATTACGCTGTATTGCCAGAAGCAGAGGGTGCCTGAAAAAGGGAGAAGAACTGGACACAGAAAAAGCAGCTTACCTGCTGATGGATGATTTCAGAGCAGGAAGGCTTGGACGTATTTCTTTGGAAGTACCGGAAATATAGCAGGATTGGAGAATAGACATGAAAAGCGTTTTGAAAGAAATATTGAGCACCAGTTTATATTTGCTCAGTGTTTTAATTGTAACTTATCTAATTATTACCTTTGTGGGACAAAGAACGGAAGTAAACGGAAGTTCCATGGAAAGTACGTTACAGCATGGAGACAACCTGATCGTAGATAAGATATCTTACCGGTTCAGTGATCCGAAAAGATTTGATATTGTTGTTTTTCCGTTCCAATATGAAGAAGATACATATTATATCAAACGTATTATCGGTCTGCCGGGAGAGATTGTGCAAATTGATACTGACGGTGTGATTTATATTAATGGGGAAGTGCTCCACGAAAGCTATGGTTTGGAAGTGATCAAAGATCCCGGAAGGGCAATCGAACCGATCACACTGGGAGAAGATGAGTATTTCGTGATGGGAGATAATCGGAATAACAGCACGGACAGCAGAACGGAACTGGTTGGGAATGTGAAAAGGTCGGAACTTATCGGGAAAGCCTGGGTACGGATTTATCCTTTCAGTAAGTTTGGTAAATTGAGACACCAGTAAATTAGAGTGAAAAGGGATACCCATGGAAAAAATCGGAGAGATTAAAGAAAAATTTACAAAAGCTTCTATAGACGAAATACCGGGACTTTGTTCTTTCTATGAACAGGATGAGCGAAATGGTGTCCGGAAAATGATCCTCAGTGCAAAAAAGCGTCTGGAAGCATATCAAAAGGAAATCCTGCGTACCCGTCAAATGAAACGATATGAGACGGAAAATGCGGCATATACATACATTTGCGGAATCGATGAAGTGGGAAGAGGTCCCCTTGCAGGGCCGGTAGTGGCAGGAGCGGTAATTTTGCCAAAGGATTGTTCCATTTTATATATAAATGATTCGAAACAATTATCCGAAAAAAAGAGAGAAGAACTATATGATCAGATCATGGAGCAGGCCATAGCAGTCGGTATCGGATATAATTCACCGGAGCGTATTGATGAGATCAACATTTTACAGGCAACCTATGAAGCCATGAGGGAAGCCATCCGTAAGCTGGATCCGCAGCCGGATCTTCTGTTAAACGATGCGGTTACCATACCGGAGGTGGAAATAAAGCAGATTCCGATTATCAAAGGGGATGCCAAAAGCATATCCATTGCGGCGGCAAGTATTGTTGCAAAAGTAACAAGAGACCGGTTGATGGTGCAGTATGATGAGGTATTTCCGGAGTATGGATTTGCATCCAATAAAGGATACGGATCTTCCCAGCATATTGAGGCAATTCGTAAATATGGCCCCACCTCTATCCATAGAAGATCCTTTATAAAGAATTTCATGGAATAAGAAAAATATGAATGTATCATTGGCAGGAATTTTAGCAAGAGTAAATTCAGAAAGTACGAACCAGACAGATGCGGCAAATGCGGCATCTGTTTCTCATGTTGCAAAAAATATGCATACTGCCATGGTACTGGACAGCCTTCGGGCAGGGCAGACCATCAGCGGGCAGGTGAAAGCCATAAATGGTGCACAGATTCTGCTGGATATGGGAAATGGTGTGGAATTAGGTGCAAAATTAGAAGGAAGCATTGATGTTTCAGCAGGAAAGAGTCTGCTCTTTGAAGTAAAAAGCAATGCCAATGGAAAAGTACTGCTTAGTCCGTTGCACACCAATTTGTCTGCAGATGAAAATGCTGTGGCAGGTGCTTTGAAAGCTGCAGGTATGCCCCTTACCCAGTCTAATATGCAAATGGTAAAGAGCATGATGGATGAGGGGATGTCAATTGATAGAAGCAGCTTATGGAGTATGGGAAAACAGGTATCTGCATTTCCGGAAGCATCGCCGGACACCATTGTTCGTCTAAGTGCCATGGGAATGGAGATAAATAATGCCAATATAGCAGGGTTTGAAGCAGTCCGGAATATGCAGCACCAGTTGCTTTATACTATGGAAGATTTTTCAGCAGGTATGATGAATATTCTGCAGGGTTTTTCCGAGAATGGACAGATCGAAGAAGGAGCCGCCTTTCTGAAAGAGATGCTGGGTCTGCTGCCAAATCAGGAAACACAAATCATCCTTTCCGGCGGACAGGAGATTTTGGAAGCGTTACAAATGGAACCCGGGGCAGAGCAGACCGGGGCTGTAGCAGAGCTACAGAATAGTATGGCAGAACAGGAAAGCAATACCATACAGCAGCAAGATGGGATAATAAGGCAGCAGGATGGAATATTGCAGGCAGATTCTGCGCGGCAGAACGTGCAGGAGCAGTCTTTGTCACAAAGTGAAAACCGCGTCGTCACCATCGCTCAAGTGAAAGGGCAACTGGATGAACTTCTGCAGGCGGTGAAACAGTTAAAGGAAGCACCTGATTCGGAACAGGAGAAAGTTCTGTTTGATAAATTTGAGAGCCTTTCCAAAAGTGCTTTGGGCCTGCTGAAAAGATCCTTATCGGATGAGTGGACAATAAAACCGGAAGACTTTGCAGAAAAAGAGCTTGTGAAAGAGCTATATAAAAAAATATCAGAACAGTCACAAAAACTGCAGGATTTTCTTGGAACCCATGATAAAATGGATACTTCTGCAGGAAAAGCAGTGAATTCCATTCAGCAGAATCTTCAATTTATGGAGTCTGTCAACCAGGCATTCCCTTACTTGCAGATTCCGCTTAAAGCTTCTATGGAAAATGCCCATGGAGATCTCTACGTATATTCCAGAAAAAACGGCAGAGTATCGGAAGACGGAAGCCGCAGTGCGCTTCTTCATCTGGAAATGCAGCATCTGGGAAATATGGATATCTATGTAAAATTGAAAGACCAGAATGTTTCCACCCAGTTCATGCTGGAGAATGAATCCATCCTGGATTTCCTGGAGCAGCATATGGATCTGCTCAGTGCCAGACTGGAGAAAAAAGGATATCATTTAAATACGGAAGTAAAACATCACGATTTCTCAGAGGATGCAGATGGGATATCGAAGATCAGAGGAATTGAGAAAAAGGACACGGTGATTTCCTACACGTCCTTTGATGTACGTGCCTAAATACAAGAAAGGTTTGTTAGACGATGCCTGGAAATGAAAAGAATCAGAAGCCGAAGACAGCCATTGCTCTGGAATATGATCCCAAGGAAGAAGCTCCAAAGATCATAGCATCAGGGAAGGGGGCTCTGGCGGAAAAAATCATAGAAAAAGCAAAAGAAGCTCATGTACCACTGCATCAGGATGACCAGCTGGCAGATACCTTATCCCGTCTGGATATCGGTGATATGATCCCACCGGAATTATATGAAGTGGTTGCTGAGATTCTGGTGTTTGTGGATGCCATGGATAAGATTAAAGCAAAGATGAAGAAGTAATAGCATTATTACAAGATGCACCATTCTTTCATTCAAAGACCCGGAGAGAGAAAGGAGTCTATGAATAGAAGAAAAATAGGTACAGAATATGAGAACCTGGCTGCCAGATACCTGGAATCAAAGGGATTGCGGATTCTGGAAAGTAATTTTCGCTGCAGGCTGGGAGAAATTGATCTTATTGCAAAAGATCATTCCGTTATTGTTTTTTTTGAAGTGAAATACCGCAGTTCTGAGGCAATGGGAGTACCACAGGAAGCAGTTGATCATCGAAAGCAGACCAGAATATGTAAGGTGGCAGACTATTACAGGATGACACATCATCTGGGGGAATTTACACCATTTCGGTTTGATGTGATCTCTATCTGCGATCATCATATGATATGGATACCCAATGCATTTCCCTATCAATCGAGAAAGTAGAAGGATTATTACCTGCATGGAGACATTTATGATAAAAAGAAAAGGGTATGATCAGGTCTGTCATATCCAAAAGAAATCATATAAAGAGGATGAAATCGTATATATCACATTTCCGGGGTTGGAGAAAACCGGATGTGTGAAGCACCTTTTTTCCACCAGAATAGGTGGGGTCAGCCGGGGAATGTTTTCATCCATGAACCTTAGCTATACCAGAGGGGATGAGAAAGAGGCGGTAGATGAAAATTATCGCAGGATAGCAGCATGCTTAGAGAGTGATGTATCCTGTTTTGTATGCTCCGACCAGACTCATACGGACAATATTCGTATAGTGGGACCGGAAGATATGGGAAAGGGCACTATATATCCCAAGGATTATCACGATGTAGATGGACTGATCACAGATCAGAGAGGAATTGTGCTTGGCACTTTTTTTGCAGACTGTGTACCATTGTTTTTTGTCGACCCGGTAAAGAAAGCGATCGGTATGACGCATTCCGGTTGGAGAGGAACGGTTCAGAAGATTGGCAAAAAGACGGTCCGGATGATGCAGGAACAATATGGTTCCAATCCGGCAGATATGTATACAGCTATCGGTCCGTCAATCTGCCAGAGTTGCTACGAAGTCAGTGGAGATGTGATAGATCGTGTAAAAGAGGCTTTTCCGGAATCTCTTTGGTCTGATCTTTTTTATCCAACCATTCCGGGCAAATATCAACTGAATCTTTGGGAAGCAAACAGGCAGATCATGTTGGAAGCCGGGATTTTGGCAGAACATATTGAAGTAACAGACATCTGTACCTGCTGTAACCCGGATTTTCTATTTTCCCACAGAGCCAGTCAGGGCAAACGTGGAAATCTTGGTGCCTTTCTGATGCTTATCTAAAAAAACTCAAAAACAGTAAAAAACACCGGCTTTATGCCGGTGTTTGAGTTTAAACGTTTCGTCTTTGTC
>CAMFGH010000119.1 GCA_945949875.1 uncultured bacterium
TTCAGGTTCCGAGTGTATGGCAGATGGCAGGATATGACACACATCAGTATACAAACATCCGGTATCCGTTCCCATTCGATCCACCGTACGTACCGCAGGATATTCCATGTGGAGCATATGCACATACCTTTGTTTATCACAAAGATGAAAATGCACCAAAAGCCTTCTTGAACTTTGAAGGCGTAGATAGTTGCTTTTATGTATGGATCAATGGCTCTTATGTAGGATACAGCCAGGTTTCCCATATGACCAGTGAGTTTGATATTACGGATCTCCTTCAGGACGGAGAAAACAGCATAGCAGTTCTGGTCATGAAGTGGTGTGATGGTTCGTATCTGGAAGATCAGGATAAATTCCGTATGAGTGGTATTTTCCGGGATGTGTATATTCTGAAACGTCCGGAGCAGGCAATCAGCGATTATCATATAAAAACCAAGATTGAGGATATGCTTGCAAAGATAGAGCTTGATGTGAAATTCTACTCTCCAGCAAATGTAAAAATTTCGATTGAAGATAAAAATGGAGCAGTTGTCGCAGTAGGAAGTATTGCCGAAGAAGGAACAGCGGTGTTAGAGATTGCAAATCCGGAGCTTTGGAATACAGAAAATCTATATCTGTATCAACTGATTCTTGAGACGGAAAATGAGGTAATTGTAGATCATATCGCATTACGAAAGATAGAAATTAAAGATCAGGTTATATATTTAAATGGGCAGAAGATTAAATTCCGTGGTGTCAATCGTCATGATTCCGATCCAGTTACTGGATTTACAATCAGTGTGGAACAGATCACAACCGATCTTACGTTAATGAAACAGCATAATTTTAATGCAATCCGTTCCAGCCATTATCCGAATGCACCATTCTTCTATGAAATGTGTGATAAATATGGATTTATGGTGATAGATGAAGCGGATATTGAGGCACATGGTCCATTCATGCTTTACCGAGAGGAAGACACAGACTATAACCGGTTCAAACGATGGAATGAAAAGATTGCAGATGATCCGGCATGGGAAGCAGCCATTGTTGACCGTGTGAAACTCATGGTAGAACGTGATAAAAACCGTTTTTGTATTGTCATGTGGTCTATGGGAAATGAAAGTGCTTATGGCTGCAACTTTGAAAAAGCACTTGCTTGGACAAAGAAATTTGATCCGGATCGTATCACACAGTATGAGAGTGCAAGATATCGTAATTATGATGAAACATATGATTACAGCAACTTGGATGTGTATAGTCGTATGTACCCGGCACTTTCCGAGATTCAGGAATATCTGGACAAGGACGGAAGCAAACCATTCCTTCTGGTAGAGTACTGCCACAGCATGGGAAATGGGCCTGGCGATTTTGAAGATTATTTCCAGATGATTCAGGACAACGATAAAATGTGTGGTGGTTTTGTTTGGGAGTGGTGTGATCATGCGATTGCTCATGGCACTGCTGAGAATGGAAAGAAAATCTATGCCTACGGAGGAGATCATGGAGAAGAAATTCATGATGGCAATTTCTGCATGGATGGGTTAGTATATCCGGACAGAACTGTACACACAGGACTTTTGGAATACAAGAATGTTTATCGCCCGGCAAGGATTGTTTCCTATGATAAAGAAAGTGGGGAACTGGTTCTTCATAACTATATGGATTTTGATGATCTGAAGGATTATGTAAAAATCAGCTATGAACTGACACAGGATGGACTCGTGATCAGTAAAGGAAAACTCGCAGAAGTTTCTGTGGCACCACATAGTGAAGGAAAAATAAGTCTGAATATCAATGTTCCAGAGAATGGAAAATGTTATCTGAAACTTATTTACCAGTTGAAAAAAGAAATGCCACTGTTGGAGAAAGACCACATTCTGGGATTTGATGAAATCGAGGTAAGTCAGAAAGACGCAAAATGCCAGCTGGCAGAGAAGTGGCTGGAAAAAACATCAGCAGATTCTGAATTACAGGTAAATGAAAATGATACACAGATTCACATTAAAGGTCGTGAATTTGCTTATACAATAGATCGACGTACTGCACTCTTCACGGAGATGAAATTCGCAGGACGGGAATATCTGAACCATCCGATGGAGTTAAATATCTGGAGAGCCCCAACAGATAACGATATGTACATCAAATCTGAATGGAGGAAAGCCCACTATGATAAGGCTTATACAAGAGCCTATACGACAGAGGTTGTGCAGGGAAAACATGGTGTGAAGATTACAAGTCATGCTTCCGTTGTGGCAGAGACAGTGCAGAAGATTCTTGATGTGACGATTACATGGACAATAGATGCGGCAGGAAAAATAGACGCAGATATTGAGGCCACAAAAGATGGAGAGTTCCCGGATCTTCCGAGATTTGGTGTGAGAATGTTCTTGGATAAGAAACTTGCAGATGTCAGATACTTTGGGATGGGACCGCAGGAAAGCTATCGTGATAAGCATCAGGCAGCAAGCCACGGTTTGTACCGGGCAAATATAGGGGATTTGCATGAAGATTATATCCGTCCACAGGAGAATGGAAGCCATTATGATTGCGAATATGTAGAACTTAACAATAGCCGATATGGAATTGTGGCATCCGCAGAAAAGGCATTTTCCTTCAATGCTTCTTATTATACACAGGAAGAACTTGAGAAGAAAACGCATAATTATGAATTGACAGAATCAGACAGCGTAGTATTTTGTGTTGACTATGCAATAAATGGAATAGGTTCTAACAGTTGTGGTCCAGTTGTATTGGATCAGTATCGATTTAATGATGTATTATTCCGGTTCCAGTTTACTCTGGTTCCGTATGTAAAGGGATAATAAAGTTTCATGTAACCCGTAAACAAGGAAAGAGAGTCTGATTGTAATGTAAGGTCTGGATATACAGAGCAATCAGACAAAATCAGAGAAAAAAACAGAATTAGATATCATGCGGTTAGCCATATGAGATTCTAAGTGCGATGAAGATGAGGAGCAAAGAAATTCGATGGAAGAAAAAAAGTATTTGAAATGGTATAACAAAATTGGATATGGATCAGGTGATATTGCAGGTAATGTAGTCTATGCGTTCCTGACATCTTTTATGATGGTCTATCTGACGGACTCAGTAGGACTTGCTGCAGGTGTCGTAGGTACCCTGATTGCCGTATCAAAACTATTTGATGGTTTTACGGATATATTTTTTGGATCAATGATTGACAAAACACACAGTAAAATGGGAAAAGCGAAACCCTGGATGCTATATGGATATATTGGTTGTGCCATTACGCTGGTCTGCTGCTTTGCAGTACCAGTCAGCTTGGGAACAACGGCTAAATATGCATGGTTCTTTATCTCTTATACACTGTTAAATGGTGTGTTTTATACAGCAAACAATATTGCTTATTCAGCACTTACGTCACTGATTACAAAGAACAGCAAAGAGCGTGTACAGATGGGATCTTACCGTTTTATTTTTGCATTTTCAACAAGTCTTCTGATTCAGGCGATTACAGTTGGATTTGTAGATAAATGTGGTGGAGATGCTGCGGCATGGAGAACGGTTGCTATTATCTATGCAATCATTGGTCTGGTCGTAAATACGATTTCAGCACTTTCTGTTAAGGAACTTCCGGAGGAAGAACTTAACGAAGGAGAAGTAAAGGATGATAATGAAAAGTACGGAATGGTACAGGCATTCAAGCTTCTTGTTAAAAACAAATATTACATGATGATTTGTGGAACATATATTTTACAGCAGTTATATGGTGCCATGATTGGAGCTGGCATTTATTACATGACATGGGTACTGAAAAATAAGAATTTGTTTGGACAATTTGCATGGGCAGTAAATATTCCACTGATCATTGCCTTGATTTTCACACCGACATTAGTTGGTAAGTGGAAAGGTATGTATAAACTGAACTTAAGAGGTTATGTCTTAGCAGTCATCGGTAGAGCACTTGTTGTTGTTGCCGGATATATGGGCAGTGTTCCGCTGATGATGGCGTTTACAGCTCTTGCAGCCTTAGGTCAGGGACCATGGCAGGGAGATATGAATGCAGTTATCGCATCCTGCTCTGAATACACTTATCTTACACAGGGAAAGAGAATTGACGGAACGATGTACTCTTGTACTTCTCTTGGTGTAAAAATCGGTGGAGGTATTGGAACCGCTGTTGTTGGATGGATGCTTGAGTTCAGTGGATATGTCGGAACAAATGCAACTCAGCCACAGTCTGCACTTGATATGATGCAGTTCATGTATCTTTGGCTTCCGTTAATCTTTGATGTATTGATTATGTTTGTACTTTCAAGAATGAATGTAGAAGGTGCAAATAAGAAACTGAAAGCAGAAAAAGGAATTACTGCAGACGAAGTAACAGATGCATCAGACATGGATTAGAATTTGACAGGAAAAAGCGTTGTCTGATCGGTGTTCGATAGACAATGCTTTTTCCATATTACAAAACAATATAGGGGTGGTATTTTGAAAATAGAAGAAGCAATCAAATTATTGAATGTAAATTCTTTTGATAACAAATTAACAGAATTGTACGTTGATTCGAATCGAATCCCACAGGAAAAAGAACGGTATTTGAAAGCAATCGACAGCTACAGGGCATATTTTGGTGAAGGCGAGATAGAAATATTCAGTGCACCGGGCAGAAGTGAGATAGGCGGAAACCATACGGATCACCAGCATGGGGAAGTGCTGGCGGCGTCCATTAACAATGATGCAATCGCAGTTGTAAAAAAACTGGAAGAACCATTCGTGAAAGTGATGTCGGATGGTTACAGTAACCTGATTACGATTCGGCTAGATGACCTAGAGAAAAAGATTGAAGAAGAAGGAAGCACGAATGCTCTGATTCGTGGTGTGCTTGCCAAGATGAAAATGAATGGTCATCTGATCGGAGGATTTCAGGCATATGTGACCAGTGAAGTGCTGATTGGTGCAGGTCTTTCCTCCTCAGCTGCTTTTGAAACACTGATCGGGACGATTCTATCCTATATGTACAATGATGGTGAAGTTACTCCGATTGAAATTGCTAAGATTGGTCAGTATGCAGAAAATATATATTTCGGGAAACCATGCGGCTTAATGGACCAGATGGCGTGTTCAGTAGGAAGTCTGGTGCATATTGACTTTGCGGATCCGGAAAATCCGATTGTGGAACAGGTTGACTTTGATATGAACGCTTATGGGTATAGCTTATGTATTACAGACACAAAAGGGTCACATGCAGACCTGACGCCGGATTATGCGGCAATACCACAGGAAATGAAACAGGCTGCTAAGTGCTTTGGAAAAGAGTTCCTTGGCGAAGTGCCAAAAGAAGAGATTTTGAACCATATTACTTTGATACGTGAGCTGGCAGGAGATCGTGCAGCACTTCGGGCATTGCATTTTGTATGTGAAAATGAACGTGTCAAAAAGGAAGTAGATGCATTAAGAAAGGATAATTTTCCAAAATTCCTGGCGAATGTGAAAGAATCCGGAGATTCTTCTTTTAAATATCTTCAGAACGTCTATACTTGCCATGATGTACAACATCAGAACGTGTCTATTGCATTGGCACTGAGTGATGTGATATTCGGAGAAAAAGGTGTATGTAGAGTTCATGGAGGAGGATTTGCAGGAACCATACAGGCATTTGTTCCAAATTATTTAGTTCCGGATTACCAGAAGGAGATGGATACAATCTTTGGAAAAGGTTCCTGTGAAGTATTAAAGATCCGTAAGTATGGTGGCATAAAAGTATTATAATCACGAAAACAAAGAAAAGGAGAAATGATCTATGAGTAGCATTTTAGTATTAGGTGGAGCTGGTTACATTGGTTCTCATACTGTGTATGAGCTGATCGAGGCAGGGGAAAATGTAGTAGTAGTAGATAACCTGGAAACAGGATTTCGTAAGGCTGTGCACCCGGATGCAAAATTTTATCAGGGAGATATCCGGGACAGGGCATTTATTGATTCTGTATTTGAAAAAGAAGATATTGATGGAGTGATTCACTTTGCTGCCAATTCGCAGGTCGGTGAGAGTATGGTAAATCCGCTCAAATATTACAATAACAACCTGTGCGGAACAGAAGTATTGCTGGAAAGTATGGTTGCACATGGCATCAACAAGATTGTATTTTCATCAACAGCAGCCACATACGGAGAACCGGAACGGATTCCGATTCTTGAAACAGACCGCACGGTTCCAACAAACTGTTATGGAGAAACAAAACTTTCCATGGAAAAGATGTTTAAATGGACAGCGAATGCCCATGATTTACGTTTTGTAT
>CAMFGH010000120.1 GCA_945949875.1 uncultured bacterium
TTGGAGACGTATCGAAGTGGTCATAACGGGGCTGACTCGAAATCAGTTAGCCGGGCAACCGGCACGCGGGTTCGAATCCCGCCGTCTCCGTTTTATCTAATATTATCTATGATCTACTGATTCAAATTGCAGGTCTTTTTCGGAATATGAAAATCCGGATGTTCCCCAAGCCAGGTATCCTGAGGCATACATTCCAGCATTTGCATATCTTCTCTGCTGATTTCAAAATCAAATATATTCTGGTTTTCTTTCATTCTTTCAAAATTCGCAGACTTCACCAATGGGATAATATCCTTTTGAATTAAAAATCTTAAACAGATCTGAGCAGCGCTCTTGTTATATTTTTTGGCCAGTGCCTGGAAGAATTCATTTTCCAAAATGCGGCTTCTGCCCAGAGGACTCCATGCCTGTACAACAATTCCTTTGGATTTACAATAGCTTACTGCTGCTTCCTGAGAATATCCCGGATGGATTTCCAACTGGTCTACCAAAGGCTTCTCCGTCCCATTTTCCAGAATATTATCCAGATGGTGCGGCAGGAAATTGCTCAGACCCAGCCCCCGGATCAGTCCTTCCTTTTTCATTTCCTCCATGGCACGCCAGGTATCTAAGTCGATTTGTTTCCAATCGGTATCTCCTTCGATCCGTCTGGGCCAGTGGATCAGATACAGATCCAGATAGTCTGTCTGAAGTCTTTCAAGGGTTCTGTGAAGAGCCACCCTGGTTTCCTCATAGCCCATCTCATCGATCCACACCTTCGATACCAGAAAAAAATCTTCACGGGGAATTCCACTCTCTTTGACTGCCTGTCCCAGTGCCCGTTCCGTTTCATAAAGAGAAGCTGTATCAAAATAGCGATATCCGGCACGAATTGCTGTCCTCACCATCTCCACACTGTCTCCGCCTTTTGGATTATAGGTCCCGAATCCCATGCCCGGAATGGTCATTCCGTTTAATAAAGTATACTTATCTGCAAAAGTTTTCATCTTACGTTTCCTCCGTTCCTGTTTCTCCGGCTTTTTCTTTCACCATGTCGCTGTCTGTTATATTCTTTCTTTTTTATTACCTTTCTCCGAAAACCGTTTCCGGGAACTTACTGACGGATTCTCATATAGGTAATAAACCGATTCCCGTTTTCTTCAAACATTTCTGTGGCATCATTCATACCGATTTTATAAACAGTTCCATCAGATGGATCCATCACAACGATATTTAGCTCATTAAAGCCGATCACCAGCATTGCACTTCCATCCTGCAGTGTAACCAGTACCGGTATGTCCTGATTGACATAGTATAAAATAGAATCCAGATTGCATCCTGTCAGGTCAAGGACCTGTATATCCGGAATATTCTCCTGCAGGATCTCAATAGTTGTTTTTCCGCTGTCCAGCATATACTGTGCATTACGGTTTACACCCTCATAATCCAGTATGGTATTTAAGCAGACTGCCAGCTGGCCTGTGTTTTCCGTTTCGGCTTCCCCGGTAATCTTCATGATCTGGTTTCTGGTCACCCGGTTTCCTTTGAACCAGACACATGAGCCTGTATCATTCATCACAACACCGGCAGACTGATAAGCCTGCTGCACAGCTTCTGATGCCTTTGTATATACTCCTGCAAGTCCCTTTGCCGTATATACATAATAGTACTGCAGTTCCTTCTCCGGTTTTGGTAAGCTTATCTTATTTTCTCCCTCAAACAATACTTCCTTTGGCGTTAAAAGCTGCAGTTTTTCCACATCAATATCGTCTTTTACACGTACCTGTACTACCGTTTCCAGAGTTTCAATGACCATACTTTCGATGCGGTTTTTGCCCTCTGTTTCTTCTTTGCTGTTCATAATCTGATCGTCATCGGTTTCCTGATAAGTACCTGTCTCTTCATCCCATTTCACACGCTTCAGAGTGATCTGATTTTCTTTCACCAGACAGTCTGTTACATAGATATCCGGTACATGATATTCTTTTAAAACATTATCCCCTCCATCCTGTATACGAATCGTATGCATCGGGAAAAAGATTCTTCCCGCCAGATCTTTTGTAACATCCTCTTTATCGGCAATACCATAGATCAGGTCATCCTCCATAAATCCAAGCGGAAGCAGATACTCTCCCGGCCCCGCTTCTATCTCACTTTCCCGGCCGGTAAGCAGATTTTTCAGCACCAGTTTTTCTGCCCGGTACTCTTCTTCACAATCCGCCCACACAAACATTTTTGCTTCATCTGAAACCTTAAAACTGCTTTCCTGCAGATTATCCACCATCACATTACTGGTTTTTCTTTCTAAATCAAGCTCATAGGCTGTATTGTCAATGATCATATAGTACTTATCCTGATTACCGGCAACAGACAGTTTATCCACTTCCTGTATCAAAAGATCCGGTGATTTCTCATAGGGAATATAAGTCAGTTCTTCCAGCACATTCTGACTGCTGTTGAAGCGGTTGACCTGCACACCGGTCTCTCCCTCATGCCGCCCTCTGTTCATATATCCATATACAACGAACTGCACATTTCCCGTCTCATCCACATTCAGGATCTTTATTTTATGATGGTCATAAAGTGTTCTCTCATCCAAATCTCCATTCTCATAAAAACTGAACAAAAGAGCCAGCTTATTGTCTGCTGCATGGTAAGAAAATAATCTGTTTCCGGTTACAAAGGCAACAATTTCACCACCATCACATTCCACCAGCTGAATGCAATCCGGGTCCTGAATCCCCAGAAAAATGGTGTCTGCATTATATACCTCCGCTGTCTCATCAAAGATCTGGGTCATTTCCCTGTCAAAATCCAGCAGATAAATTCTGTCAGTGGTATAGCGGATCCGGTAATACTCATCTACCAGATATTGGCTTTTATCTCCATTATCCTGAATGGATACTCTGTAATGCAGATGGAAAGAAGCTGTCTGCTGCATCATCTCCTTAATGTTAACAACCGCCTCTGTCTCTTTCTTTACCTTTAAATCTCCCCAGGTAACCTGGCTCAAGCTGCTGTGTATATTGACCTTTTGGAAGGTACTGTTATCTCCCGTGGAATCCGGCTCCAGATAGAGTGCAAGATTTTCGGATGCATTTTCTTTGTCAAAGGTATCCTGGTGGAACTTTCTGACAAAGTTTATCTTTTCCTCTACATGATAATCCTCTACATACATGATCCGGGTATAATAATTTATTTTCTGCCCCGAAAACAATTCCACCTGAATACATAGATTATACTCCAGCCCCTGCTGAATCAGATCTTTGATAGTGAAATATGCAACGATTCTGTCATTGGATTCTGAAAAATCTGTCAGCTGCGTGTTTTCGATCAGCCTGGTTCCGTCACTGCTTCTTACTTCATAGGAAACACCCCGGATATCTGCACCGTATTTCTGTATCTCTATTCCCAGGTTTCTCCCCTCTTCCAGCGGAGTGATCGTATCACGCATGTACGCTTCATCCATTTCAGACTGATATCCATGGAGACAGTTCACTGTCTGCCCGGAAACCTTCATATAGACAAGGGGATAGGTTGCCGGCGGCATTTCTGCTGTCATATCGGTATTTCCCTGATTCATAAATGTTTCAAACAGAAACAGTGCCACAAACAGCACCACTCCAAAAAATATGCCTTTTAAGACCGATAATTTCATTTCATTACCCGTTTCCTTTTATATCAATTTCTGCAGGGTAGGATGAACATGTAAAAATTCATCTATCTGCAAAAGCTCTTTTTCCTTTTTCTTTTTATCCTCTTCGCAAATCTGCTTCTTAATACCACGAATCATCAGATTTTTAGGCGTATGCTCCATATCAATAAATTCCAGAATCTGGGTTTCGTATCCATAAGCCTCCAGCTTTTCCGCACGAAGAGCATCGGTTATCAGTGCTGACATTCTTTCCTTTATAATGCCATATTTCAGTACCGGCCCTAAAGCTTCACATGCTATCTGCCTGTTCAGTTCATGCTGGCAGCAGGGTACGGAAAGAATCACGTCTGCGCCCCATTTCACTGCCTTTTCCAGGGCATAATCCGTGGCTGTATCACAGGCATGCAGGGTGATGACCACATCTACCTGGTCTGCTCCGGTATAATCTTTTATATTCCCCTTTTCAAAATGTAACCCATGATAACCATATTTATCCCGCAAATGATTACATTTTTCAATCACATCTTCTTTCAGGTCCAGTCCTGTTACCTGCAGATCGTATCCCTTCTTCTCATGAAGATAATAATAAGCTGCAAAGGTCAGATAAGACTTTCCACATCCAAAATCGATGATTCTGACAGTTCGATCTTTGGATAAGGCCGGTAAAATATCATCAACGATTTCCAGAAAACGGTTAATCTGCCGGAATTTATCGTATTTTGCATGTATGATCTTTCCTTCTCGGGTCTGCACACCCAGATCGATCAGAAAAGGAACCGGCGTGCCTTCTTCCAGGAGATAGCTTTTTTTCCTGTTATGGGAAAGCACCGGTTTGCCAGCCAGCTCTGTCTGGGGCTTCTTGTCCGATTTTTTGATGGTCATCTTTCCCTTTTTGCTGACCAGAACTGTTACACTTGTATGGATGCTTTCCAAAGTCATTTGTTTAAAATTCTGCTGCAAAAAAAGCAGAATTTCTTTTATAATCTGCTGTTTTTCCAGATTTTCATGAAACACTTTTGTCCCGATATAGGATGTTTTCTGGTAATACAGCCGCTCCTGCAGCATAACCGGTCTGATTTTCACCTTTGCCAGCTTGTCCGGATTTTTCGGGTTGCTGAGCACGATCTGGTATAGTTCTTCTCCAATCTGTTCTTCTAAAATTTTATCCAGCTCCATTGATGCAATTGGTCTCCTGCCTATATATACTTTTGCTTCTCGGAGGGCGTGGACCTTGAGCTCTCTGAGAAGCATCTTTATCTAAGATATATCTTAACTATATTTTGCTAAAACCTCAACTGTTTTCCACGTTTCTCACGGTTGTGTCTTCGCTTGCAGATTTCAAAATACAATAGAATCTGCACCATATCCTCTATCCAGGCCCATTTTTCACCCGGAATTTCCTCTCCTGCTTCTTTTGCTTCCTGCTTTAAAATAGTGATTACACTTTCCGCCAGACGGTACAGCTGCCATCTGCAGGGATACTCATCATAAATCATGCTGCTCTCATAATCTATTTTGTTCAGTACAGATACTATTTTTTTCTGGTATTTCTTTGCATCTGCAGGGTATAACTGCTGCAGATATTCCAAATCTTTTAAAATGGTATCTTCTTCTCTCACATATACCGGTAAGGGATACGTCATATAAAAAGGCAATATTTTCTGCTCCGACATAAAAACACCTCTGTTGCTTTATCTTACTATATGCAACAGAGGTATCATTTGTGAAATATTTTGGTCAGGTCCCTATTTCATAACCTGAATTCTGGCCATTGCTCTCAAAAGAGCGGTTTCTGCTCTGGCGATATCTGTCTCAGGTGATTTGGAACGAAGTCTTTCTTCCGCACGTTCTTTTGCTTCTTCAGCACGTTCCTTATCAATTTCCCTGGGCCATTCGATGATTTCCGCAAGGATTGTCACCTGCTCCTGAAGGATTTCGGCAAAGCCGGCATGTAGTGCGGCCAGTTTTTCTCCCTGATCTGTGGTGATAGTCAGCACGCCAGGTTTTACGATGACTGTCATAGGAATATGACCTTTTAAAACACCGATCTCACCTTCCGTAGTATTAAATTCTACCATTTGAACAGTACCTTCATAGAAAATCCTGTCTGGTGTAATGATCTTTAATGTAAAATCTTCTGCCATGCATAAACTCCATTCTATACATCAAATATCTTATTTGTTATTGTATGCGGCTACTACATCATCAATGGATCCCTTGTTCAGGAAATAGCTTTCAGGGATATCGTCATGCTTGCCTTCCAGGATTTCACTGAATCCACGGATGGTCTCAGCAATCGGAACATATTTTCCTTCCAGACCGGTGAACTGTCCAGCAACAAAGAATGGCTGAGATAAAAATCTCTGAACCTTTCTGGCTCTGGAAACAACCAGTTTATCTGTTTCGGAAAGTTCATCCATACCAAGAATCGCAATAATGTCCTGTAATTCTTTATATTTCTGCAGAA
>CAMFGH010000121.1 GCA_945949875.1 uncultured bacterium
CTTCTGATCGATCATGCCTGGGGGAAAGAACCTACTACCATTGCAGATATTAAGGCCTATCGCTCCCGCAGCAACTGCATTTCCAGTGGCCAGGTACTGGCCTGTTCTTATGAGTTTGGTCCGGGCGAACTGATTGTAAAAGAGATGATGGATCTGATGTGTCTGGAAATGGTAGAAAAAAAGCTGGTCACCCATTCTGTCACTCTGCATATCGGCTATGACAACCGGATGGGTGCATCTCCTGCTCACGGAACCATTAGCCTAAATGAGGATACCAATGCAGATATCCAATTGATTCCTGCTGTTTGCAGGCTGTACCATGATATTGTGAACCCTCATATTCCTATCAAGCGAGTAAGCATCACCTGTAACAATGTGATTCCGGAAGAATACCATCAATACAGTTTTTTTGCAGACGCTGAAGAACTGGAACGAAATCGGAAAATGCAGGAATGCATGATTGATATCAAAAAGAAGTTCGGGAAAAATGCCATTTTAAAAGGCATGAACCTGGAAGAATATGCTACCACCAGAGAACGAAATACGCAGATTGGAGGACATCGAAGTGGCAACGAAACCAGGAAATAAAATGCCGGTCTCAGAAAGAGCCAAACAGTTTATGCCTTTTGCTGCACTGAAAGGTCTTCCTGAAGCACTGGCAGCACGAGAAAAAATCACAGTAGAGAAAATAGAACTTTCCCCGGAACGGGAAGAAGAATTAGACCGGCAGATGCATCTGCTGGAAATCGGTAAAATAGCAACTGTTATTCATTATCATAAAGGGGAATATATTAAAACAACCGGCATGGTTGCCCGCATTGAGGAAACCAGCCGGATTCTGCAGATTGTAAATACCCGTATTTCGTTTGAGGATATATTGGAGATTCATTTTCCGGATTGATTTTTCAATCATCATTCATCTTCTGGAACACTTCTTCAAAATCGCGTCTCACATCACGAAAACACTCCATGAGTTTCGGATTGAACATGCCGCAATCTCCACGAATAATCATCTGGAACGCTAAGTCAACAGAAAATGCCTTTTTATATTCTTTCTCTGTCACAAGTGCATCATAACAATCTGCAACCGATACAATCTGAGCCGCAATGGGGATCTCATCTTCTTTCAGCTTTTCCGGATAGCCGGAACCATCCCATTTTTCATGGTGGTACATACAGATGTCCCTGGCGTATTTCCTATACTCTTCATCCCATAAATCATCTACATTTTCCAATGCCTCTGCACCTCTGATGGTATGGGATTTGACATAATCAAACTCCATATCCGTAAGCTTACCGGGCTTTAATAAAATAGCGTCCGGTATGGAGATTTTCCCCAGATCATGAAGTGCACTGGTGGCCACAATGATATCAATTTTTTCTTTGTCCAGTTCATACTCCGGATATTCTTTTGCCAGTTCCTCTGCCAAAATACGCACAAACTGCTTAACACGTTTGATGTGATGGTTATCCTCCAAATTTCGATATTCTACAATAGTACCTAACGCATCAATAATACTTTCATTGCTTTTCCGCAGTTTTTCCGCCTGCTTCTGTAATAATGCATACTGATTTCTTACGGTTTTTGTCTGCTGTTCTACTCTTGCTTTGAATTCATTCTTTTGTACAAAAAGATTAATCAGCTTAATAACCCTTCGACGAATCATAACCGGATTGATGGGCTTACGGATAAAATCAGAAATACCATAGTCAAAGCATTCCTCTACTACTCCGATTGGATGTTCACTGGTAATCACAATAACCGGAAAAGTATTCATATAATTTTTTTCATTCATTTTTTTCAGCAGCTGAATACCATCCATCTCCGGCATTACAATATCCAGAAGCACTGCACAAATATCCTCAAGATTCTTTTCCATATAAGATAACGCTTCCAGACCGTTTTCTGCTTCCACAATTTCATAATCCGCTTCAAACTCATCCCGCAGCATTCTTCTGTTAAATTTTGAATCATCTACGATCAGTATCTTGTTTCGCATGTTCCGTTTTCCCCCGTACCGTATCAAGTATTGGTGTATACTTCCATATTACTTCCGATTCGTCTCAGCACAATGTTATACTGATTCCTTGCGCGCCATACATTTCCGGCGATTTCTACTACAACTCCCTCATATGCAGTCCCTTTGATCTCCATCTTAGCATCATTTATTTTGGAAAGGTTTTTATCCAGAATCCGCTTCCTGCCATACATCTCTTCCAGTTTTCTGGTAAGCATAAAAATGGCATCTTCTACTTTCAAAAACATCTCCATCCCATTGCGTACTTCCGGTGGATATTTCAGCTTAAATTCTTTATAACTTTCTTTTAAGCTGATCAGTTCCTGCTCCGATTCCCCAATCTTTCTTTCCAGTTTACGCCTTTCACTAAACAACGTAGGATTGGTTCCCAGTACCAGATTGGTAAGGATTCCGGCCTTATTACCCACATCAAAAGATTTGAAGCCTTTTTCTGCATAAGCAGAGCCGCCTGCCAGCGTATCAATGATAATAATCTGGCCTTCGGTATAAATTTTACTGTTCAGGCTGTAATTGGTCTGTACGTCTCCCTCTGAATAAACCTCTGTGGTTTCAAAGAATCGGCTGATCACACCTTTCTTACCTTTTACATATCCGTTTCCGCCGGCGTTGATTCCCTGCTTCATGATCACTTTTCCACCACACTCGATCTTCGCCGAACCAACAAAGCCATCAATGATAATATCATCCGTTGCAGTGATGGTGGTGCCATTTCCCACTTTGCCTAAAATATGTATACTTCCGTCAAAACTAAGATTGCCGGTAGCCATGGTTACTTCTTCCAAAACCATTTTTCTGGAAACCACCATCTGGAAATTGTCAATTGTGATCATGCCATCGAAAGCAGCATAATAGGTTCTTTTATCTTTATCCAGAATGAATCCTTTGCCATTTAAAAGTGGCTGCTGTCTTCCCAGCTTTCCACGCAATGCTTTTCCGGTAACGGTATATCCATCCGTGCCCGGTTCTGCTGGATGATAAAATGCCAGCTTCTGCCCCTCTTTTACCGTTTCAACCCATTCCACATTCTGGTAATCTGCATCGCCGTTTTCCAGTATTCTTGGGCGTTTCTCCACATTGGTCCGGAAAAAGTATTCATACCAGCCATCCTTCCCCATGTGAGGAACTTCGCCCTTAGCGACCTGAACAGAAACTCCATTATATTGTCCATGTGCCAGACCGGATATATTTTCTTCTATAAAACCGGCAACCACGCCATTTTCTCTCAGTCTTCTTTCAATTTCCTCTCTGCTGACCAGCTTCTCACTTATATCGATCTTTAGAAAGGCTTCCATTCCCGTATCCGAAATGGATAGCTGGAAATCATCGGTCTTCGTTCGTTCACTGTCAACCTTTTGAGGAGTATAGGTTTCCTCCTCCAGAAGTTTAAGCCGCCTCTTATGCATCATAGCCGAAGGATACATCAGACTGCAGTAATAGCTCACATCCAGTCCGTTTTCCAATCCCAAACGAATTTCACGCATCTGCCCAAAAGAATACATCGGATTGGCATATTTGGTATATTGAATTCGGCTTTCCATTCCCAGACGAATTTCACGCATCTGACGCCAATCATAATCTATATTGGCATAGACCTCCACATCCAGACCCTTTTCCAGCCCCAGGCGAATCTCAAAAATAGCGATACCCCTTAATTCTTTTGATATATATGGATCAATACGAATTCCATTGGTAAGTGCCATTCGAATCTGTTCCAGTTGTTCTTCATCATATCCTTCATCAATATATCTCTGGATATCAATATTGGCCTTTTTGGCCTTTCGAATCTGTTTGATGACACCTGCAGGAAATCTGACATAGTTATATAAATTAACGCCTTCCAATAATCCCTTACGGAGCTGTCTCATTTTCTCATAAGGTATATCCGGATTCGCATAGACAGAAACATCTACTTTCTGGCGCAGACCTTCCCGTATTTCTTCCATCTGATACCAGTCAAATTTTGGGTTTGCGTAAACACCTACCGGCAATCCCTGCTCAAGCCCGATACGAATCTGCATCATCTGAATCGGCAGGAACGCCGGATCTGCATAATAAGATACATCCAGTCCCTGGTTCTGCCCTGCTACGATTTCTTTTTCCTGATAGGTATTAAATTGTTCCTTAAGATGGCTTAAATCGACCATAAATACCTCGACAGCATTCTACTTTTTTATGCACATTTATTTAATATTATACAACGTCGGATTATGGTTAGTCTACAAAAAGTAATTTCCACTTTATTTTTCTTTTCATTATTCTCTTCGGCATTTTCTTCATTTTTCTTCATTTTTCATTTCATTTTTTCTCTTTATTTTTTTCGGAAAACAGTCGATAATATAAATGATTAATAAAAATAAGATTTTCAGGTGAAACGAGGTGCTCTATGTCCCTATCTGTCAAACTAAACCAAATCAAACCAGACTACACCAGTGTCATCACAAACAGCACTGCTAAAGCCACTGATATGGCCAGTCTTTCGAATACTATTTTAACCGGAAATTCAGAGGGAACTTCGCTCCTTGGCAGTTCTGACATGAGTTCCCTTACCAAGACTATGCTTGGAAGCGGAACCGGTAGTTCGACGCTTTCTGATTATGCGGCCATCAAAAACGGAAGCTATGGCAAACTGTTAAAGGCATACTATAAAGAAAAAGAAGCAGAAAAAGATTCAGAAAAAGCACCAAAAAAAGAGTCAGAAAAAGCATCAACCCTTTCTGACTCCCTTTCCAGCGTTATAGATGAGAAAATATAGGATGCCTTTTATCTCTTGTCTGCCAGAAATGCAATTCCCAGCGTTCCCGGGCCTGAATGCGCGCCAATGCTGGGGCCGATCGGTCTGATCAAAAAGCTCTCGTTTTCATATCCAAAACGTTCCTTCACCAGATCTCTCAAATACATGGCATCCTCTTCGCAGTCTCCGTGCAGAATCCCAATAAACACCTGCTTATCTTTATAACTTCCGATTCTTTCTTCCATATTATCCACCAAAGTCGAAATGGATTTTTTACGTCCGCGCACTTTGGACAAAGCCACCAGCTTTCCTTCATCTGTCACATAAAGAACCGGCTTCAAATTCATCATATTTCCCAGCACCGCAGAAGTCTTGCTGAGTCTGCCACCACGGAACAGATAATCCAGATTCTCAACCGTAAATTGAATCGCTAAATTCGGTACCATCTTCTCCATTTCATCCGCTGTCTCACTCAGGCTTTTTCCCTCGCTTCTGAGCTGAGCCGCCTTCTGCAAAAGGATTCCCTCGCACAGGGAAGCCGAAAGAGTATCCACTACTCTGATCTGCATCTCAGGATGTTCTTCCATAACACTTTTGGCACCTACACAAATATTGTTGTAACCACCACTTAATTCGGAGGAAAAGCTGATAAACAGAATATCTTTTCCAGCCTCTGCTACTTCCGTAAACTTCTCTAAAATCACAGCCGGATTGGATGCCATGGTTCCGGCCTTTTTCCCGGAACGCATTTCCTCATAAAATTCATGGTTGGACAGTTCCTTTCCATCCCCGTACATTTCCTCTTCTACGGTATAATAATGCGGGATTACCAGAATATTATGCTCTTTCAGAAATTCTTCCGACATGTCATTGTTGCTTTCTGTTGCTAAAATGAATTCTCTCATTCATTTCTCCCTTCTCTGTGTGTACAAATTTACTATCGCGCTTATATATACTCGCAAACTCGCACTTCGTGCTCTTACGTCTGCCTTCGCAGACTGTTTGCTCGTTAATGGCTCAGGAAAAACAAATGCCTGCTTCGCAGTCGCTTGTTTTTCCTTTGCGCCATTATATCATTAGAAGCTTTGAAATGCTATAAATCTCCTGAGAAAAAATATGTGAAAGCTAGCGTAACTTTTTCCTCGGATAATAAAAAATTTAAGAGAACACCAAAGTC
>CAMFGH010000122.1 GCA_945949875.1 uncultured bacterium
TGTCTTATCAATACATAAAGAAAAGTCCCATAAACACTGGGTTTACAGGACTTCTCAATATAATCTTTATCTTAGAAATTCTTAATTAGCAAACACCCTGAGCTAACATAGCATCAGCTACCTTCAGGAAGCCTGCTATGTTAGCGCCTGCAACATAGTCGCCATCTTTGCCATATTTCTTAGCAGCATCGTCTAAGTTATGGAAGATGTTAACCATGATATTTTTCAGCTTGCTGTCAACTTCTTCAAATGTCCAGGACAGTCTTTCGGAGTTCTGGCTCATTTCCAGAGCGGATGTAGCAACACCACCTGCGTTAGAAGCTTTACCAGGGCAGAACAGTACGCCGCTTTCCTGCAGATACTGTGTAGCTTCTAATGTAGTAGGCATATTAGCACCTTCTGCTACTGCGAAGCAGCCATTTGCAACCAGTGCTTTTGCATCATCCAGATTCAGCTCATTCTGTGTTGCACAAGGAAGAGCGATATCACATTTTACAGACCACTGATTTGTGCCTTCTGCTTTCTTGTCATGATACTGAGCAGATGGTCTTGCCGCAGCATATTCTGTAAGACGGGCACGTTTTACTTCTTTTACTTCTTTCAGAAGTGCTACATCGATTCCTTCCGGATCATAAATCCAGCCTGTAGAATCAGAACATGTAACAGGATTTGCACCAAGCTGCTGAGCTTTCTGGATAGCGTAAATAGCTACGTTACCAGCACCGGAAACAGCAATTGTTTTACCAGCGATGTCTTTACCGTTGCATTTCAGCATTTCTTCTGTCAAGTATAACAGGCCGTAACCAGTAGCTTCTGTTCTTGCAAGAGATCCGCCATAAGTAAGACCTTTACCTGTTAACACACCTTCATAGATGTTTTTGATTCTCTTGTACTGGCCATACATATAACCGATTTCACGTCCGCCTACACCGATATCACCGGCAGGAACGTCTGTATCAGCACCGATATGTCTGCAAAGCTCTGTCATAAAGCTCTGGCAGAATGCCATAACTTCTCTGTCTGATTTTCCTTTTGGATCAAAGTCAGAACCACCTTTACCACCACCGATTGGCAGACCGGTTAAGGAGTTTTTGAAAATCTGTTCAAAACCGAGGAATTTGATAATACCAAGGTTTACAGATGGATGGAAACGAAGACCTCCCTTGTAAGGTCCGATTGCGCTATTGAACTGTACACGGAAACCATTGTTTACCTGAACCTGGCCATTGTCATCTACCCATGGAACACGGAACAGAATGACTCTTTCCGGTGTAGTTAATCTCTCTAATAAAGCTTCTTTTTTGTACTCTTCTTCATTTGCTTCAATCACAACTCTTAAAGATTCAAGTACTTCTTTAACAGCCTGATGGAACTCTGGCTGAGCTGGGTTTTTCTCTACGATTTTTGCGTAGATCTCATCAACATATGACACTGTAATGTCCTCCTTTAATTTAGTATATACAAAAAATGACTCACATGCCTTTCCTTCCACAAAAAACACATAAGAAAAGCAAAGGACAAAAGTCCTTTGCTTCTGTAGACTTCTTTGTCTGGAATTATTATATTACCTGAAGAAATGTGACACAAGAAATTTTTATTTTTCACCATGTAAAAATTTTAGGATCATTTTTATGAACTTTGTACAATAATACATGTATACAATATTGTTATTCCAAAAAATCAGACCATTTTCACTGTTCTTTTGTACAAATTTACCACTTTAACGTCCCAAAGTGATTCATGCTCTATTTTTGTCTTTCTTATCCATGTTTTCCAATATTCTTTATAAATATTTTTTCAACCGTTCCATGTTTTTCTCTTCAAAGCCCTCCAGTTCCTCTGCCAGTTCTCTGCACTGCCTGCTGGCATTCTCATTTTGTTTCATGGATCGGCACAATTCAGTAACCCCTTTACTGTTCTCCTGAATCAGCATATCCGCCACATGAGTGGTACTGCTGTCCAGCAGACTGCTTACCTGTAATCCGCTCCTTTGCAGTACTTCCTGTACCTGGGAAGTTCTATAACCTTCTGCTTCATTATTGGTCAATTCTTTTAATGCCCGATTCTGTATATCTGCAAACATCATAAATTCTCTGGATGCTTCCACAGACAGGTTTTTGTCGTATATCTTTTCTGTCAATGTATCAATTGCATTCATAACTTTTTGCGTGTTTTTCTGTATCTGATGATATAATTTGACGTCTTCTTTTTTCATTATGTTTTCCTCTCTGTCCATAATCCCTGAAAATAAAAAGAACTGCATGGCAAGCTTTTTCCGGCTTGTCATGCAGTCTGGCTTACTCACTTATAGTATGAACCCTGTGAGGAAAACTATTCTATTTTTTATAAAAAACATACTTTCATCTTTTCATGGAGAAAATCCTGATCTTATTCCACAAATTCAGATTTTACGTACCCGGTCTGGCCTTTGTATTTTACTTTACACCAGCCATCTGCCTGGTTCATAACCAGTTCCAGCTTTTCTCCCTGATAGATTACGCCCAGTTTTTCCGCTGTTTCACTGGCTGATTTACGTACATTAACCGTTGTCTTGGCGGTTACTTTTCCATCTGCACCAAGAGAAGAGTTTGCAGCAACTGCCGGTGTTTCCTGGCTTTCTGCCGGAGTATCACCAGAAGCTTCGTTTGATGTTTCGCTGACCACTTCCAGGAAATCAGATTTGATAAATACCTCCGTTCCATTATTATCAACCTTGGTCCAGCCATTTGGTCTCTCTTCCAAAACAGTGAAGGTATCACCAATCTGCGCTTTACCAACTTTATCAGCGATCTCACTATCTGAACTTCTCATATTAACAACATCCGTTGCTTTTACGATTTTGGTAACAGATACTTCTTCCGATGCAGTTTCTTCTGTTTCCACATCTGTTTCCTCTTCCTGCTGACTGCTGTTTAAGGCTTCCAGTGCTGCACTAACCGATGCTGTAATCTGATTATCAACATCTACATAATAGGCGGCAAATTTCTCGTCCTCCGCAAGAAGATTCTTAAAATCTACAGACACTTTGTTATTTAAGTCGATTACATCATCCTGAAGATCAATGGTATGAATGTACTGAGCCACTTCTTCTGAAAGCTCTTCTTCCATATTGATGTAATAGCTTCCATCTGTATCCTGACATACATAATAGGTTACAAGTCCCGGAACATTTCCATCATAGCCAGCCATTTTTACTTCCGTATAGGCAAATACCATATAGGAGTTTTCGATAGGCCCCGGTTTGGTATAAATATTTACTGCCGGATAGGATTCTACATATTTAGAATATTCTCCAATCTGAATCAAAAAAATATCAGATGCCGGTTTCACCAGCGATGCTATGGTTTCTGTATCCCCTTCTGCCATGGCTTTATAATACGTAGTCATCAGCTCATTAATTTCCGGGTGTGCATTCTCTTCAAAAGCAACATCCGGAACATCAATCCCGCTTTCCGTTTCTGTCTCACCTATGGTTTGTGTGGTTTCAACCTGCTCTACCTTGTTTTTATTTGCAACAACTCCGGCTGTCATCGTTATCCCCAGACATATAACAAGTACTATAGGCCAGACACCCCTGTTATGCTCTACCAGAAAATCCTTTACCTGCTCATATCGTTCCATCCACATCACCTGCTGCTTGTGGATCTTATTATTCTTATCAGACATAAAAAACCTTTCTTTCTCTTTTCATATCTCATTATTATGCAAAATACCATAACAGAGACGAGATTCGCTTTGCAAATCTCGCTCTGATCAGCGGTCGTCAAATGCTCATTCGTGCAAGCACGCTGAGCATTTTCCTCGTCGCCATAACAAAATGCACCCGACAGGAATCGAACCTGCATTAAAGGCGTCGGAGGCCTTCGTTCTATCCATTAGACTACGGGTGCCCATTTACCGGCCTTAAAAATAAAATTTTCAAGGCCGGATTTCTCTTTTTTTGATTATTGGTAAAGTAACAAATTTCCCTTTTAATTATTACAAATTTGTTACATCACTAAGGTATAATACCATATTTGATCCGTTATGTCCAGTAAAACGTCCTTATTAATGGTCCTAATATTCCTGATATCACTATGTTAATTTCTGGAAAAGTCACATACAACGGATCACCGTTTTTCTGACTCTATCATAATAATATACGGAATCAGCCAGAATATCTTCCGGATCCAACTGGGTTTCATTTACTTCTTTTACCATGTTTTTGAGTTCTCTTTCATCCCAGATAAAGGATTGTGGTATCAGAATCACTTCATGTATGGAGCTTGGCAGAATATAAAAATCATCTTTCAATTCCTTTCCAAAATTTTCCAGAACATCATCATATATCATGCCTACTGCACCAAGATACTTCCTGGAATTGGTAAGTACCATCATGGGTGTTATTTCAAAAGTCGGAACGCCTTCCAGTCTGGGAAATACATGGCCTTCCTCGCACATTCTTCTATCTGCCAGATCATCATGATGAAACTCATCTCCCAGAAATTCCTGTATGATTTCTTCCATTTTTGTAATCTGAGGTGGCAGGATCCTTTTTGTGTTTTCCAGTGCATCCCGAAGCAATGTATCCGAATCCACTTTCCACTTTTCAAGGTGTTCATTCCGGATAGCTACCGTTGCATTACCCAGCGCAGTTTCACCGATCTGGCAATAGAAAACAATAGCCAGATCCAGGAAATCTTTGTATGGCATCTCCTGCAAAAGCTTTTGGTTTTTGGCCTTATTGACCAGTTTAACTGCCAGCCTCGTTTTTACTTTATCATAGTCATGAAAGAAACATACATCCGGTATTTCTGTCTGTTTCTTCTCTTCATAAATATTTAAAAATGATTTTGTCAATTCTTCTATAGATACACCTCTGCAATACTCTCTGTAAAAGCTTTCCAGATAAATCGTAGGTGAAACGTTTTCGTTTTCTTTCCGGATGGATATGCCCGTAAAAACAATTCCATTATTCTTTGGAACCTCAACTACACTTACGATCTGCTCTCTGTTCAGACATGCCTGTATGCTCTGGTGCATTTTTTCAACAAATTGTGTATATTTCATAAAGTCCTCCGTTCATACCATATGGTATTCTATTTTTTTGTTTTCATTCTTCTCTCCGGGACTTTACTTTTCTGAATTGACTTCCTGTACATAGAAAAAGACAATAGAAGCAGTGCTTCTATTGTCTCTTAGGCTTTTTTAATCAGTATTAGACACGGCTAAGGTATTCGCCTGTACGTGTATCGATTTTGATCTTATCACCCTGGTTTACAAACAGAGGTACGTATACGGTAGCACCTGTTTCAACAGTAGCCGGTTTTGTAGCACCGGTAGCTGTATCGCCTTTGAAACCTGGCTCTGTGTCTGTAATCTCAAGTTCAACGAATAAAGGTGGTTCAACAGCAAATACGCTGCCATTGTGAGAACACATTTTAACCATTTCGTTTTCTTTTACAAACTTCATGGAGTCACCGATTTCTTCTGAATTTAACATAGTCTGTTCGAAGTTCTCTGTATCCATGAAATAGTACAAATCGCCATCTTCATATAAATACTGCATTTCTTTTCTATCAATACGCGCCTGAGGGCATTTTTCAGTAGGTCTGAAAGTTTTTTCAACTACACCGCCACTCTTAATGTTTTTCAGTTTGGTTCTAACGAAAGCAGCACCTTTACCTGGTTTTACATGCTGGAATTCGATAATCTGGTATACGTTTCCTTCCAGTTCAATCGTTATACCGTTTCTGAAATCACCTGCAGATATCATAAAATATTCCTCCTAAAATTTTTCACGTAATAATTCTTTTCTAGTGTATACTAAA
>CAMFGH010000123.1 GCA_945949875.1 uncultured bacterium
CAGTTGAAGCAATTGAACATAAAAATATATTAACAAAATCCGAAATGGAATTTTTCCATTCAAAGCATGATTTCAAAAAGAATGTATATAAGAATATAGCGAAAAAGAAATTATAATAGTTTTATGGAATGTTATATGAGAAGAAAAATGAATTTTATATATGAAATCAAATAATGGAACAACAGTATGAATAAACAGGATACATATTACACTTATACAAAATATAGCGGAGCGGATAAAGAAGTCCATTTACCGGAGCAGGTAGATGGACTTTTTATGAATGTCATAGGAGCGAAAGCGTTTTTAAGCTGCAAGACTGTAGAAAAACTATGGCTTCCTGATTCTGTTCGGGAAATCGGAGACTGGGCCTTTGCGCATATGAAAAACCTAAAAGAAATCACGCTGCCGGCTGAAACTATAGCATTTGGAAAACAGGTTTTTATGGGGTGTGAGCAGCTTACCCGGGTACATGTTGTAGTGAAACACCGAGAGGATGGAGATAAAGATAAGGAAAGTCCGGATGAAGCGAAAGCGTGGAAATGTAGCTTATATGAAGGAATGGAATATTTCCTGGCCACCATGTTCTGCAATTTCGAAAACGAAGAACTGATGAACCTGCGAATGCTTCAAACAGAAGAAGGACAGAAAAAGTGGCTTGAAAAATACAATCAGGTACTCTGTGAATATCTGGCAGAGGATGATGCAGTCCGATTTGTTCCTGCCTTTATCGGCTGGTTTGATGTGGAAGACTTAGATGAACAAAAGAAACGTTATGTAAACCAAGTGAAATGCAAGAAGCTGGAAATTGCGTTGCAAAGGCTCCTGTATGATGCAGAGATGAATGAAACAACGCAGAGATTATTGCAAAACTATGTGGAAAAAAGGGAAAAATATATGCTGGATCTCTTAAAGGACCGGGGCAGGGAATATGGAAATGATATTCGATACTATAAGCTTTGGAATACACTTGGGGGATTAAAAAATGATCAGGCCCGGATTCTTTTGGAAGCAAATGACTGGGCCGATACGGAAATCAAGGCATATCTTTTAAATATTCAATTGCAAAAGGATGAAGAGACAGATTTCTTTGGGGAACTTTTTGAAAACTTATAGAAAATATAGGCAAAATATGATAAAATAATAGACAATTTATGGGGACATTTTCCATAAAACATAAGATTCTAGGAGGTTACATATTATGGCAAACAGATTCGTATTAAACGAAACATCCTATCATGGAGCAGGTGCGATTCAGGAAATCGCA
The DNA here is from genome assembly GCA_945949875.1 of uncultured bacterium. GTDB lineage: Bacteria > Bacillota > Clostridia > Lachnospirales > Lachnospiraceae > 1XD8-76. Next base: position 1,265 of record CAMFGH010000123.1, read on the forward strand.
ACAGAAGCATTAGGAAGAGGCTTTAGTAAAGCTTTGATCTGTTCTGACCCTGATCTGATTAAATTTGGGGTAACAGCAAAGGTTACAGAAGTATTGGATAAAGCAGGGCTTGCTTATGATATTTATTCCAATATCAAAGCAAATCCAACGATTGAAAATGTTCAGCTTGGCGTAGATGCTTTCAAAAAAGCAGAAGCTGATTATCTGATCGCTATCGGTGGCGGTTCTTCTATGGACACAGCAAAGGGCATTGGTATCGTTATCGCAAACCCGGAATTTGCAGACATCAGAAGCCTGGAAGGTGTTGCACCTACGAAAAATAAATCCGTTCCGATTTTTGCAGTTCCTACCACAGCCGGTACTGCTGCAGAAGTTACCATTAACTACGTTATCACAGATGCTGAAAAGAACAGAAAGATGGTATGTGTAGATCCAAAAGATATTCCGGTTGTAGCATTTGTTGATCCGGAAATGATGTCCTCCATGCCAAAAGGCTTAACAGCTGCAACAGGTATGGATGCTTTAACTCATGCTATCGAAGGTTATATCACAGCAGGTGCCTGGGAACTCTCTGACATGTTCCACCTGAAAGCCATCGAAATCATCTCCAGAAGTCTTCGTGATGCAGTAGCAAATACACCAAAGGGCAGAGAAGATATGGCACTTGGACAGTATGTTGCAGGTATGGGCTTCTCCAACGTAGGACTTGGTATTGTTCACTCTATGGCGCATCCTCTGGGTGCTCTGTATGACACACCACATGGTGTTGCCAATGCAATCATTCTTCCAACTGTTATGGAATATAATGCTCCATGTACAGGCGAAAAATATCGCGAAATCGCAAGAGCTATGGGTGTTGCAGGGGTAGATGATATGTCTCAGGAAGAATACAGAAAAGCAGCAGTAGATGCAGTTCGCAAGCTTTCTGAAGATGTTGGTATCCCGGCAGACTTAAAAGATATCGTAAAGAAAGAAGATATTCCTTTCCTGGCACAGTCTGCTTATGATGATGCCTGCAGACCTGGTAACCCAAGAGAGACCAGTGTAGAAGAAATTACAGCATTGTATGAAAGCCTTCTGTAATTATAAAAATAGAAAGTGAATGATAAAGTAGATTAAAAAGATGCACCTTGTGGAAGCACAGGGTGCATTTTGTAGTGAAAGACAGTATAGTTGAAAACTCAACTATATTGTCTTTCACATAAAAGCGGTTTATTGAACAACTAACTAAAGGCTTCGTTTCTTATGGAATAAATGTTCTTGAAATAAATAATGAATGAAAACGGTTCTGCTCAAAACAAATTGTATGGATTTAACATTTGGTTTGATGGAGAAATTGAATATGATTCAATGATAAATCCACCACGAAATCGGGAAGATGGGTATCCGAGGGTAGGCAGATATGTTGCAGACCCAAATGTTAGAGAAACTATTGAGGAGATTGTTGACGAATGGATAATAGAACGATAAATACTTGGTATGAAATGCCGGTTACTTTACAAATATCTAATATAGGTAGTGAAGTGGGAAGGGCAATAAGATATAAGAATAAAGATAATCAGCAAAGAATGATAATGTTTTGCGAAAAAGCTATTGAGTTTTTGCAATTATCTATATCTGACCCTAAAAATAAACATAGAAAACAAGAATTTGAGTTTTGCATCGAAGAATTAAAAGACTATTTTATGGGGGAAAATGTATATCAAACAACAGATGAAATGCTAAAAAAATATTATGATGCGTTCTTATAAACAGGTGCTACTGAAAAGACTATTCGTATGTATATGGATGCTATGAAGAAAGCATTAAATATGTAATAAAAAACCACCTCTGTTACCATTTTAAAATTTGGTATTCAGAGGTGATTTTACTTTGTCAATTGCTTAACTTATTAGCATTGCATTTGGGAAGAGTGCTTTTTGAAAAGAAAGTATTTTTGAAAGAATATCATATTGCAAAGAAATAGGTTACTGCTTAGAATCATGATAGAAGGAACAAAGAAGTAAAGGGAAATAAGTATAGGAAAATAGGCAAAAGAATCATAAGCAAAAGAGATCATAAGCAAAAGTAATAATAAAAAATAGAGATAAGCGAAAGAGGAAAAGAGACAATACATGAAAATACCAGTAGAGAAAAGAACGTATCAGGAAGTGATGACCTATAAGCCATGGTCTTATCGAAAACCATGCAGACAGTCTAAAGTAGCAAGATGGCTTTTAAAAACACTTTCGGAACCGGAACTACGAAAGGTGAATTACGAATATACCCAGGAAGGTATGGAACAGTTAGGGGCAAAGGAACCGGCCCTTTTTTTGATGAATCATTCCAGCTTTCTGGATTTGGAAATTGCATCATATTTGCTGCAGAAAAGACCCTTTCATATTGTCTGTACTAACGATGGCTTTGTGGGTAAGGAAGGTCTGATGCGCTGGATTGGGTGCATTCCTACGAAAAAGTTCATTACCGATGTGCGATTGGTAAAAGATATGAACTATGTCATAAAGACTTATCAAAGCTCCATTTTGATGTACCCGGAGGCCAGTTACAGCTTTGACGGGACTCAGACACCTCTGCCACATAGCCTGGGAAAATGTATTAAGATGTTGAAAATCCCGGTGGTTATGATCAAGACCAAAGGAGCATTTTTACGGGATCCCTTGTACAATGCCCTTCAGATCAGAAAGGTAGATGTATCTGCCAAGGTAGAATATTTGTTATCCAAAGAGCAGATAGAAGCCCTTTCGGCAAAGGAAATCAATGAAATGCTGGCAAAACAGTTTACCTATGATCATTTTAAGACCCAGGCAGAAGAGAAGATTTGTGTGGATGAGCCATTTCGGGCAGATGGTCTGCACAGGGTGCTTTATAAATGCTTCCACTGTGGTAGTGAAGAACATATGCATGGAGAAGGAGTTACCATAACATGTAAAAACTGTGGCTCGATACATGAATTAACTGAGTACGGGATGCTCAGAAAAATCGAAAATGAAAGCCCAAACCATGCCGGAATGAAGGAAGACACAAAGCATGCATCTATCGAGTACGAATCAAGCGGGATGACGGAAAAACTACAAGGAGAAGAGGAGCCGACAGACACCGGCAGATTCCGGTTCGTCACAGATTGGTACCGCTGGCAGAGAGAATGTGTACGACAGGAGCTGTTAAATCAGACTTATAAACTGGATACCGACGTAAAAATTCTGATGCTGGTGGATGCCAAAAAGATATACGATGTGGGAGAAGGACATTTAACCCATGATCATAATGGCTTTACTTTGACAGGATGCGACGGACAGCTGCAGTTTTCTTTAAAACCATCAGCAAGCTATAGTCTGTATGCAGATTACTTCTGGTATGAAATCGGGGATATGATTTCCATCGGGGATACGGATGTTCAGTACTATTGTTTCCCAAAAACAAAATGTAATGTGGCGAAAGCCCGTCTGGCCACAGAAGAATTATATAAAATGACGATTACCAGTAGATGCGAAAAACAGAAGGTCTGAACCTGAAAAAGATAAAGGCTTCATTTGAAAAAGATAAAGACTTCATCTGAAGTGACAAAGACTTCATCTGAATTTACTTTGTCATTTCCATAGAAACATGGTAATATGAAATTTGGTATTTACGCAGGCAGAAAGAAAAAACTGCGAGAAAAAAGTGAGGCACATTAGAGGGGTACCGATACAAAATGAGGAGGATCACATGAGCAAGATTTTTAAGTTTCACAATGATGTAGATACGGACCAGATTATTGCATCCCAGTATCTGCTACTGCCAAACATCGATGAGATGAAAGGGTATGCATTTGAATCCCTGGATGGTAACTTTGCAAAGGATGTTGTTGCCGGAGATATTATTGTTGCCGGTGAAAACTTTGGCTGCGGTTCATCCAGAGAGCAGGCACCAAGTGTACTAAAGGCACTGGGTGTGAAAGCAGTTGTGGCAAAATCCTTTGCTCGTATTTTTTATAGAAATGCCATCAATATCGGACTTCCGGTTTTGGTCAGCAAAGATTTATATGAAGCAGTAGAAGCCGGACAGGAAGCAGAACTGGACCTTTCTGAGGGTACTATTGTGGCAAATGGAACTACCTATACATGTACCAAACTGCCACCATACATGCAGAATATTTTGAATCAGGGAGGCCTGATTGCCTCTTTAAACAGGGAGGAGAATTAATATGGGGATGACATTAGGTGAAAAAATCATTGCCAGAGCTGCTGGCGTTCCGGAGGTAAAGCCGGGAGATATCCATACAGTAAATGTAGATTATTTGATGAGTAACGATGGCACCACACATTTGACCATCGATATGTATAACACGAAATTGAAAAATCCAAGAATTGCTGATAAGGATAAGCTGGTTTTTATTATTGACCACAATATTCCTGCAGAAAATCCAAAAACAGCAGCAGCGCATAAGAAAATGCGTGAATTTGCAAAAGAAAATGAAATCAAGTTCTACGAAGGAAAAGGTGTCTGTCACC
>CAMFGH010000124.1 GCA_945949875.1 uncultured bacterium
TGCATGCCACTTATATCCTGCTGCTTTTCCTCCAGATTCTGCTGGGTCTGTTTCTTTTCCTGCTCTTTCTGATTGATCTTCTCCTGAGTCGTCAGGGCATATGCAGACAACGACACAGTCAGTGTGACTATCATAATAACTGCCATACTCAGTATTCTTTTTATGTACCGCATGTCCTGCCTCCTCTCCACACCAATTTTCATCCCGTTATCTCAGACACTCTCCACACCTATAACGTTTCATCAAAATGAATTATGCTGTTTGAATCAGAACTCTTAAAAAACGCCAGCACTTAATGAGCAGTACCGAAAAGGTGCTGCGAATTTAGTACTGCTACGTTTTTTACGAAGCGAGAGCGTGTTCTGATTCAAATACGCAAATTCATTTTGCATAAACCTTACAAATCCAGCTCTATCTTTCGACCGGTTGCCTGATACTTCACATATTCCACACCGGCAGCATCAAACATTCTTTTCGATGCAATATTGTAGGGCGTTCCCGCATATTTATCGCTGGCATAAATGACCCGTTTTATTCCTGCCTGGATAATCGCTTTCGCACATTCATTGCATGGGAACAGGGATACATACAGAGTGGTTCCTTCCAGAGAACCCCCACGGAAATTTAAAATAGCATTGAGCTCACTATGGGTTACGTAGGCATATTTCGTAGAAAGCTCATCCCCTTCTCTTTCCCACGGAAAGTCTTCATCAGAGCATCCTTTTGGAAAGCCATTATATCCCATGGATAAAATCTTGTGCTGGTCGCTGACAATACAAGCTCCAACCTGAGTATTGGGATCCTTTGAACGCATCCCCGCCAGCTTGGAAACCCCCATAAAATACTCATCCCAGCTGATATATCCTTCTCTTTTCATCTCATCAACCTCACCCGTTATTCGACAAGCATGCCGAGTATTTTCCTCGTCGCCATTACAGAGACGAGATTCGCAAAGCGTATCTCGCTCTGATCAGCGGTCGTCAAATACTCTTGCATGCAGGCATGCCGAGTATTTTCCTCGTCGCCATTACAAAAAACATCTGCAGGATAAGACCTGCAGATGTCATATGAACTATTTTGTACCGAAGATTCTGTCACCTGCATCACCTAAGCCAGGTACGATGTAAGCATTTTCATTTAATTTTTCATCCAGTGCTCCAATATAGATGTCCACATCCGGATGTTCTTCCTGCATTTTTTTAACCCCTTCCGGTGCTGCAATAATGCACATAAAGTGGATTTTTCTGCAACCTCTGTCCTTCAGCATCTGAATGGCAGCGGAAGAAGATCCTCCGGTTGCCAGCATGGGATCCACCACAAAGACTTCTCTTTCCTCACAGTCAGCAGGTAATTTGCAATAATACTCAACCGGTTCATGTGTCTCCGGATCTCTGTATAAACCAATATGACCAACCTTTGCTGCCGGAATCATAGCCAAAACGCCATCAACCATTCCAAGCCCTGCACGTAAGATAGGTACAATTGCCATCTTCTTACCCTTTAATTCTTTTACGACGGTTTTGCAAATCGGAGTCTCGATTTCAACATCTGTCAACGCCAGATTTCTGGTCGCTTCATAGGTGATCAACATTGCAATCTCACCAATCGTTTGTCTGAAATCCTTGGTTCCTGTTTCCACTTTTCTGATCATACCAATCTTGTGCTGAATCAATGGATGATCCATGATAACTGTTTTACCCATTCCCTTTTCCTCCTGAAGTCCCTTATTATTTTTCAAGTTTCTCTATTCTGCGGATGTGACGGGCGTCATTTGAAAATTCAGTAGAAAGGAAAATATCAATGATTTCCAGTGCAACGAATTCACCAATAACACCTGCTCCAATTGCAACCATGTTTGCATTATTGTGCTCTCTTGTCAGTCTTGCAGAAACGGTATCCGAGCAAAGCGCGCAACGTATACCCGGTACTTTATTGGCACAGATGGAAACACCAATACCCGTTGTACAAATGAGAATTCCTTTTTCACATTCTCCTTCTGCCACCGCTTTTGCTGCAGGTTTTGCAAAATCAGGATAATCACAGGAAGAAGTATCATAACACCCAAAATCCTTATACTCCAACCCTTTTTTCTCTAAAAATGCTTTTACTTTTTCCTTCAAGGCATATCCGCCATGATCCGATGCAATCGCTATCATTTTCCTTGCTCCTTTATCAACTGCCCATGCAGATTTTTACAGTCAGAATCCTCCGACCACATTTCTGTAATAAAGTATACCCGATATCCTCAGAATTTCCAAGTATTTATATATTCCAGTTGTTTAGATATCCAGTTGTTCCACACGATGTCCTGCTGCTTTCAGAAGGCGGTTCATGACAGCCTGTCCGATTCCGCTCTCTTCAAAGGACTCCGAATAGATCACATCCACCTCTTCATCGTCAAACTCTCTGAGAATCCGGTACAATTCTTTGGCAATGGTTTCTTCCTTTTCCCGGTTTCCTGCACTTTTCACAGAAAAACCCTGATATCTTACAATGGTTTCATCGGTTCCGATGATTCCTACCTTTTTTCCGGATTTTCCAGCCAGTTCTGCCAGTTCATTGATCCGGTCCACCACCGACTTTTCTTTTCCTGCAATGATCGTCAATTCTGCTTTTGGCGCATAATGACGATACTTCATGCCGGGCGCCTTGGGAGCCTGTCCACTGTCTGCCGAAATAATGGCTTTATCAACCTCCACCGTTCCAAGAACCTTTTCCAGCATTTCTTTGGTAATATATCCCGGTCTTAATATAGTGGGAGTGTCTTCTGTCAGATCCACAATGGTGGACTCCAGTCCGATACAGGCCTGTCCGCCATCCAGGATCATCTCGATCTTCCCCTGTAAGTCCTCTTCCACATATTTGGCCAAAGTAGGGCTGGGTCTTCCGGATGTGTTCGCACTGGGGGCAGCGATGTATCCACCGGAGGCCTGTATAAAAGAAAGAGCCACCTGGTCACTTGGCATACGGATTGCCACCGTTGCAAGTCCACCGGTTGTTTCCGGTGGTACTTTATCCGACTTAGGTAAGATCATAGTAAGCGGCCCCGGCCAGAAAGCATCTGCCAGCTTCCTGGCATTCTCCGGAATCTCCGAAGTAATGTATTCCATATCGTCCCACTTTGCTATATGCACGATCAGAGGATTATCCGATGGCCTGCCCTTTGCTGCATAGATCTTTTTCGAGGATTCCGGATTCAGCGCATCCCCGCCCAGACCGTATACAGTCTCTGTGGGGAATGCCACAAGACCCCCGGATTTTATGATAGCTCCGGCTTCTGCAATCGTTTCCAGAGCCTCCTTATTTTCCATTTCAGAAATTCTGATTACTTTCGTGTCCATATATATTGCCTTGTTCTATTTCGTGATATTGTTCTTATCATGTTACCAGTTCTTATTATGTTCCTGGTTCCTTCATAACAATTCTTATTACGCTGATTTATTAAGATATCTCAATATTCCGATATGTATGGCCCAGGCGATTCTTTCCTGATAGGTCTCTTCCGATAAAGCCTGTGCTTCCTCCCAGTTGGAAAGGAACCCGCATTCCACGATAATCGTAGGCGTACTTGTTTTTTTCAGCAGATAGTAGGAATCATTTTGTTTTGCCGCGCGGACTTTATCCGGTTTCAGCACCTGGATCATGGCTTCCTGCATGACTTCCGCCATCTCTTTTCCATAGAGACTGTTTTTGTAGTAAAAAACCTGAGCTCCTTTTACATCTTCTGTCTGATAGGAATTCTGATGGATGCTGACTGCAATATCTGCTCCGGATGCGTCAATCAGCCCTACCCTGTTTCTCATATCGGTCACTTTTTTATTTTTATCAGTTTCTTCATACAGTCCTTTGTCCTCTTCCCGGACCATGGTCACCTGTATATCACTTGCTTCCAGATATTTCTTAACTTTCTTTGCGATCTGAAGGTTAATGTCCTTTTCCTTTGCCTGATTGATTCCGATTTTACCCGGGTCCATTCCACCGTGTCCGGCATCCAGCACCACATGAGCCCTGGTCTGTATTTCCGGTGTCTGTTCCTTCTTCGTCCAGGAAACCCAGACTTCATCCGTACTGCTCGGAATATAAGTGGCTGCCTGTCTGGACAGGATCAACATTGCTCCCAAAAGAACAATTGCCATAATAATAGCAAGATATTTTTTGATTTTCTGCTGCATATCACCGTTTTTCTCATATTTACCGCTTTCTTTCATCATATGAAAAAAGACCGGTGTTCATGCACCTATGAGTGAATATACTCTTCAATCAAATCCCAGACATCCGGTATTTCAAGGCCCAGTTTCCATTCAGCCACACCGGCAAGATTATAATTCTTCATAACATCCAGTTTTACTTTCACAGAATCATAATCCTCTACCCAGATCTGACAGTATGTATCCCCATTCTGAACTTCACCATAGTTCTGGCAGACATCTTCACGCCATTCCAGAGCAATCTGATTGGCATTCACAAAGTCCATGGCTCCTCTCATACCAACCGACTCCCCGATGGTCTCGGTTCCTGTGGTTCTCCAGATTCTGGTATAGAATGGAATCGCATTGATCAGCTTTTCTGCCGGAACATACTGGAGCGTGTCCGTGATACCATTTTCCACATAGTCGATGCTGGAAACAGATCCTGCCACGCCACCGGTTCCCCAGTGCTCATCATATCCCATGATAATCACATAATCTGCATAAGTTCCCTGCTCTTTGCGGTTATACCAGATGGTTCCGCCGGATGGTGGATAGTTGTCCACAGAAAGAACGATTCCTCTGGCTCTTGTCTGAATGGAAAGCTCCCGGATAAACTGTACAAAATGTTTGCCTGCATCTTCCGACACACGCTCAAAATCAATGTTCAGTCCATCTATTCCGCACCGTTCCACTTCGGCAAGCAGGTTGCTAATTAATCTTGCCCTGTTTTCTGTCGATGAGAAGATCGCATAGTCGTCCACACTTTCCGTAAAATCATCTGCCAGTGCCCATACCTCCAGGCCTTTGTCATGGGCCCTGCTTACATAGTCCGGAGAAGCATAGCTCACGATATCTCCCTGATCTCCGGTTAAATAGAACCAGGTGGGAGAAATGGTATTGAGTGCTTTGGTTCCCGCCAGAGCATCCTCCAGCGTATCGTTTCCGGCAGGTGCACCGATCTGGTGCCATCCCAGATTAATCTTATGATCTCTGGTATTTCCGGCAAATTCTCTGTCCCCGTACTTGGAACTGTCATCTGCAAAAATAGGTGTCTCTGCCATAATATCATCTATTTTTTTATTTTCCACATAGCCAATGATCCCATCCTCTGTCTTCACTTTTGACCATGTTTCCATCTGCTCCAGAAGGATTACCCTGTCCCCTTCTGACACATCTGTCAGTATTTCACTCTTTATGCCGCCCTGATAACGAACCTGGGTATCTTTTTTGATTTTTGCAGTCTGTCTTCCCTCATATTCGGTATACACCTGAATACGATTAGGCTCCTCAAAGGTAGTGTAATCAAACACCATGAATAATCTTATAAAATCCACTGCAATGTACAGCGTATCTCCCTGATAGAATGCCGGAACATATCCACAGTCCACCTCTGCAGAGGTTCCGTCCTGCGCCACTTCAGAGTACCCATTTTGTCCGATATTACAGTGAATCATGCCATCC
>CAMFGH010000125.1 GCA_945949875.1 uncultured bacterium
GTGTTTGAATTAAAGCTGGGAGAGCAGCATACCCCGGAACAAATCAAAGCCTTATACAAGAAATTATATAAGGCTATGTTCTCAAGGCTGGATTATCGGAAATACGTAAGGGTAAAATAATGCCTGCTAAATATCCAGTCGGTATAAATAAAGGATTCCACCTAAAAAGCCAACAAAATATCCCGGATAACCAATAAAGCAAATGGCACTGGACAAGGTATTAAATGCAAAAAAGTGAATGATATACCATGCCAGAAAACCAAGGATGCAGCTTGCAGCTGTTGTAAGAAGCAAAAACAAATGCATTTCTCTTTCCGTATCTGTGCATTTTTTTTGACTAAAATTCCATATTATTTTCATAACATCATCCTCGCTTTCTTTTAGAGAGTGTAAGGGGAAGACATGAGATTATCCTCTCTTTCTTCCACAGATTGTAGACGGGAAAAGTAAATTTTAAATGCATACTTCCGTAAAGAAACTGTAAATTTACATAGATTTTACATAACGTGAATAATAGATTTTACATAGACTTTCTATACTAAAAATGAAATAAGTAAGGAGAGTCTGAGGTTATGGATATTTTTGGTATATTTACAGGAATAGGCGGACTGGCCCTTTTCCTCTATGGAATGGGCATTATGGGAGACAGTCTGGCAAAATTGTCGGGTGGAAAGATGGAAACCGTTCTGGAACGCCTGACATCGACAAAGATCAAAGCGGTTATATTTGGTGCGATTGTCACAGCAGTAATACAATCCTCATCTGCAACCACAGTGATGGTGGTGGGATTTGTAAATTCCGGCATCATGCAGCTGGGACAGGCAGTGGGGATCATAATGGGTGCCAATATCGGTACCACGATCACTTCCTGGTTATTGTCTCTTACAGGGATTTCCGGAAGTAATATCTTTTTAAGGTTTCTTAAGCCCAGTTCTTTTTCTCCGATTCTTGCTGCGGTTGGTATCATTCTGACCATGACTGCAAAGAACAATGATAAAAAGCGGGATATTGGAACCATTCTTCTCGGCTTTTCCATTCTGATGTTTGGAATGGAGACCATGAGTGGAGCAGTATCGCCACTGGCTGATAATGAGAGCTTTACCGGCTTTCTGACCATGTTTTCCAATCCGGTGCTGGGAATGATCGCAGGTGCACTGCTTACTGCAGTGATCCAGAGTTCCTCCGCATCTGTTGGTATTTTACAGGCTCTTTGTTTAACCGGTGCAGTTGGTTATGGAACAGCGATTCCGATCATCATGGGACAGAATATCGGAACCTGTGTGACAGCGATCATCTCTTCTGTGGGAGCAAATAAAAATGCCCGTCGGGCTTCCATGATTCATTTGTACTTCAACCTGATTGGTACGATTTTATTCATGGTAGTGTTTTACGGATTAAACAGTTTTCTTCATTTTACTTTTTTAAGCAGCCCGGCAACTGCCGCTGGAATTGCAGTCATACACAGTCTGTTTAATATTGGATGCGCCATTGTGATGTTCCCCTTTGCGGACGGACTGGTTAAGTTGGCGATGATCACGGTAAAAGATAAGGTTAAAGATTCCGAGGAAGAACAGGCAGAAAAAGAAATACCTTCCGAACTGGCTTCTCTGGACGAACGTTTTCTTGGGAAACCGGCATTTGCCATGGAGCTTTGCAGGACAGCAGCATATTCTATGGCAAAGGAAACGAAAGAATGTATTTTTCTTGCACTGGATCTTTTGCATGAGTATGATAAAAATAAAGCGGCGGAAGTTGACCGCAAGGAAAAGCTTATTGATTCTTATGAAGATGCACTTGGAACCTATCTGGTAAAATTATCTGCCTGCAATCTTTCCAAAACAGATTCACAGACATTGTCCATTCTGCTGCACTGTACCAGCGATTTGGAACGTATCTCAGATCATGCAGTAAACATTATGTCGTCTGTTACGGAAATGAAAGCAAAGAAGCAGGAGTTTTCCAAAAAGGCCTTGAAAGAACTGGATGTTCTGATTGGTGCGATCCATGATATCGTGGATATGACGGTGGATGTATTTATATATAAAGATATACAGAGGGCCAGAATGGTAGAACCTCTGGAGGAAGTCATTGACGGATTGAATGTTGCCCTCAGACAAAATCATATCAGACGTCTCCGGAACGGAAAGTGTACCATTGAACTGGGTATTCTGCTGGAAGATATCATAACGGATCTGGAGCGGGTATCTGACCACTGTTCCAATGTGGCAGTATGTATCATTCAGGTGAATGATGATACCTTTGAGACCCATGAATATATTGATGACAATATAAAGCAGACAAGGTGGTTTGCAGACGAGGTATTAAAGTGGAAAGAATTATACAGTATACCGGTCAAGAAAGAAGGAAAATAAATGGCACTTATTTATATTGTAGAAGATGATGAGAGTATCAGAGAGATTGAGACCATTGCTTTAAAAAACAGTGGGCATGAAGTATACGCGTTTGAAAATGCCAGCTCTTTTTATCGTAAATTATCGGATATCTTACCGGACTTATTGGTACTGGATGTGATGCTGCCGGATTCGGATGGCAATTCTATTGTAAAAAAACTGAGATCCATGGCTGAAACAGCAAAGCTGCCGATCATTATGGTAACTGCAAAAACAGCGGAAATCGATTTGATCAGAGGACTGGATAACGGAGCCGATGATTATCTGAAAAAACCATTCTCGGTGATGGAACTGATCACCCGTGTGAAAGCACTGCTTCGCAGGACAGAAGGGGAAAAAGAAGATATACTCAGACTGGGAACGATTGTGATCGACAACGTTAGGCATAAATGTGAAGTGGACGGTGAAACGGTTGAACTGACCTATAAGGAACATGAACTTTTGAAATTCCTGATTATAAATAAAGGAATCGTTCTCTCCAGAGACCAGATCATGTTAAATGTATGGGATACGGAATTTGAGGGAGAATCCAGAACCGTTGATATGCATATCAAAACCTTGAGACAGAAATTGAAATCTCAGGGAGAGCACATAAAAACAGTAAGAAATGTGGGGTATGTCGCGGAATGAAGCAGAAAATCAATTTAAGGCTGATTGCAGTTTCTGTTTTGGCTGTCTTTGCTACCGTATTTTGCATTACCCTGGTATACTACGAATTGTTTCAGGAGCAGGTAAAAAAGGATCTGCGCACAGAGAGTATGATCCTTGCGGCTTCAGGTTTATCGGGACTGGCGGAAAACGAAGATATTGCAGGTAATAAAGATCTGAGAATTACATGGATATCCGCAAATGGGGATGTATTGTTTGATAACGATGTGAGTAATCTGGGAAACCATTTAGACAGGCCGGAGGTACAGGAGGCTTTTCAAAATGGAATCGGAGAATCCGTCCGTAAGTCGGATACCATGAACATGAAGACTTTTTATTATGCGGTACTTCTGGATGATGGAACGGTTCTTCGTGTGGCCACAGAAGCCAGAAGTATTTTCAGTGTATTTACATCCACTTCTGCTGTAGTCTTTCTGATCATAGCCATTATCATCATCATATGTATCGCCATAAGCCAGGTGCTGACCAGACAGCTCCTGGAACCCATTGAGATTATGGCAGAAAATCTGGATAACACCAGCACAGTAGCTCCTTATAAGGAGTTGACTCCTTTTGTCACCCGGATCAGAGAGCAGCACAGGGAGATTCTGGCGGCGGCAAAAAGCAGACAGGATTTTACAGCCAATGTTTCACATGAATTAAAGACACCGATTACAGCCATATCCGGCTATGCGGAATTGATTGAAAATAAAATGGTGGACGAAAACCAGCAGATTAAATTTGCCGGTGAAATCAGAAAGCATGCAGACAGACTGGTTTCGTTGGTGAATGATATTATTCGGTTATCTGAGCTGGATCATAAAGAAAGCGTGTCAGATTTTTCCAAAATCGATTTATATGAGATCGCGGAAGAACGGGTGGAGCTTTTAAAAAACAATGCACGGGAAAAGAACATAACCGTGAAATTAACAGGGCTGCATTGCATGGTGACATCCAACAGAGGGTTGATGGTGGAGCTGATCGATAACCTGGTTCAAAATGCAATCCGATATAATGTTCAGGATGGCCTGGTGGAAATATCTGTGAAATACAGCGGGAATCAGGTGGAATTGAAAGTATCTGATACAGGAATCGGAATTCCAGAGAAAGATCAGAGCAGAGTTTTTGAACGTTTTTATCGTGTGGATAAGAGCCGGTCAAGAGAGACAGGAGGAACAGGCCTTGGACTTGCTATTGTAAAACACATTGTAGAACTGCATGATGGTGAAATTACATTACATAGCGAGCTTGGAAAGGGCACCAGTATTTGTATAAAACTGTAAGAAAATCGAAAAGTATACGTGAAACCAACTTATAAAGATCTCCCAATTATAATAATCCCCAAATTATAAGTTGGTTCCAATTTGGAAAAAGACCGGGTATAAATTCTCGGTTTTTTTATTTTCTATGAAACATTTTCATGGTCAGATGTGTGTTATATAGTAGAAGAGTCAGATAATGACAAAAGAAAGGAGATGTGACGGATATGGATTTGCAGGATTACACAAAAGCGGTTGATGTCTATGCAGATAGTGTATACCGGGTGGCATATAGTTATACCTATACCAAGGTTGATTCGGAAGATGTGCTTCAAAATGTTTTTTTAACATGAAATAAGCAAGAATTCTCCCACCTCTGCAGGTGGTGAGATGAATTGCAAAAAATCTGTTCAAAAAAGAAAAAAGAACATTTGTTCTATCCGGCTAAACATGATATAATACTAATAGTAAAAGACTTAAATGTATTTTGTCGGGGGAAAAAGCATTGAACAGGGCATATAAATTCAGAATCTATCCCAATAGAGAGCAGGAAACCTTACTGTCCAGAACCTTTGGATGCTGCAGGTTTCTGTATAATGCCATGCTTTCCGATAAGAAGAAAGCCTATCAGGAAACAGGAAAGATGCTGAAAAACACCCCTGCCATGTATAAGAAGGAATATCCCTTCCTGAAGGAAGTGGATTCCCTGGCCCTTGCCAATGTACAGCTTCATCTGGAGCAGGCATACCGGAACTTTTTCCGGAACCCATCAACCGGCTTTCCAAAATTCAAGTCAAAACATAAAAGTCAGAACAGCTATACCACAAATGTGGTAAACGGAAACATCGTTCTGGAAGAGGGGACCCTGAAACTGCCCAAGCTGGGAAGGGTCAGGATAAAACAGCACCGGGAGATTCCGGAAGGATACCGGTTAAAGTCCGTGACGGTCAGCAGGGAGCCATCGGGAAAGTATTATGCCAGTCTTTTATATGAATACGACTGTGGTGAAAACCAAGCCATGGAAGGAACCTATGAAGGCGGGAGCATACTGGGGATCGACTATGCCATGCATGGGATGGCGGTGTTTTCCGATGAAATGGAGGAAACCAATCCGGGGTATCTGAGACAGGCAGAGGGAAAACTGGCAAGGGAGCAGAGAAGACTGTCCCACTGTCAGAAAGGGAGCAGCAACTACAGGAAACAGAAGAAGAAAGTAGCCCTGTGCCATGAGAAGGTAAAAAACCAGCGGAAAGACTATATCCACAAGCTGACCAGAAGGATCGCAGACAGCTATGATGCGGT
>CAMFGH010000126.1 GCA_945949875.1 uncultured bacterium
TCGGATTCATTCCGGCTTTCGCCATATTGGAGCAATAGGTGTGGCGGCACACATGTGGACGTGTCAAGTATGGGACAAAAAAAATATTTCTTTTTTCTTGCCGGATAGTACCTGACCATTCCAATCAGGTACCCCAGCACTTTTATTATCTTCCACAAAATCGCTCTTGTCCAGAACATTTTATCTCTGCCCTAAAAATACATCATCAAAATTCCATTCAATTTCGATTTCCTCCTGGCTATGCACCCGGATAACCTTGATGATCTCCCGTAATTTCTCTGTATCGAATTTCTCCATGTTCAGAAATTCTTCCAGTTTCATTTCCTTCGCAGTATTGTCCTGCTCAAGCATCTTTGCATCACGTTCAGACTCTGCTATCTTTCGTCTGATTTCTTCCAGCTGTCTGCCTATCTTTTCTGCTTTCTGCTTGTACAGTTCCCGATCAATACAACCATCTTTGTACTCATCATAAAGTCTCATTTTTTCAGAAGACAACTGGCGGCTCTGTTTCAACAATTCTGCAACATTCGTCTCCATACCTTTGCTCTGGTTCTTTGATTTAACAATCTTCCGGTTTTCCAGCATGGAAGATGCAAACTGATGAACAAGTTCCAGGATATGCTTTTCCATTGGCTCACGTCTGACCACCAGGCTTCGACAGACATGATCACCGCTGGTACGCCCATCCGAGCATTTCAGTAGATGCTCCGTTTCTCTTACCAGACAATGACCACAGTGTGCACACAGCATCAGTGCTGGCTGTTTCTTGCGTCTTGCCAGCGTATAATTGGTTCTTGTTTCTGCAACACCTCTGGATTTTTTCGGATGCAGTCTGTTCGCTTTTTCAAACAGTTCCCTGTCAACAATCGGATCATGGTGGTTTTCCAGCCTGATCCAGTCAGACTCGTCATTAAGAACCGCCTTATGACCGGTGTGCATACTGCAGCGTGTTTTACCCCATATCCGGGTTCCAATATAAATCTCATCCCGGATGATTGCAGATACTGTGGTTGGATTCCAGCGTTTTTTCATGATGGTATCAAACCGTCGGAACTGAACCTGCTCTCCTCTTGACATTTTCTGCTCATCACAGGTGGCAATTTCCTGTTTGTTCAGTTCCCTTGTGATCTCTGCAAAGCTCATACCTTCTGCAGCCATCTGGAAGATCATCTTCACCACTTTAGCCGCATCCGGATCAATTTCCAACCTTCCATCTTTGCCCTTTCTATAACCATATCTGGCATTTACCGGAAGCCTTGTACCGTTTTTCATTCTGGTCTGCATTGCGGATGAGATTTTTTTCGACAAATCCAGGCTATACATGTTATAAACCAGATTTTTCAAAGCCACATTCATACCGCCGGTCATTCCAGAGCTGGCTGCACTGTCATAACTGTCATTAATGGAAATAAATCTGATCTGAAGAAGCGGAAAAATATACTCAATATAAAATCCCACTTCCAGATAGTCCCTGCCAAACCTGGAGAAATCTTTCACAACTACACAGCCGATCTGTCCGCTTTTCATATCCTCCTGCAGCTGTTGAAAACCATTGCGTTTAAAGTGGGTGCCGCTGACACCGTCATCCACATATTCCAGGATATCTGCCTCATCCACGCCAAGCTGATCGATCACAAACGATTTCAACAGGATCCTCTGAGAAGTCACACTGTCACTTTCCAGTTTGGTTCTGCCATCCACATTCTCATCTTCCATAGATAAACGGATATAGACAGCTGTTTTCCTATTTTCTGTCATCTTGACTGTGCCTCCTTCTCTTTCATTATCTTTTGCAATTCAGCGAACTGGTCATCATATACCAGTTTGATTTCATAATCATACTTACCATGGATAATAATGGAATCCACAAAGGCATCCACCATTTCTTTTGTCAGCTTCCGCTTAGACATATAAGTATGTATCACTTTCCCCCATCCTTCTTCGATATGATAATCTTGGGAATACCGTACCTGCGCCGTCAATACTGCATCCAGACGGCTCTTGATGTTTTCTATTTCATTGGAATAGATACGGGAAAACTGCATGTACTCTTCTTCTGTAATCAGGCGTTCCGAATAATCCTCATATAAATCAGATTTACGCTTACTGATCCGGCTCAGTTCCCGCCGAAGTTTCCCTACTTCCTTGTCCAAAAGCAAATATTGCGTCTGGTTTCTGGAAGCGGAGTTCATTTCCCGGATCATTTTTTCTGTATCCAATACGTTTTTCATATGTGACTGGATCAGACGAAGGACATCTTCATCCACGTATTCTTTTTTGACCCTGTGCCCCTTGCACTGGTTTCCTCCTGATTTATGGTTTGCATTGGCACCGCAGATATAATAAAATGTCCCGGACTTTTCCCTGGACAGGATCATGCGGTTGCCGCATCCTCCACACCTGATCTTGCCTGTATAAAAATTCTGGCTCCGGATGGCTCCATTATTCAGCTGATGTCGCTTTTTATATTCCTCCGTAAATTCCCGGATTTTGTCCTGTGCCTGTCGGAACAGTTCTTTATCTATAATCCCTTCGTGGGTATTCTCTGCATAGATCCACTCACTCTCCGGTCTGTTTCTCTGCTTATTTCCCTGGAAAACGCTCTGCTGATATTTTCCATATACGGAATCCCCGGTACAATGAACATCCTGAAGCACACGTTTTACTTCATAATTATTCCACGGTTTGGACTCTGGGGATGGCTTTTCCCCGGATCTATAATATTCCCTCTGCAAAGTTGGGGACAAGACGCCATCAGCGTTGAGTTTTTTTGCAATATCACTGTAACTGCATCCATCCATATACATAGAAAAAATCGCCCGTAAATGTCCGGCAGCTTCCTCGTCAACTACCAGCTGGTGTCTGTCCTGTTCTGATTTCCTATATCCATAGGGTTCCCAGGCACCGGTAAATTTCCCTTCTCTCCACAATGCTTTTTTTGCACTGCTGCTCTTTTTTGCAAGGTCTTTGGAATAGAACTCATTGATAATATTCTTTAAGGGAACAGTCAGATCTACTCCCTCACGGAAAGAATCAAAATCATCCGTCACTGCCAGGAACCGTACATGAAAGAACGGGAATACACGCTCAATATAATTGCTTGTTTCTACATAATTCCTGCCAAGCCTGGACAAATCCTTTACAATCACGCAGTTGATTTTCCCATGCTTGATATCTTCCATCATCTGCATAAATCCAGGACGATCAAAATTTGTACCGGAATAATCAGAATCCTTATAAACTTCTGCAACCGAAATATCCTCTGTATCAGCCACATAGTTTTTCATCAGTTCCACCTGGGTTTCTATCGTCCCCCTCTCTATCGTTTCCTCTGTTTCCATAGAAATCCTTGCATATAACCCTGCCCGGAACGGTCTTTTGATCTCTTCCTGAACGGCTGCACTGCTGACCGTTTCAGGAATGCTTTTCCTGCTTTTTCGTGCCATTTTATACAACCTCCTTTATCTTGACCTGCAGATTGTTATCCGGATCTGTTGCAACCTCCACTCCCATAGCCGGAAGCTGTGTCAGCAATGCCTGATAACAGTCATCAAAGTCAAAGACGATCTCAATATTCTTTTTGTCATGGACTCTGATTTCCCGAATCAATTCCACAATTACCGTCCTGGTCAGCACTTCAATATCCTGATATTTCACAAAATAATCCAGCCATGTGTTAGAAGCATCTGCTTTTTCCAACATGTTATCCATTTCTTTCTGGATTGCCCGGATACTCTCTTCTGCATTCCTAAGCCTTTTTCCATATGCTGCATGAAGTTCTACATAATCTTCTTTTGATACGATGCCCTCTTTCATATCGGAATAAAGCATCATGCGGAGTTCCTTACAGCGTTCTGTCTCCATTTTTTTCTTTTCCAGCCTGTCCTGGAGTTTTTTCACATTGATTTCCTGAAATGGTACAGTCCCGATAAACTCCAACACCCTTTTCAAATGCAGGATGTTCTGGATATGCTGTTTCAGCATTACCAATACCACGTTTTCCAGATCTTTTTCCGGGATTCTGTGACTGGAGCAGCGTTTCGTTTCTTTATTTGTGGAACATAAATAATAGGCATATTTCTTTCCACTAACTGTTGAGACCTTTCTCGTCATCGGTGCCCCGCAATCCGCACATACAGCAATGCCGGACAGCAGATACACCTGCTTCTGGTCAGGAGAAGTACGGGTATCCATCCCCAAAAGCCGCTGGACGATCTCAAAATCCCTTTCACTTACCAGCGGCTCATGGTTCTTTTCAATACGGATCCAATCATCTTCCGGCTTTACGTAGGACTGCTTCACTTTATGGTTCGGTGTCGTACGTTTCCCCTGCACAAGGTTTCCAATGTAAACCTCATTTTCCAGTATTCTGCGTACCGTAACAGAACTCCAAAGAGCCTGCTCTTTCTGTCGGAACCCGGTCTCATAATGACTGCCGCTGCTGATCTTATATTCAAATGGTGAAAGCACACCCAGTTCATTCAGGCGGTTGGCAATCGCATCCTGGCTCATTCCCTGCAGTTTCATCTTAAAGATGTCCTGTACTACACTGCCTGCAACCGGATCAATCTCCAGCTTATGCTTGTCTGCCTTAACTTTCTGATACCCGAATGCCACAAAAGGTGTCACACATTCTCCCTTTTTCCTCTTAATTTCAAGGTTACTTCTGATCTTAATGGAAATGTCACGGCAATAAGCATCGTTGATTAAGTTTTTGAATGGGATAATAATTTCATCGGCCTGATTCTTTCCCTGAAGGCTGTCATAATTGTCATTTATGGCAATAAAGCGCACACCAAGAGCCGGGAATAAACGTTCAATGTACTTCCCGGAATCAATGTATTCCCGCCCAAACCGAGATAAATCTTTCACCACTACGCAATCAACAATCCCACGCCTGATATCTTCCAGCATAGCCTGGAATGCAGGGCGCTCGAAATTAGAGCCTGAGTAGCCATCGTCAACCCGGACAGAAACAACTTCTATATCTTTTTTGTCTTTCAGGAAATCCAGAATCAGAGCCTTCTGGTTAGAAATGCTGTTACTTTCCATTTTTGCAGAACTGGAAAGATCGCCATCTTCTTTGGATAATCTGACATAGATGGCGGCACGATAGATTTTATTGAAATTCTGATACATATCTTACCTCCTCTTATTACGTCAAAAAACCTATGTAATAAAAGGGGGCTGCATAATTTGTCCTTACAGACATTTTAGCACAGCCACCCCAAACTTTCCAGTACTTTTTCAGACACTCAGAAGCATATTTTCAAATGCCTGCTCCAAAGATATCCCGTTATTGGCAAACCTTACTTTGACCTTCATATTGCCGATCCGGACCAGATACGGATTTCCTACCTTATTCAGATATGATTCCCGCCGTTCCTTCAGGCTTTTATTCCTGTCTGCTTTTATTGTCAGTAAATCTGTCATTTCATCAATATTTACATCACAAAAATCCTGTTCCAGATACTTTCTATATTCTTCTGCTGTCATAATCCCCCTCCTCATAAACTCCT
>CAMFGH010000127.1 GCA_945949875.1 uncultured bacterium
CTTTTGTCTTTGCATTTTAAGACAAAAGGGCTATCCTATGGACAAAAGGAACGTCCCCACTGCGCTATCTGGTATACAGATCATTCCCAGTCATCGATTCATACAATTCCAGAATATGATCTACCGTCACTCCAAAATAATGTGTTCCCTTACCGGTCTCCCAATAGGTACCCACCGCCATGGCTACCACATTTCCATACTGGTCTAAAATCGCAGAACCGGAATTTCCGGCCACCAGCTTTACTGTAAAACGAAGAGTTGGCGAATCCAGCAGGTAAAATTCATCCGAAAGTCCCAGGCTTTCACCTTCCTGCACATAATCCAGTCCATCTTTATTCAGGATTTCCATAAAAAGTGGAATACCACCCTGTTTTGCCTCTTCATACCGGTTCATATCAATCTGCACACTTTGCAGCATATCTAATGTTTCCGCCGGTATATCCCCCATATTCACTCTGGCAAATCCAATATCTTCATTTGCGTTTTTATCAATGACTTCATAAGGTGCACTGCTGCCATCGAAAAAGTAAATTTTGTAATCCGTTCCTCTTTCCCGAAGCACATGTTCATTACTGCATATGTATACATAATCATCACGGATATCAATAATGAATCCGCTTCCTTTGGCCCAGCCATTACTTTTGTTTATAAAAATATGTACCAGACTGGGAAGCATATATTCTTCCTGATCCTGCAGACTAGCCATCTGTGCCGCTCCGGCACAGTATAAATTAACTGCGCCCTCGATACAATCATCCTTCCGGTTAATCTCTCTGGTCGCAATCAGATCAGCCAAAGCATCCTGGGAAAGCACATGCACATGACCGGTCTCTTCTGTACAAAGCCCGTATTGATCCACAGCTGAGAAAACGACATCATAGTCCCCCTCTGTCTGCCAATCCAAATTCCCAGTGTCAATCCTCATCTGAGATGTCAGATTGCCATCCACATCATCCAGCACTTCTACGTTCCTGGTCAGATCATGCTCCGTTCCAACTGCCACATAGCAATCCCCAACACCATTTATCTCCGGTGCTGTATCTACTGTTACTGTAATCTGTTCCCTGGCTACATTTCCGGATAAGTCAGAAACCAGAATTTGGATTTCCCGTTCTCCAATTTCTTCACAAAGAACATAATCCTGTTCCTTTTGTCCGAAACCACTAACTGCCTGGAAAGTTATTTCACCGGACAGATCTTCTGCCTTCTCAATCAAATCCTCCGGTGCGTATCGGACTCCTTTCGCCAGATATACTTTTTCTTTTTTCAGTGTCACTTCCGGTGCTGTGGTATCCACCACGTAAATCCGATAAGAATATTCTTTCATTCCATGGCTACAGAAAGCGGTATAGACTCCCAGTTCATCCGGATTGACTCCGGACGTATCTACTGTGGCAAATCTTAACGAAAAATCCGTACCATTTAAGTAATCGCCGGCATCTTCTGTAAGCTCATCCCCAAGCTCCAGAGTAAGCTCATCGGTTTTTGCCTGCACCGGCCAGATCAGCAGATACACTACAAACAGCATTTCCAGTAGAAACACCGTCCCTACGCAGGCAAGCAGAATCAAACATATTTTTCTGATAAGCAGTTGTTTTTCATCCCGGTCACTTGTGTATTGTACGTCCATTTTTGTCTCCTGTGTATTTTGCATCTGTAACTATTCCATTTTATATGGCGAATGGAGGCTGAATAGTTACCTCTATTTTAATACAAAACGCATTTTTATGCACCTGGCTTGTCGCCATAACAGAAAATGCACAAGATCGTTGTCTACTTTTCCTTTCGACAATCTAATCTTGTGCATCTCTTTATTTCAATCTTATTTTATGTAACGTTTTTCTTATCCGCCAGAAGAACTTATCACATTAATCTGCGTATAAAGGTGTGGATAAGTATCTGTCACCGGTATCAGGAAGAAGCGCAACAATGACTTTTCCTTTATTTTCTTCACGCTTTGCCAGCTGTGCTGCTGCCCAAAGTGCTGCACCAGAGGAAATACCGATCAGGATACCTTCTGATCTGGCAAAGGCACGTCCTGTTTCGAAGGCATCTTCATTTTCCACCTTGATGATTTCATCGTAAATCTTTGTATTCAGTGTATCCGGTACAAAGCCGGCACCGATACCCTGAATCTTATGTGCTCCTGCTTTTCCTTCTGATAATACCGGTGATGAAGCAGGTTCAACTGCTACTATTTTTACATTAGGATTCTGGGATTTCAGATATTCACCAACACCGGAAATGGTTCCACCGGTACCTACACCTGCTACAAAGATATCTACCTTTCCATCGGTATCTTTCCAGATTTCAGGTCCTGTGGTTTCTCTGTGTGCTTTCGGATTAACCGGATTGACAAACTGTCCCGGAATAAAGCTGTTTGGAATCTCTGCTGCCAATTCTTCTGCCTTTGCAATAGCGCCCTTCATACCTTTTGCACCCTCAGTCAGCACCAGTTCTGCGCCATATGCTTTCATCAGATTTCTTCTTTCCACACTCATCGTCTCAGGCATGGTAATGATAATACGAATTCCCAGTGAAGTAGCTACTGAAGCAAGACCGATACCTGTATTTCCGCTGGTCGGCTCAATGATTACGGAATCCTTAGTAAGTTTTCCACTTTCCAGAGCATCCAGAATGATTGCTTTCGCAATACGATCCTTTACACTTCCTGCCGGATTGAAGTATTCCAATTTTGCCAAAATGTTCTGTGGTAAATCTAACTTCTTACTAAAATTGCCTGCCTCCAATAATGGGGTATTTCCTACTAATTCTGTTACGTTCTTATAAATTGCCATGATAAATTCCTCCTATATGATTATGATATTTGTTTTTCAGATAACTTTCTGTTGTCTCTAAGTTACTTTTGAATTGCTTTCCTACTGTTCTGAAGTTGCTTCCATATCAATTAAGGATACTGCAACATCGATCTGTTTTTGTGATTCTGCATGTCAAAAAAATCATTTTCGTTAACATGTTTCGTTCCTCTTTTTATTTCCTACTTAATTACTAGGTTTGCTATGATTTGATATTACACCAACATTTTTGAATTGTCAACATATTTATGAAACTTTTTTGTCCCATAGTTTTTTAACTCTTTGTAAGTGTATTATTTGACGTTTTGTAAAATCAAAAACGGCCTTGAACCGTTATGATCCAAGACCGCACAAAAATTATGATTCTGTTATTTCAATTCACTGACCTCAACGCCCAATGCCTTCGCAAGTGCAAGAGCCGTTTTTAAAGAAAGGTTCTCTACTTTTCGTTCTCCATATTCTATTCGTTGCAGCTGTGATACAGACATATGAGCTGCTGTGGCCAGTTCCTGTTGTGTCATTCCTCTAGTGAGACGTAATGTTTGCACCGGGCTTTTTCTACTAGATAAGAGCATACTATTCATCATATCTACCGTTTTAGAGATATCTGCCTCATGTAATGTGGAATACATTTTTTGCATCATTCTAATACTAATAGAATTCCATATCTCCCTAAAGGACTTATTCTCATGCCATTGGTAACAGGCGAGCGCCCATCCGCACCAATATAAATCGCTCCTATCTTCTCTCCAGGTCGGCTCCGTAAACTCATTTACATGATCTACACTACTTAATACCATTTGTGCCAATTCCGGTCCCGACCTTCCTGCAACAACAGAAACATCACCAATTTCAAAGCCTCTCGCAATACCACTTAAACCCAATCTTGAGGGTAAGAAATTTCTTTTGTTTTCCTTCTCTTCATAATAGTCTTACAATTTACCTACTTGAGTCTATTTTTTATTCTCAGTAGGCAAGGATTTTTGTTATTTTTCTTATTTTTACCCACCGACAAGTATTTTTGAAACTCAGTAGGAATGTTTTCTGCTATTATATCCCACAAGCTACCTGCTGGCAGTCATTCTTGCATTTCAGTAGGGATATTTTACGACTTTTCATCCTAATAACTACCTACCGTACAACTATTTTTGATTTTCGGTAGGCATGTTCGCTCCTTTTTCATCTCAATAACTACCTACTGAGCAGCAAATTCATAGTCCAATAGTTTATATGAGCCAAGATGTTTCATCTACTCTCATTCAAAGGAATTTCCTATTAAACAAAAACTGCCGCTCCGTGAATTCTCTTCACAAAACGACAGTTTTTTTACACATCCTTCTCACAAATCGTACCACCGCCAAGCACCAGTTCTCCAAGCTCGCCGTCATACAAAACCACAGCCTGTCCCTTGGTAATAGCTCTCTGGGGCTTGTCAAATACCACTTCCAACAAACCATTTTCCAGCACTCTTGCGGTTGCCGGCTGTGGCGTATGCTTATAGCGAATCTTAGCAAGCACTCTGATTTCCTGCTCAGGCTCCGCAATGGAAACCCAGTTGAGATCTTTGGCATACAGTGTGTCCTGGAACAGTGCTTCATGCTTGCAGAGAACGACCTCATTGGTTTCCGGACGAATTTCCTTTACATACAGAGGATATTTGGCAGCGATACCCAGGCCCTTTCGCTGGCCCACGGTATAGCTTATGATGCCCTTATGCTGGCCCAGCACATTGCCTTCTTCATCCACAAAATTTCCCTTAGGCATGGCATGTCCCAAATAGGTTTCAATGAATTTCTCATAATGTCCATCGGGCACAAAGCAGATATCCTGGCTGTCATGCTTTCTGGCGTTCAAAAATCCATGGCTTTCCGCATAATCCCGGGCATCAGTCTTTTTCATCTCACCCAGCGGAAATTCCGTATGAGCCAGTTGCTCCTGGGTCAGACTGTAAAGCACGTAGCTCTGATCCTTGGTATCGTCCGCCGCGGTTCGAAGTTGCCATCTGCCGGATGCCTCGTCATAATGGATTCTGGCATAATGTCCGGTTACCACTTTATCGCATCCCAACACCATGCCACGATGAAAAAGATGCTCAAATTTCATATAACGGTTGCAGTCGATACAGGGATTGGGAGTCTCCCCACATAAATAGCAATTTACAAAACGATCCATTACCTTTTCGCGAAAATCATCTGTAAAATTGAACACATAATAAGGCATTCCCAGCTTATGTGCCACGCTGGCTGCATCCTGGGTATCCTCCACAGAGCAGCAGGTATTTGATTTTTCAATTCCGATATCATCATTGTCGTAAAGCTTCATAGTTACGCCAATGCACTCATATCCTTTTTCCACCATCAAAGACGCTGCTACGGAAGAATCCACACCGCCGCTCATGGCAATTAATGCTTTTTTCATTCAATCTACCTTTTCCATAAACTTCAAAGATGACTGTATCTTTCAGGCAATCTGCCCTTCCATACAATCATCTCTTTGGCATAATATATTTCGAATAATGTCACGTCGACTAACGTCTCCGTGTTTTTTTCGCCTTATGTCGATGTACGCAAGCGTACATCGCCGCAAGGCTCATTATATCATATTTCTACGCTTAAGCATCTCCATCATGTGCATGACAGCAGCTGCAGTCTCCGTTACAAACGGTCTCCGGATCATATGCGATACCATTTTTGTCATAATAA
>CAMFGH010000128.1 GCA_945949875.1 uncultured bacterium
AGAAGAATATATAACCTTAGAGGAAAGTGCAATTTTAAAAATTCTTGTACGGGATCTAGTTGATAATCGCTCGGACGAATACACTTTAGAAGTAAAAAAAAGTAAAAGAAAAGCTGTAGCAGAGGAAATAGAAGAAGTACTGGAAGAGGAACTGGGCGAAGAATCTGAAATAACAGGAAGTGATCTCATGGAGACGTCCTGGGAAGGTCATAGATCCGGAAAAAATCCGAAACTATATTTATCGGAAGAACAAAAAATGCCATGGGAAGAATCAGAAGGGGATGAAACGGATAAAATAGAACTGATCTATCCATCTCTGGAGTCCGATCAGCTTTTTCCGATTTATGAGGATACAATACCATCGGGGGGTTATCCGAAAAAGTCGAATGGAATTCCTTTGTTGCCCATAGCAGTTACTGCTGCAGCAACCGTTGGAGGCGGTACAACGGGAGGTTTTCTCTTTATCTTTTTCTGGTTTTTCCGGAAAGCGGATATCTATTGGGTCAGCAGATCTCTGGAAAAAGAGTATGTGGGAACAGGATATATAAACAAAAAACGTAATAATTATGTATTGAAACTGAAGGCAAAGCAGTCAGATTACACAAAAGAAGGAAAATATTACATTAAAACATCCAAACGTTTTTCTGATAGGCATCAAGGGAAATATATGGATATTGTAAAAGATAAACGTGTGATACAGACCTTAAGAATTCAGGATAAAATGTATTTTTATATAGGGAGCCGGAAAGGAAGAAAAATACCATAACCGGCCCCGTACCATAGATTATTTGCAATCGCATCCGCAATTGGAATCAAATTCCGGATTGCATATATAATAGTTCTTTTCATCCAGTCTTTCTAAAGCCAGTTCCAATGCTTCGCCGAATCGCTGGAAATGAACAATTTCACGTTGACGCAGGAAACGAATCGGGTCACAGATATCCGGATCTTTTATCAGACGTAAAATGTTGTCATAGGTGGTACGTGCTTTTTGCTCTGCTGCCAGGTCCTCTATCAGGTCTGTGATAATATCGCCTTTGGACTGAAAGAATGTACTGGAAAGAGGAACTCCACTTGCTGCCTGTGGCCAGATGGCGGTAGTATGGTCCACATAATAGGTTGCAAAACCGCTGTTTTCGATTTCTTCCATGGATAGATTTTTGGTTAGCTGATATACAATAGCTGAAATCATTTCCATGTGGGCCATTTCTTCTGTAGCAATGTCGGTCAGGAGGCCGGCAATTTCCGGATAGGGTATCGTATAGCGTTGTGATAAATAACGGAGCGCCGCGCTTGATTCACCATCAGGGCCTCCATATTGAGTAATGATAATTTGTGCCAGTTTGGCGTTTGGTGTAGTGATTTTTACAGGATATTGTAATCGTTTTTCATAATTCCACATTTATTCGCACCCCACTTCCCAGGGCATAGGTTGCAGCGCCCATTTCCAAGAATCTGAACAGGAATTTATACTGTTTGTGTCTATAGGTCCATATTTTATTGTATAATTAGATACAGCCTGCTGTTTTAATCTATTATAATGAAGAAAATACTGCATTGCATCTGCATCATATGGGTGGGTATCCAGATATAGTTTTAAGTCTACCAGTGTGAAGTCAAGTACATTAATGGTATGAAAAAGTTTTTTTCGTTCTGAGCTGTTGTTTGTGCTATTCATCGGCGACCTCTCTTTCCATGGAAAGGTTTATCCAGTTC
Organism: uncultured bacterium; assembly: GCA_945949875.1. Lineage (GTDB taxonomy): Bacteria > Bacillota > Clostridia > Lachnospirales > Lachnospiraceae > 1XD8-76. The sequence continues at coordinate 1,717 of CAMFGH010000128.1, forward strand.
CGGGAATATCGTTCCTCTATGAAAGGCATCTTCCAGGTTTTCATACATGATTGGTGCCTTCTGAAAAGGAACATAAGCCATTGCAATCGGACGGGATGAAACAGGAGTATACATAGGTTTTTTTTGCATAGAAACTTTCCTTTTAATTAAATGATTTGTATTATATTATGCAGAAAAAGCTAAAGAGTTCGAATTTTGTGCAGGAAATATATTTTTTGTCGAAAAGCAGTAACGGAGGTGTTTTTCTTGGTTGAAGTAAAGAATCTTACAAAAGAATATGGAAAAAAGATCGCAGTGGATCAGATCAGCTTTGAAATGGAGAAAGGTGTGATTTATGGACTTCTTGGATCCAACGGTGCAGGTAAGTCAACAACCATGAATCTGATAACAGGATATCTGGCACCTACAGAAGGGGAGATACTGATCGGTGGATATGACTTGCAGAAAGAGCCGGAAAAAGCAAAAAGTTTTATTGGGTATCTGCCGGAAATTCCACCTCTTTATCCGGATATGACGGTATGGGAGTTCCTTTCTTTTGTTGCCCGGTTAAAAGGTGTAAAAAAGGATATTATGGAAGAACAGCTGGAGGAAATCATGGATCAGACAGGAATCATGGATGTTGAAGATCGTCTGATCAAAAATTTGTCAAAAGGCTATAAGCAGAGAGTAGGACTAGCCCAGGCAATGGTGGGATATCCGGATGTGATTATTTTAGATGAGCCTACAGTTGGCATGGACCCGAAACAGATCATAGAAATCAGGGGACTGATCAAACAGCTGGGCAGGGAGCATGCGGTTCTTATGAGTTCCCATATTTTGACAGAGGTAAGTGTTGTATGTGACCATGTCTTCATCATTTCAAAGGGAAAATTAGTCGCATCCCTGGATATGGATCAGTTAGAAAAACCCCTGGAAGATGTATTCCTGGAACTGACAGAAAATGAACAGGAGGAACAGGCATGATTGCGATATATAGAAGAGAATTTAAAATGTATATCCATTCTTTTTTAGGATGGTTATTCATGGGTATTGTATTATTTTTTATTGACTTATATGTATCTGTTTCCAATGTTCTGTATGGCTATCCCTATATTGCTTATGCACTTCAAAGTGCAATTATGATATTCATTATTGCAATGCCCATTCTGACCATGCGTACTCTTGCAGAAGAGCGGAAGAATAAGATAGATCAGCTTTTATTAACATCTCCGGTCAGTGTTGGAAAAATCATTACAGGTAAATATTTTGCATTGGAAACTGTTTTTGCAATACCCTGTCTGGTGGTATGTATATGGCCTGTTGTACTGAGTAAATTTGGAACGATTCCATACGCAGAATCCTATTTGTCTATTTTGGCTTTCTTTCTATATGGTTCTGCTGCTATGGCAATAGGACTATTTATTTCCTCTCTTGCAGAAAGTCAGGTGGTTGCAGCTATTCTATCTATGGTGGCTATTTTTGTATGTTATATTATATCCGGACTTTGCAGCATGCTATCTGCAAACGGAAATGTTTTGACCCGGATAGCCAAATGCATTGATTTAACAACGCCATTCATCAATCTGACAAATGGTTCCCTGGATTTTCGGGCAATCGTTTATGATATATCCTTTATTGGACTGTTATTATATTTTTCGGTTTTATCCATTCGAAAAAGACAATACAGCTTTTCCAATACCCAGAAAAAACTTCTTTTGGTTAAATCTGTAAAGGTTATTGTGATCATTGCAATTGTAATAGTTGGTAATATTCTATTGAATTTGACACCGACAAAATATACGGTTCTGGATGTAACATCTTCAGGATTATATTCTTTGACAGATGATTCTTATAAAACCATGGATACCCTTCAGGAAGATATACGAATCTATGTTTTGTCTACAGAAAGTGCAATGGATGCAACGGTGTCGGAGACTTTGAACAGATATGAGGATTATTCCAAGCATATTTCGATCATCTACGTTGATCCGGCTTCCAATCCCACCTTTTCTCAAAAATATGCAGATAGTACTTTGACTACCGGTAGTTTAATTGTTGAGAGTGATAAAAGGAGTAAATGCATCCAATACGATGATTTATATATAGAGGAACTTAACTACGAGACTTATTCTTATGAACCTACCGGATATGATGCAGAAGGGCAGATTACCAGCGCTCTTGCATATGTAACATCAGATGATATGCCAAAGATTTATATGCTGACAGGTCATGGGGAAAGTGAATATGAAGCCTCTTATTTGTCAGCCATAGAAAAACTGAATATTGATTATGAAATACTGAATCTTCTGGACGTGGATAAGGTTCCCGATGATGCTGAGGCTTTGCTCATTAATGCTCCTATGTCTGATTTGTCCGGCGATGATGTGGGTAAAATAAGCGATTATATAGATCTGGGCGGAAATGTACTGTTTGTATATGGATATACAGAAAACTCCCAGGAACGTTATGTATCACTGATAGAAAAATATATTGCAAAGATTCAGGATGGAATGGTCTTGGAAGGGGATGAAGATTATTATTATCAGAATCTGCTTTATCTGTTCCCCAATATTGAGTACGATGACCTGACTTACAATATTACCGATAATTATATTTTCGTGCCCTATGCATCCGGTATTCTGATGGATGAAAAAGCAGAAGAAGATGGAAAAATACATTATCTGCTTACTACGTCAGAATCTGCTTTTGGAAGGGTTGATCCGGTTGAACATACGGAACTGGAAAAGGTAGAAGGTGACATAGATGGTCCTTTTGCCCTGGCTGCATATACCGGTAAAATGCTGGAAGATGGAACAGAGCAGAAGCTTATGGTATATACATCAGCAGTTTTGTTTACATCCGGTGCAGATGAGATGGTGTCCGGACAGAATCTGCGATTGTTTACCAATACCATTAGCAGTCTGGTAGATGTACCGGCCAGTATATCCATACCGGCCAAAAACTATGAAATCAGTTATCTGACACTGCCAACATCGGATATTATGTTTATCAGTATACTTATTACGATAATTGTTCCACTCTTTTTCATGGTAACAGGTCTGTTTATCTGGCTGGGACGAAGAAAAAGATAGCTTGATTTTCCAGATGCTTTGTGTAAGAATATACATGGCAATTTAGGAACAATAAAACCTGTGACGGAGGAAATCACATGCGAGGAATCGATACACAAGTACGAAAGATGCGTAGACGAGTTTTTAAAGAAATTGCAAATCTTGCGTATACTTCTACCAATCTGATTGATGATATGGAAGGATTACCATATAAAATTGTGGATTATGAAGAGTCAGACATGCTGGAGAACGTCTATCGGGAAAGAGCAGTAGTCCGGGAAAGACTCAGACTGGCAATGGGAATGTCGCTCAGACCTGAAAATATGCCGGTACATGTATCCCAGGGTATGGAACTTAGTAATATTGATGAAAAGTACTATGAGCCGCCACTTTTGCAGGTTATTTCATCCGGCTGTAATTCCTGTCCGGAAAATCAGTATATGGTTTCTGATAAATGTATGGGTTGTACTGCGCACCCATGTCAGGAAGTCTGTCCAAGAGGAGCCATTTCCTTTCGGAAAGGGAAATCATATATTGATCAGGAAAAATGTATTAAATGCGGAAAATGTAAAGCAGCATGCCCTTATGATGCGATTTCTCATCAGGTCAGACCATGTTCAGCAGCATGTGGAGTGGGTGCCATAAAAAGCGATAAACATGGA
>CAMFGH010000129.1 GCA_945949875.1 uncultured bacterium
GTAGATATTATAGAGTACGCAAAACAGGTGATGCCAAAGAGAATCAGCCAGACCATTTATTTATCTTTAACGGATCATATCAATTTTGCATTGGAGAGATCAAAAGAGGGAATGCTTTTTCAGAATTCCCTGTTAAATGAGGTAAAGAGTTTTTATCCAAGTGAGTATCTGGTAGGGGAATACGCGCTTGCACTGATTCGCAGGGAGACAGGTATTGAACTTCCGATAGATGAAGCAGCCTCGATCGCACTGCATTTTGTGAATGCAGAGTATAACGTGGGGATGAACGATACGATGAATATTACATCCCTGATCAAGGATACGATTCAGATTGTGGAAGATGCGCTTCAGATTAAACTGGATGATATGGGCCTGTATTATTCCAGATTTGTAACGCACCTGAAATTCCTTTCCCAGAGAGTTTTTACCGGACAGCTGTTGGATAATCAGGACCAGGAACTGGTAGAGATGATCTCCAGATTGTACCCACATGAGTATGAAATCAGTAAATTGGTGGGAAACTATATTAAAGAGAAATATGACCGTGAAGTTACCAACGAAGAGCTGGTCTATTTAACGGTACACATCAGAAGAATTCAACCAGGTATTACAGAATAATTGAAGGAGACAGAATATGTTTGGATTTTTGAAAAAGGGAAATGCGACAGAGAATATAGAGATCATCACAGCACCTATCATCGGAGAAGCGGTAGAGAGTGCACAGATTAATGATCCTACTTTTGCAGAAGAGATGTTGGGAAAAGGAATTGCAATCAGACCGGAAATCGGGAAAATGTTTTCCCCGGTGGATGGGACCGTGACAATGGTATTTGATACGAAACATGCGGTTTCCTTTACCTCGGAAAAGGGTGCAGAGGTACTGGTTCATGTAGGTTTGGATACTGTAAATTTGAAAGGTGAGCATTATACAGCTCATGTAAAAGACGGAGATACGGTAAAAAAAGGTGATCTGATTCTGGAATTTGATATGGAAAAGATTAAAGAAGCAGGGTATGACCTGATCACACCGATTGTAATCTGCAATACAGATGACTATCAGGATATCGAAACCATAACAGGAAAAGCTGTAAATACAGAGGATGCTGTTATGAAACTCAAAGCATGATACAAAGATATATATTCATGAAACTTATGATAGAAAGATATCTGTGTATAAAAAAAGAAAGATACATCTTGATGCGTTAGTTAAAGATTCCGGGAGAAGGGAATCTTTCTAAATAAAAACTATATAAAAAGAAGGGAGAGATTTTATATGAAATATCTTCAGAAATTGGGTAAAGCTTTAATGCTTCCCGTAGCTTGTTTACCTATTTGCGGTTTGCTTATGGGTATTGGTTATCTTCTTTGCCCGGCTACTATGCAGGGTGGAGACATCACAGGATTTGTTCCGCTTCTTGGCCTGTTCCTGGTAAAAGCAGGTGCAGCTCTCATTGATAACATTGCAATTCTGTTTGTTATCGGTGTAGGTGTTGGTATGTCAGAAGACAATGATGGTACAGGCGCTGTTGCAGCTCTGGCATCCTGGCTTATGATCACAACACTTCTTAACACAGGTTTTGTTACCACAATTATGCCATCTGTTGCGGATGACGTAAACAAAACATTGGCGTTCAATAAGATCGCTAACCCATTTATCGGTATTATTGCCGGTATTATCGGTGCTACCTGTTATAACAGATTCAAAAACACAAAATTGCCGGATTGGCTGTCCTTCTTCAGTGGCAAACGTTGTGTTGCTATCGTAGCAGGTCTTGTATCTATCGTAGCTTCTGTAGTTCTGTTATTCGTATGGCCTCTGATTTTCGGAGGACTGATTGCTTTAGGTCAGGATATCGTTGGTATGGATGCTATTGGCGCTGGTATTTACGCATTCCTGAACCGTTTACTTATTCCGGTTGGTTTACATCATGCACTTAACAATGTATTCTGGTTTGACACAATTGGTCTTGGCGACTTGTCTCACTTCTGGGCAGGCGAAACATCTGCAGACGTTTCCTGGTCACTGGGTATGTACATGTCAGGTTTCTTCCCATGTATGATGTTCGGTGTTCCTGGTGCAGCACTGGCAATGGTTCATACAGCAAAAGATGAAAAGAGAAAGAAACTGGCAGTTGGTCTTCTTCTTTCCGCAGCTATTTGTTCCTTTGTCTGTGGTGTTACAGAACCTTTCGAATTCGCATTCATGTTCCTTGCTCCGGCACTTTACCTTGTATATGCATTATTATATGGTATCTTTACTGTAGTTGTAGTTCTCATTGGCTTCCGTGCAGGCTTCTGCTTCTCCGGCGGTGCAACAGACTTACTGTTCTCAGCAACCTTACCAGCAGCCGCTAATACATGGATGATCATCCCTCTGGGTATTGCTGCATTTGTTGTATTCTATGCTGTATTCCGTTTCGCAATCGTAAAATGGGATCTGAAGACTCCGGGTCGTGAAGACGATGATGAAGAAGCTGAAAAAGCTGTAGTTCTTTCCAATGACAACTTTACAGAAGTTGCTGCTAAGATCTTAGAAGGTATTGGCGGTAAAGAAAACGTTGCTTCCATTGATAACTGTGTAACAAGACTTCGTCTGGAAGTAAAAGATCCACTGGCTGTTAATGAAAAAGTAATCAAATCTGCAGGTGTTGCAGGTGTTATCAGACCTGGTAAAAACAGCGTTCAGGTTATTGTTGGTACAAAAGTTCAGTTTGTGGCGGATGAATTTAAGAAACTCTGTAAATAATGTAATAGAGTGATTTTACAGGGGATGCCTGTCATAGGGCATCCCTTGTTTTAACCGTAGGCCTTGGCTGCAGGGTTAGAGTGGAGATGCTTGTAACGCAGGATTAGAACGTAGGCCTTTGGCACGACGGTTAGAACGGATGCCTGATAGGGGAGGCACCTTGTAAAAAACGAAACGAAAGGGATAGAAAAGAAATGAAAATTTATTGTGGTGAAAATTACAAAGAAATGAGCAGAAAGGCGGCCAATATTATCTCTGCACAGATCATTACAAAGTCTGATTGTGTGCTGGGTCTGGCAACAGGTTCTACCCCGATTGGAACATATGATCAGCTGGTAGAATGGTATGAAAAAGGCGACCTGGATTTTTCGGAGGTAACATCTGTAAATCTGGATGAATACAAAGGCCTTTCAGGAGAAAATGATCAAAGCTACCGTTATTTTATGAACAAGCATCTGTTTGACCGTGTCAATATTGACAAGAGCAGAACTTTCGTACCAAATGGTCTGGAAGAAGACAGTCAGAAAGCATGCGAGGAATATAATGAAATCATTCATCGCGTGGGTGGTATTGATCTGCAGCTTTTAGGACTGGGACACAACGGACATATTGGATTTAACGAACCGGGTGACGCATTTGAAAAAGAAACCCATTGTGTAAATTTGACAGAAAGAACGATCGAAGCAAATAAGAGATTCTTTGAAAAAGAATCCGATGTTCCACGCCAGGCATATACCATGGGAATCAAAACCATTATGCAGGCGAAGAAAGTTCTGGTTATCGTATCCGGCGAGGAGAAAGCAGATATTGTATATAAGGCATTTGCAGGTCCGATCACACCGGAAGTTCCTGCATCTGTGCTACAGCTCCACAATGATGTGACATTGGTAGGAGATAAGGCGGCGTTGGGTAAATTGTTAAAATAAGTGATTATAGTGAGCTGTATCAGATGAGGGTACGTATTTCACCACAGACACGCTTTCGCTTCGTTAAAAACGCAGCAGTACTAAACTCGTAGCATCTTGTCAGATACTACTCGTTAAGTGCTGGCGTTTTTACAGAGTCTGTGTTGAAACAGTACCTTTATCTGATACATGCACAATTTGGAAAAGTGCGTGGATGGAAGAGTAGGAGGAGTTTGGGATGATCATTAAGAATGGTAAGGTTTTTGGAGAAAAGGGAACCTTTGAAGAAGGAACCTTATATCTGGATAATGGAATCATTACAGAAAGTGCTGGTGGGGAGGAAATCGATGCAACAGGATTGTATGTAATTCCCGGGCTGGTGGATATTCATTTTCATGCTTGTGTTGGATATGATTTTTGTGACGGAACAAAGGAAGCCATACAGAAGATGGCAGAATATGAATTAGCCAACGGTGTATGTGCGATTTGTCCTGCATCCATGACTTTCTCGGAAGATAAATTGACAGAAATCTTTCAGGTGGCAGCGGAATATAAAAAAGAGGCAGAAGATAAGAAGGTAAGTGGTAAAAACTCAGATGATAAGGCTGCAGACCTGGTGGGAATCAATATGGAGGGTCCATTCATCTCACAGGCAAAAAAAGGAGCTCAGAACGGAGAGTTTATTCATACGCCCGATGCAGATATGTTTTATCGGTTGCAGAAGGCAGCAGATGGACTTATTAAGCTTGTAGACATTGCACCGGAAGTGGATGGAGCAATGGAATGTATCCGGGAAATAGCAGACGATGTGCGGGTTTCTGTGGCACATACAGCAGCAGATTATGAAACAGCAAACCTGGCTTTCCGGAGTGGTGCAAAACATGTGACTCATTTATATAATGGTATGATTCCATTTTCCCATCGTGAGCCAGGGGTATTGGCAGCAGCCAATGATAACAAAGATGTCACGGTAGAATTGATCTGTGATGGGGTACATTCCCATCCGGGAACAGTTCGTATGACATTTGATTTATTTGGTGACGACCGTGTCATAATGATCAGTGACAGTATGATGGCCTGTGGTCTGGAAGATGGACAGTACACCCTGGGTGGACAGGCAGTGACTGTGCGGGGCAATCTGGCAACTCTTACGGAAGCCGGAAATATTGCCGGATCAGTTACCAATCTAATGAACTGTATCCGTACAGCTGTAAAGGAAATGGGTATTCCATTAGAAAGTGCAGTAAAATGTGCAACCATCAATCCATCAAAGGCTATCGGAATTGAAAAAGACTATGGCTCACTTTCTGTTGGAAAGAAAGCCAATGTGGTATTGCTGGATCAGGATTTGAATATCGTCCAGATCATAAAGGATGGAAAGAAGCTGAAATGAGAATTTGATACGAAATAATGGAGAGGGGGCTGTCTCAAAATGCCATGTGCAGATTGAGGCAGCCCCTCTCTCACAAAT
>CAMFGH010000130.1 GCA_945949875.1 uncultured bacterium
CGTTGTGTCCAAACGTAAGATACCCGTAGAACTTCGGTTCTACGGGTTTTTCTGTTGCCTGGAAATATATAAAAGGGCGGAAAAGAATAACGAACAGCGTAGAAAAACGGTTGCCGGGAGAGTATCCTGACAACCGTTTGTGATAACAGAATGATAACAAAATCTTAAATTAAACCAACTAAAGAACTTTCGTGAAGTATTGCAGATGGATTATATTTTTCTATAAGTGAATTTATAATTAGACGATTTCCGGCACTGATTTTGGGACTTAATGTAATTTCCATTTGTGCGTAAGCATTTTCGTCTAGGGTTAGATCATAAAAAGGAAAAGTTTGTTTGGCTTGACCAAGTAAAATCTTGGTACTGGTTGTTTGAAATTCTTGAATTGATTTATCAACTGCCTGATTTAGATTTAGAGGCATGAGTAATAAAATATATCGCCATTCGTGTTGGAAGGCCCAATGGATATTCTTATGCTTACCAAGATTACCTAAAGCAATACTAAATTTATCACCGTCTTGGGTTAATAACTTAGGATATAGCTTGTCTGAATCAGAAGTATATTCAACTTTATGTAAAATGTTATTACCCAATGCTCCAGGAGCTATAAATCCGTTTTTGAGCATATCTGCAATAGGAATTATAGATTTTAAATAAGATCCATTTGAATTATCAGTTACCGTTTGATGTGTAACCTCCGATATTGACGAAGGTGTATTTTCAAATTCTTTAAATGGATTTGCTTTTAATTTAATTCTTACTCCGGAACTTAGAGAACTATACATTTTCCACATAGGGATATTCTCTGTTTCATCATCAGTCCAAGAACTTATATAGCAAAATTGACCAGCATTTTTTAAATCAAATGCTTCTTTTTCTTGAAGATCATCCATTTGATCTAAGGAAGTTAATCTAAACGTGTGGTTTGCTAAAATTAATGCAAGAGTTTCAATACTTGTATAATGATATAAATAATCAGGTGTGTTTTGCAAAATGATTTAATACCTCCTTATGTCAGATTATATGTCTTGATGTCATTGCCTTCAGTACCCTTCTTAACGATGGTATGACAACCTATCGTGGTTCCCATAGCACGCAGTTTCCATTCATCCTGGGTAGCGTTCAACTTATCTAGTTCTGCCTGTCTTTTATCTTCATCTTCAATAGCTAATATTTCAGCTTTTTCCTTTTCATAGACATTTTTAAATTGACACCATTTCCTGAAAAAGTCCTGCATTGTAGGATTTTCGAATGTCAGTGCAACCTTCTGCTCAGGTGTTTCAGCAAGTGAGAGGTTCACCGAATCATCAATAGAAAACAACAGAGAGAGTACATCTCCGACTGTTTCAATATTAAAATCCAGAAAAACACTTACATTTAATCCCAGTGCAGTTGCAATCTTTTCTAACTGATCCGGTTTCGGATTCCGGATTCCCAGTTCATATTTTCTGATTGTTCCTACGTTAATGCCGGACAGCTCGGCTAACTGTATCTGACTGTATCCTCTAAATTCCCGGAATGCCCGGATTTTTTTGCCAACCATAATGCTGCCTCCTTAATAATATTTGTGCTTCTATTCTAGCACAAAAGTGAATGATACAAAAGAGTGAGATTTAACAAATTGCCGATACGCAAGCAATAGGTATGGAATGGAAAAAATAAATTCGCAAATGTTTATTGACAAATTCACAAAAGTGAATTATTATAAGAGAACAACGAAAGAGTCACAAAAGTGACTGGAAAGGAGGACGCTATGAGAACTAATTATATGATGACTGTTGATGATGTCATGGAAGAATTAGGCGTGAAACGCAGTAAAGCATATTCCATTCTGAAGCAGCTTAATGATGAACTGGCAAAGGAAGGATATGTGGCAGTTCGTGGAAAGATTCCACGTCCCTACTGGGAAACAAAATTTTATGGATGCTCTCAGAGAGCAGTGTGAAGGAGGTTTTAAGATGTCAGCTTACAAGGACAAAACACAGGGAACCTGGTATGTGAGCTTCCGTTATATTGACTGGACAGGAAAGAAAACGCAGAAGCTGAAAAGAGGGTTCAAGACAAAGAAAGAAGCATTGAATTATGAAAAGGAATTCATAAGAAAGACTGCAGCGGATATGAAAATGGAGATGAACAGTTTTATTCAAGTCTATTTTGAAGATAAAAAGAATGAACTGAAAGAAAATTCAATCCGTAACAAGCAGCACATGATGAACAAGCACATTGTTCCGTATTTTGGAACAAGAAAAATGAATGAGATCACACCGGCAGAGATTATCCAGTGGCAGAACACCATTCAGGAAAAAGGTTACAGCAAGACTTATGAGCGTATGATTCAGAATCAGTTAAATGCACTGTTTAATCATGCACAGAAAATTTACAATCTGAAGGAAAATCCATGTAAGAAAGTAAAAAAGATGGGGAAATCGGATGCTAATAAGCTGGAATTTTGGACGAAAGCAGAATATGACAGCTTTATCGCCGGGATTGAGCCAGAGAGTGAGGATTATCTGATATTTGAAATCCTGTTCTGGACAGGAATCAGGGAAGGAGAACTTCTGGCATTGAGTCTTTCAGACTTTGATATGAGTGGTAATCTTTTGCATATCAATAAGACTTATAACCGGATCAGGAAAAGAGATGTGATTGATACTCCAAAAACAGAAAATTCAGTCCGTACCATTGATATTCCTAATTTTCTTAAAGAAGAGGTGCAGGAGTATGCGAAGAAGCATTATGGATTTCCGGAAAATCAGCGGTTATTTCCGATTGTGGCGAGAACACTGCAGAAACGGCTTAAGAAGTATGAAGCATTGACCGGTGTAAAACCAATCAGAGTGCATGATATCCGTCACAGCCATGTAGCATATCTGATTTATCAGGGTGTAGAGCCACTGATCATCAAGGAAAGACTGGGGCACAAAGATATTCAGATGACATTAAACACTTATGGTCACCTGTATCCGTCACAGCAAAAAAAGGTAGCTGAGATGTTGGACAACAAACGTTAAATATGGAGGAAAAGACACATGAAAACAAAGAAAGTAGTCAGAAAAATATTTGATACGCTCAATTATAGTAAGAAGCTGAAGATAAGTTCCATTTTACCGGATCGAGATTCGGATTATGCGATTCTTCTTGAATTAGAGGATGGAAGCAAATTTGAAATTATCATTATCCCAACAAGGAGATTCGTATAAGGAGTGGAACTATGGCTACTAACAGACAAAAAGAAAAAGCCCAGACAAAATATCTGAGCAAGTTCTCTGATAATCAGATTCACTGATATACCATCTTGGCAGATTCAGTATATCACGAATTGAAAGATACAACAATTCCCGAATATCTGTTCATCAGAGACTTGTCCGGAGGGGCAGGAGGTAGAAGTGACATTATTTGAACAGGTAAAAGAATGTGTGACAGCCAGACAGGCTGCGGAGCATTACGGGATTAAAGTAAAAAGAAATGGAATGGCGTGTTGTCCGTTTCATAAAGACCGACACCCAAGTATGAAGGCCGATAAAATATATCACTGCTTTGCATGTGGAGTGGGCGGTGATGCGATAGATTTTACAGCAAGGTTATTTGGAATATCACAGTATGAAGCTGCGAAAAAGATGATAGAAGATTTTGGACTGGATATAAAAATCGAAGACAGAAACAAATACAAAAGGATGCACCAAAGCAGGAATACTTTGATATCAAAGAAACCTAAAGTTGTGATGATCAGAGAAAAACTGGAGCAGTGGTTGAAACATGCAACAGACGTGCTGATCAGATATCTGAAATGGATTCAGTTCTGGAAAGAGATTTACAAACCAGAACCAGATGAAGAGTGGCACGAATTATTTACGGAGGCATTGGCAAATGAAAGAAAGATAAATGACTATCTGGACGTGCTGATGTTTGGAACAGGAGAAGAGATTGTAGAGTTTTTCAAGATGAAGAGAAGGGAGGTTGAAAAAATTGAAGAAAGAATTAACGAATATCAGCGAGAAGTCCTTGATGGAATTAGAAGATATTGTGAACGAGGAAATGCTTACAACAGAAGATGTCAATAATATGTTGGAGCATACGGATAAAGGAAGAACAAAGCAGACAATTAGAAATTGTGTAACCGTACTTCAAAATGATCCGGTATTGAAAAAAGCGATTAAACGAAATGAACTTTCTGGAAGGATGGACATTGTAAAAGAGGTTCCCTGGGAGCGGAGGAATAACAGTCCTACGGTTACAGATACTGATGAAAATAATTTGAAGATGTATCTGGAAGAAAATTATGAACTGACAAGTGAGCGTGTGATCAAAGCAGGAATAGATATTGTTTCCAATGAAAATAAATATCACCCAATTAGAGATTATCTGGAGAGTCTGGTCTGGGACGGAATTCCAAGAATAGAAAATATGCTTCCACATTTTCTGGGAGCAGAAAAGAGCAAATATACAATCGGAGTAATGAAAATGCACATGCTGGCAGCGATTTCAAGAATTTATGAACCGGGAATAAAATATGATATTATGTTGTGTTTGGTTGGGAGTCAGGGAGCCGGAAAGTCCACATTTTTCAAATATCTAGCGATAAAAGAAGAATGGTTCAGCGACAATCTGGATCATTTGGATGATGAAAATATTTACAGAAAACTGCAAAATCACTGGATTATCGAAATGGGAGAAATGAAGGCAACTATCACAGCAAAGAATATTGAACAGATAAAATCGTTTCTGAGCAGACAGAAAGAAACTTATAAAGTACCTTATGAAGTTCACCCGGAAGACAGACCGAGACAGTGTGTATTTTGCGGTACTTCAAATGATTTGAATTTCCTTCCGCTGGACAGAACCGGAAACAGAAGATTTGCTCCGGTGATGACAGATATGTCGAAAGCAGAAGTTCATATTCTGGACAATGAGGCAGAGAGCAAAGCCTATATCGAACAGGCTTGGGCAGAGGCAATGGTACTGTATCGACAGGGAAATGTGTTCTTAGGATTTACAAAGGAAATTGAGGAAGAGGCAAAGCGTCTGCAGAAAGAATTTATGCCGGAAGATACCAATGCCGGAATCATACAGGCATTTCTTGATG
>CAMFGH010000131.1 GCA_945949875.1 uncultured bacterium
CGAAGTTGGCATAGTCACTATGGTGTCAGGAGAAATCCTGGCATCTTTTTTTTATATCTTTTTACACTTCAAAAAATAATTTCAAAAAATTTCTAAAATCATGTCCGATTTTGTCGCTCCCAATACAGAGTATATGGAAGGCAAATTGAAAATCCTCTGATTTCCAAAAATCACAAACGTAAAAGAGGTTCAGACAGTTCTTCCGATTGCACCTTGACAATTGAAGGAGCTGATACATCTTGAGGAACATGCTTACCGGAGATAATCCGGCTCGTGCAGGCGAAGACTCCTACGGGAAGAGCGAAGCAATAATGATACCACCGAAGGGTACAGGACCTCTGCTGAAACAGAGACTGTGACTGTATTTTTACAGCCGGGTTATCTGGAATGATAACGATCAGATGTATATGTACAGACAAAGCCCAAATGTGAATACTTAGATTTTCTTATTTATATTACAGGAGAAATCCTGTAGCAAGTGGGGAATGGTTCGAATCCATTCCTCATTTTTTCGTGCAGAAAATGCACAGATTATTATCCTGTTTGAAATACCAGGGAAGGGTGTTGCAGGAAGAAAGGGAGGACAAAAAGAATGAATACGATTGTTTTAATGGGTAGACTTGCCAGAGATCCAGAAACTAAGCTGACATCTACGCAAAAGGGACAAACCAAAGTATCTAGGTTTCCACTGGTAGTAAAAAGAAATCGCACAAGCAAAGCATTTGTAGTGATGATCACAGCTTATGGAAATAATGCAGAATTTGTGGAGAAATATCTTGAAAAAGGAATTAAGATTGCTCTTTCCGGAGAGTTGGTAATCTCTCAGATCAAAGATGAACAGACTGGAACTGCATCCTATTATACCGAAGTCATTATGGATAATGTAGAGTTTGCAGAAGCCAAAACAAAAAAAGAAGAATCTGACGGATTTCAACCAGCAGAGAAGAGGAAGATTCCATTCGATATACCAGAAGAACTTGAACAAGAAATGCCATTTCGATAGGAGGACAAGATTTATGAGAAAATACTTTTTAGAATTATTTGCAATAGGATTGGTTGATTCAGAAGGAAGAATCAATACAGAACATATGACAAGTGATGCGCTTATGACTGCCATGAAAACAATGGAAGAGCTGACGCAAATGAAAATGGATCGTTTGGTTTTGGAAACAACAATGGAGATGATCTTATGTATGTTTGAGTCATGTGACACAGAGGAATTTACAGAAATATTAGGCAAGCTGCTTGGCGGAAAGCAGACTTCTAAAGTGACAGCTCATTTGGAAGCACTGGAGGAATTGTTGACAGAAGAGGAATATAGTAGTTTCCTTGCAGAATATCTTGGTTATTTAACCGTGAATGTAGCAGAGTTTATTAGGAGCACAATCATTGAAAATGGTTTGATGTTACTTGCCGGTTCAGGAGGAGAAGAGGATGGAGAAGAGGATGGAGAAGACGGATTATAAAATCACAGAGTTTCACAATTCGGAGTTTGGTTCCATCCGTATGATTGAAGATGGAGGCAGACTTTTATTTTCTGGAATTGATGTAGCATTTGCTTTGGGATATGCAAAACCAAGAAATGCGATAAATGTTCATTGCAAGGGGGCCCTGAAACGGGGCGTCCTTACATCAGGTGGGGTACAGCCAATGATTTTTATTCCAGAGGGAGATGTATATCGGCTGATTACAAAAAGTCGTTTAAAGTCAGCACAGAATTTTGAGAAGTGGGTATTTGATGAGGTACTTCCGGCTATTAGGAAAACAGGCGGATATTTAGAGACCGATCTTTTAGACAGGGTAAAAGATAACCCGGAACTTCTTTTGGAATTTGCCGAGAGACTTTTGGCAGAAAACAATCGAAATCGAGAATTGCAAAATCGTGTAAAGGATATGCAGCCAAAAGCAGATTATTATGATCATTTCATGATTACAGGAGAATGCACCAATATTCGAACGACGGCAAAAGAGATTGAATTTCCAGAAAGAAAATTTGTGAAACTTCTTTTAAATAGAGGATTTCTATATAGGAGTCCATCCGGCACGCTGTTACCCTATGCGGTGGAGAAGAACAATGATCTGTTTATTGTAAAAGACTATTTTAACAATGGACATCTTGGTTCACAGACATTGGTTACACCAAAAGGAAAAGAATTTTTTAAAGCGTTGTGTGCGGAGGAAGAGTAAAGAATGAAGGAGGTGGTTGCCATGATTACAGATCTGGACAGCAGTTAAATCGCTGAAAGGAGGGAAAATCATGCAGGAAGAGGTAACTCAGAAAACGGTCACGTTCTGCATTCGGACTACCAAAGTAACAGCAGATTTATTGAAAAAGGTTCTTGCTGCTTATCTGCGTCATCAGAAGCAGAAATCGGTAGAGAAGAAAGCGAAGAAGAATCAGCCGAAACAGGGAAAGGTCACGGTAAAAGAGCTGGCAAAACAAAATGCCGGGATGGTCAATATCGAGATCACAAATAAGAATATCAAGTCCTTTGAACGTTATGCCAGAAAATACGGGATCAATTATGCTTTGAAAAAAGATAAGAGTAAAGATCCACCGATGTATCTGGTGTTTTTTAAAGGACGTGATCAGGATGCCCTCAATGCTGCTTTCCGTGAGTTTTCCCAGAAACAGATTCAAAAAGCGAATAAGCCTTCTATTCACAAGCGTCTTGCAACTTACAGAGCAATGATGCCAAAGAAATCGAAGGACAAAGTAAAGAACCGGCATCAGGAGCAGAGCCGATGAAAAAGCAAATCGGTAAAAATCTGATGCAAAAATGGAAGAATAAGATCAGGGTCAGGCTGTCCGCCCTGGATAAAAAGAAACTGGTTCTTACCAATATCCCATATATCTTAACTGCTTTTTATACAAATCGGGCATCATTTCTTTACAGAAACAGTCTGGGAGAAGATATTGGGAACAAGCTATTATATGCGATGGAACATGCAGACAGGATTCTTACTGGATTGCAGCCAAGTTTTAACTGGCGTGATATGCTGACAGGAATTGTAGCAGCTGTCATTCTGAAATTACTGGTATGGCAGAAACAGTCAGATGCAAAGAAACTCCGGAAAGGAATCGAGTATGGTTCAGCCAGATGGGGAAACGCTGAGGATATTAAACCTTATATGTCGGAAGATCCCTGGATGAATATTCCATTAACAGCAACAGAAGCATTGACTATGGAAAGTAGACCTAAACAGCCAAAGTATGCAAGAAATAAAAATATAGTGGTCATTGGCGGCAGTGGTTCCGGAAAAACTCGATTTTTCGTTAAGCCGTCAGTCATGCAGATGAACTGTTCCATGGTCATTACAGATCCGAAAGGCACTCTGATCGAGGAGTGCGGGAAGATGTTAGCAAAGGGACCACCTAAGAAAGATAAGAATGGAAATATTATGAAAGATAAATCAGGAAAAGTGGTACACGAACCATATGTGATTAAGGTTCTGAATACTATCAACTTTTCCAAATCGCTTCATTACAATCCATTTGCTTATATACGGTCTGAAAAAGATATCCTGAAGCTGGTTACAACAATTATTGTTAATACCAAAGGCGAAGGGGAAAAAGCTTCCGAAGATTTTTGGGTGAAAGCAGAGAAGCTGTTGTACACGGCATTGATTGCTTTTATCTGGTATGAAGGAGATGAAGAGGAAAAGAATCTGAATACCCTTCTGGATCTTTTGAATGAAAGCGAAACCCGTGAAGAGGATGAAACTTACCAGAATCCAGTGGATATGATGTTCCAGGAACTGGAAGAAAGAGATCCGCAGCACTTTGCGGTCAGACAGTATAAAAAATACAAAATGGCGGCTGGCAAAACAGCCAAAAGTATTCTTATTTCCTGTGGTGCGAGGCTGGCACCATTTGATATAGCAGAACTTCGTGAGATCATGTCTTATGATGAAATGGAACTGGATAAGATTGGGGACAGGAAGACAGCCTTGTTTTTGATTATGTCCGATACAGATACAACCTTTAACTTTGTGATTGCCATGTTACAGTCACAGCTTTTCAATCTGCTTTGTGACAAAGCAGATGATGAATATGGTGGAAGACTGCCAGTTCATGTGCGTGTCATTGCTGATGAGTTTGCCAATATTGGACAAATTCCTCAGTTTGACAAGCTGATTGCAACCATCCGAAGCAGGGAAATCTCTGCTTCTATTATTTTGCAGTCACAGAGTCAGCTAAAGGCAATGTATAAGGATAGTGCAGATACTATTCTGGGTAACTGTGATACCACACTATTTCTTGGAGGAAAAGAGAAAACTACCTTAAAGGAAATGAGCGAGCTTCTGGGTAAGGAAACCATTGACCTGTATAACACTTCGGAGACGAGGAGTAATCAGAAGTCTTTTGGATTGAATTACCAGAAAACAGGTAAACAGCTGATGACTGAAGATGAGATTGCAGTCATGGATGGAGGAAAATGTATCCTGCAGATCCGTGGTGCCAGACCATTTTTCTCGGACAAATATGATATCACGAAACACAAAAACTATCGGCTTCTTGCAGATGAAAACGAGAAGAACCGGTACAAAGTTGAGAAAGAGTTAAATCCGCAGTATACACCGAAATCTGAAGAAGAGGTGGAAGTAATTCATGTAGAACTGTCGGAGTAACCTTGGGAATGAACAGAAAATAATGAGGAAAGGAATAACTGACACTAGGTGCACCGGCTTTTTAGTCGGTGTATTTTCGTTCCCGTAAACACCTGAAAGAAGTCAGTTTTGGTGAATGTATATGGCATTTTTTAGCAGTGCAATTACAACTTTAAAAACTCTTGTAGTCGCAATCGGCGCAGGTCTTGGCGTGTGGGGTGTCGTAAACCTTCTGGAAGGATATGGAAACGACAATCGTGCGACACGTTCGTAAGTGAAAAGCTTGCGCACAAAGTCGAAGGGCAATT
>CAMFGH010000132.1 GCA_945949875.1 uncultured bacterium
TGCCCAACCGGAAACGAATCCGATCTTTCCGAATACCAAGCATTATTTCGGTATCAAAAAGTAATTTCCCGTAGGCTCTCTACGTTCCATTATGTGAAACACATTTCCTCAGTTGTTAAACAACCTAAGCCATCCAGAGATAACATTAACCCTGAACCTGTTTGTGTTTTGGATTCTCACAGATAATTCTGATTTTTCCTTTTCTTTTAATTACTTTGCACTTTTCGCAAATTGGTTTTACTGATGATCTAACCTTCATTGTTAAAACCCTCCTTTCAAAAAGACCGTTTTTTATTGTAACACATCAACCCCTTTAATGCAAGCATTATTTAGGGCTTATTTATCTCTCCAAATAATTCTTCCTTTTGAAAGATCATATGGTGATAATTCCAGCGTAACTTTATCGCCCGGTAAGATACGAATGAAGTTCTGTCTCAGTTTACCGCTGATGTGTGCTAATACCTTATGTCCGTTTTCCAGTTCTACCTGAAACATTGTATTTGGTAACTTTTCAATTACAGTACCTTCAATTTCGATTACATCTGCTTTTGACATTCTCTACCTCCTGAATTAATAATGCCTGATCCACCATTTCTCCCCTTTGTAATTTTTGGATTATCTCAGGTCTTGCATACTTCTTTATGATCTGAATATGTTTTTTCTTCTTTCTTTTCGGGTGATCCGGCATCTTTGTTTTTCCGTCTGCCAGATATACATATTCACCCTGTTCCCTGATTATGAGATATATTTTATGTCGGTCATGTCCTGCTTTGGAATAAGCCAAATAACCTGTCATACTTTTTTTGTCCCAATTCTTTCTTATTTACTCAGTGTAAGAATTTCCGGTTCCCCATCTGTGATCAATACCGTATTTTCATAGTGGGCGGAAAGGCTTCCGTCTTCGGTAACAACAGTCCAGTCATCATCCAGCCATTCTACATCAGCCCTGCCCATGTTGATCATAGGCTCAATGGCCAGCGTCATGCCCGGTACCAGCTTAATGCCTCTTCTTCTCTGTCTGAAATTCGGGATCTGTGGATCTTCATGAAGAGAAGTTCCGATTCCATGCCCTACCAGATCTCTGACGATTCCGTATCCAAAGCTGCTTACATAATCATCAATCGCATTTGAAATATCATACAGATGATTGCCTGCCTTTGCCATTTTGATTCCTTCAAAAAAGCTCTGCTTTGTCACATCAATGAGTTTCTGTGCTTCCTTACTGATGTTGCCAACCCCGTAGGTTCTGGCTGCATCCGAATGGTATCCTTTATAAATCAGTCCGGCATCCAGGCTGACAATGTCACCTTCGTAAAGAATCCGGTCTTTGCTTGGAATACCATGAACCACTTCATCATTTACTGAAACACAAATGGATGCCGGGTATCCGTTATAATCCTTAAAATTTGGAATGCATCCCATCTCCCGGATCAGCTTCTCCCCCATTCTGTCAATATCCATGGTGGACATTCCCGGCCGGATTGCTTTCCCCAGTTCATCATGTACGATTTCAAGTAATCTGCAGGATTCCCTCATTAAGGCGATTTCTCTTGCGGATTTAATACTTACTGCCATTTCAACATCTTCTTTCCATTTAAATTAACCAAGAATATCTGTAATAGCTTCAAATACCTGATCCATAGGAACGGTACCGTCTACTTCTTTCAGAATACCTTTCCCTGTATAATATTCAATGAGGGGCTGTGTCTGTTCATGATAAACATTCAGTCTGTTCTTGACTGTCTCTTCTTTATCATCATCACGAAGCACAAGTGCTTCGCCACATCTGTCACATACGCCTTCTTTTTTCGGTGGAATATGTTCGATATGATAGGTTGCCCCACATGCCAGACATGCTCTTCTTCCGGACATTCTCTTAATGATGTTTTCATCCGGAACATTGACATCGATGGCATAATCGATTTTGTCACCAAGCTCTGTTAATGCTTTGTCCAGAACTTCTGCCTGTGGAATGGTTCTTGGGAATCCGTCCAGAACATATCCGTTTTCACAGTCTGCCTGTGCTACTCTGTCCAGCAGAATCTTTACAGTCAGTTCATCCGGAACCAGAAGTCCTTTGTCCATATACTGTTTTGCTTCTTTTCCAAGTTCTGTACCGTTCTTGATGTTGGCACGGAAGATATCTCCTGTGGAAACATGTGGTACTTTATATTTATCTGCAATCATTTTGGCCTGAGTACCTTTTCCTGCACCCGGTGCGCCAAGCATAATAATTTTCATGTTAAGCCTCCATAAAGACGTTTAGGGATGCAGCATTTTGCTCCATCCCATAAACATTATCTCTTAGTCATTCAAAAATCCTTTGTAGTTACGTACTAACATCAGGGATTCAACCTGTTTTAATGTTTCAACAACAACACTGACAATAATGATAAGGCTTGTGCCGCCAAAGGAAACACTTGCACCGAAGATACCATTAAATACAAATGGTACTACACATACAATGGTAAGGCCACAAGCACCAATGAAAATAATGTAATTCAGGATTTTTGTCAAATATTCGCTGGTTGGTCTACCCGGTCTGATACCAGGAATAAATCCGCCCTGCTTTTTCATATTTTCTGAAATCTCTAATGGATTAAAAGTAATGGATGTATAGAAGTAAGCAAAGAAGATTACCAGTACAATGTATACCAGTAAACCAATGCTGTATACCCATTCACCCTTGGTGAATTTACACCAGTTACTTGAGCTTAATCCTTTCAGAACTTTTCCCCAGAATCCTGTTCCACCATTAACACCTAAAAGAGAACAGATGATAACCGGGAACTGCATAATGGAGGATGCAAAGATGACCGGAATAACACCGGCAGTATTGATCTTCAGCGGAATACTGCTGGAGTTTCCTCCTACCAGTTTTCTGCCCTGTACTTTCTTTGCATACTGTACCGGAATCTTGCGGACACCATCATTTAAAACGATAACCAGAACTACCATCAGAATAATAATGGCAATAATGATAACGGCTGCAACAACTCCGATTGCAATTTCTTTGCCAAACACGAACTGATTGAATAAACCACTCAGATCCTGTGGCAGTCTGGAAATAATATTGATAGTAAGTACAATGGAAATACCATTTCCAATACCCTTATCTGTGATTCTTTCACCAATCCACATCAGGAATGCACTACCTGCTGTCAAAGCAACAATAACAGTAATTACGTTCAGCGCATTGTATTCTCTCAGCAGTCCGCCTCTTCCGAATCCGATTGCCATTGCAGTAGATTCGATCAAAGCAAGTGCAACTGTTACGTATCTGGTAATAGATACGATCTTCTTTCTTCCTTCTTCTCCGTCCTTCTGCATTTCTTCCAGTTTTGGAATCGCAATGGTAAGGAGCTGCATAATAATGGAAGATGTGATGTATGGTGTGATATTCAGTGCAATGATGGACATGTTAAGGAATGAACCACCGGTAAATGCATCAAAGAAGTTAAATGCATCACCTGCACCGGAAAGTTCTTTTGCAAACCAGTTTCTGAAATATTCCGGATCTGTACCGGGTACAGGAAGCTGGGATGCGATTCTGATCACAACGAGCATTGCAAAAGTAAACAATACCCGTTGTCTGATTTCTTTTACTTTAAAAGCATTTTTAAGTGTTGTAAACATATTACATCACCTCTGCTGTTCCACCAAGTTCCTGAATTTTAGCTGCAGCAGATTCACTGTATGCATTTACCTTAACATTCAGCTTCTTAGTTAATTCTCCGTTTCCAAGGATCTTCACACCGTCTCCTGGGTTGTTAATGATACCTTTTTCAATCAGTGCATCCACATCAACTGTTGCACCGTTATCAAATACTTCCAGTGCGCTGATGTTAATTGCTACGATATCTTTAGAATTTCTATTGGTAAAGCCTCTTTTAGGAAGTCGTCTGTATAAAGGCATCTGACCACCTTCAAAACCAATTCTGGGAGCACCTGAACGTGCTTTCTGGCCTTTGTGACCTTTACCTGCAGTTTTGCCGTTTCCTGAACCATGTCCACGGCCTCTTCTAAAATTATCACTCTGTTTGGAGCCTTCTGCTGGTCTTAAGTTAGATAATTCCATCCTGATGACACCTCCTTCTATTAAGCTTCTTCTACTTTTACTAAATGATTTACTCTCTGAATCATTCCTCTTGTTGCTGCATTATCCGGCAGTTCAACTGTATGGTTGAGTTTTTTAAGACCCATAGCTACTACAGTTGCACGCTGTTTCGGGATAGCACCAATAGGAGATTTCACTAAAGTAATTTTTAACATTTTATTATCTGCCATGATCTATTCTCCTTTCTTAAGAACACTGAAACTATTAACCGACTACTTCTTCAACAGATTTACCACGGTTGCTAGCTACTTCTTCAGGAGTCTTTAACTGGCTGAGACCTGCGATTGCTGCAAGAACAACGTTCTGCTTGTTATTGGAACCAAGTGATTTTGTACGGATGTTCTTGATACCTGCAAGTTCGCAGACAATACGAGCTGGACCTCCAGCGATGATACCAGTACCTTCAGGAGCTCTCTTTAAAAGAACTTCAGCAGATCCAAATGTACCGATAAAATCATGTGTAATACTTGCGTTTTCATCTAAAGCTACGCTAACAAGATTCTTGATTGCATCTTCCTTACCTTTGCGGATAGCATCCGGAATTTCAGTTGCTTTACCAAGACCTGCACCAACGTGACCATTTCCATCGCCAACAACAACTAAAGCTGTGAAACGCATGTTACGACCACCCTTTACAACCTTAGTAACACGTTTGATTGTAACAACTTTTTCAGTTAATTCCATGTTGCTTATATCAATGATTGTACGTTTCATGTACGTTTCTCCCTTCTTAGAATTCTAAGCCAGCTTCTCTGGCTGCTTCAGCTAATGCTGCGATTTTACCCTGGT
>CAMFGH010000133.1 GCA_945949875.1 uncultured bacterium
ACAAATTGCTCGAATTCATAATTATTCATCACAAGTTATCCTTTTTCCTTTCTCCCTCTAGTCGACTATAAGGATTTTGCCCTTATGTTTATATATTGTCCTAAGCAGGGAAAAGGTTCATTCAAATAAAATAAGCCTACTTATAATTTTGATTTTGTAACTTTTATTATCATGTTACATTCTGAAAATTAGTCATAATAAAAACACTCGCACTAAGATTCATATTATTCCTAGTACGAGTGTTCTTTTAATTCCATGTTTTTGAAAGATTACTTCTCCTCACACACCTGGAACACATAAAACTTCAAATAATAACTCTCATCCGCTGCCCACAAAATCGGGTGATCCGGTGCCTGGGTATGGAATTCCACCTGACGAAGTCTCTTGTGCGCTCCTCTTGCTGCTTCCCTGATGGTCTTTGCAAAAAGCTCCGGATCCATAAAGTGGGAGCAGGAACAGGTAGCCAGAAATCCACCATCTTTTACCAGTTTCATTCCACGGAGATTGATTTCTCTATAGCCCTTCACTGCATTTTTGGTTGCCTGTCTGGACTTCGTGAAAGCCGGTGGATCCAGGATGACCACATCAAATTGCTCTCCCTTTTCTTCCAACTGCGGCAGAAGTTCAAAGACATCCGCACACTGAAACTTCACAACATCCTCCAGCCCATTTAATCTGGCATTTTCTTCCGCCTGATTTACACCAAGCTGAGAAGCATCCACACCAAGAACACTGCTGGCCCCTGCAAATCCTGCATTGAGAGCAAATGAACCTGTATGGGTAAAGCAGTCTAATACCTTCTTTCCTTTACAAAGCTTCTGCATAGCAGCACGATTGTTTTTCTGATCCAGGAAAAATCCGGTCTTCTGTCCGTCCTGCACGTCCACCATATAATGGACGCCGTTTTCTATGATTTCCACTTTGGTATCAAAAGATTCCCCGATAAAGCCTTTATATCTTTCCATGCCCTCCTGCAGTCTGACCTTGGCATCGCTGCGTTCATAGATGCCACGGATCGCAATACCATCCTCAGCCAAGACAGCTTTGAGTGCTTCTAAAATGATCGGCTTTAGCAGGTCAATGCCCAGTGCCAGAGATTCTACCACCAACACATCCTCAAATTTATCCACCACGATTCCCGGAAGCCAATCAGCCTCCCCAAAAATCACTCGGCAGCTGGACGTATCGATAACAGCTTTACGATAATCCCATGCATTACGTACCCTTTCTTCAATAAACGCCGGAGTAACCAGCTGGTCTTTTCTGCGGGACAGCATACGAATGCGAATTTTAGAATTGGCATTGATAAATCCATATCCCATAAAATATCCATCGAAATCATGGATTTTCACAATATCACCATTTTCAAAGCTTCCCATGACAGATTCTATCTCATTGTCAAAAATCCACATGCCACCGGCCTTTACGGTTCTTCCTTCTCCCTTTTTCAGAGTAACCGTTACCGGAGTAGACAAATCTTCCTGCAAAGAAACCTCATTATTTTTATAAATATATTTCCCCATCTTTCTCCCTCGCATCTGTACGCTTTTTCACATCTGTACGCTTTTTCACATCTGTGCACATTTCTCATGTCTGTGCACATTTTGAATTCATCCTGGTGGTTTTATCCACATTTTATATCGGTAAAACACATTTTCATGTTCTAATACACATTTCTCTCAATGCTTCTGTGTGAAATCATCGTATATTTCACAGAATCTGGCCTGAAAAGAAACCGGCTCACCGGCACTTGTCAAATGGGAAACATCTCCGAATAAGTTCATGCGAAAATAAGCGATTCCTTTTTCACGTTCTTCTGTGTAAAGTGTTGTCACTGCTGTTGGCGATGCCACCGTTCCGTGCCAAAGCGCTACCGGTGAGATGTTGATCAAATGGCTGAGCAGTACACATTCCAACCCAAAGTGGCAGAAAAACACAATAGTTTCTGTATTTGCATTTTCTACGCGATAGGTATAACCATCACGAACATATCCATGTTTGGCAAGTAAAGCATCCAATTCTTTGATTACCACATCATATTTTTCCCGAATATCCCCGGATTTCATGACCGGAGCATTCCCCCAGTCATCTTTACTGAAATTTTCTTCATAGGAAGTCCATTTTGAGGGCATCAGATCCCAGGGAATGTGTTTGGGTGTCCCATCTTCCTGGATAATGGGATAATCGAACTCATGAAGCCAGTCGCAAATGACTTCTTCTCTTCCCAGTCTTTCTAAAGTCGGCTGAGCTGTCTGTTTCGCTCTTCGATAGGAAGACACGTAAATATGGTCTAATTTCTCTTTTTCTAATCGGTCTGCCAAGAGATGAACCTCTCGCCAACCCTTTTCCGTCAGACAATCCTTCCCATAATCTGGGTCTCCATGCCTTATGATCATAATTCTCATATCTGATTTTGCCTCATTTACTGATTCCAGCCTGCAGATGTCTATTTTTCACGTTTAGAAATCTGCCCCTTTCTCTGCTGCATCAACTCTTTCAAATAGTTTTTTTGTTCCTTTGTTAGTCTATTGGACTCTCTTCCTTTTTGCAAGGCTTTTAAATAAGTAAAATCATCTAATTTGTTGTTTTCTGAAATCATAAATGCCATGGTTTTATCCCAGTAGTGAACCATGCACATGGAAAGTGCCCAAGCGACTCCCATTTTTACATAATAGCCTTCATGGGAAATCCCATCATATATTTGCAAAAGCTCATCTATATGCTGATCATCCATATAATATAGCATCAGCATAACCACTGCGAAACGAATATCATATTCCTGATCCGATTTCAGATATTCCCGAAGAAAATCCCACATGAGGTCCGGTTCCTTTTTAGCAATCTTCAGTCCTGTGCAAAAGCTGTCACAAGTGGACCAGTTGTCAATCAGCCGGACATAACATCTGATGTAAGGAAAAAGCTCCTGAAGGGGGGCTTTCATTTCACCGATTACCATTCCATATAATAAGATCTCTTCCAGAGAGTCCTCTTTTGTAAGCTCTGTATCATCCAGATATTCTTTACCCTCTGTCTTTGCAATTTCTTTTGAAAACCGGCGAAGCCTGGGCAGACGAACCCCTATAACCTTGGTATTTTCTTTTCCTTCTCCCAATAAAGACAGGGAAAAAGCCGCAAATTTCTCTTCTGCTTCGTTTTGAAGCATATTCCAAACAACTTCTCTGGTATATTTCATATCTAACATCCTTTTTCCAGTAGCAAAAGCTTTTCTTTCATGGAAAGTCCGCCACCATAGCCCACCAGTTTTCCGTTTTTTCCGATGACACGGTGGCACGGAATCACAATAATGATAGGATTCTGATGATTTGCCATCCCTACTGCACGACAGGCTTTCGGTGAACCCACTGCATTTGCAATATCCTGATAACTGCGTGTTTCACCAAAAGGGATTTCCAGCAGGGCATTCCACACCTTTTTCTGAAAATCTGTTCCATCCGGACGTAGGGGCAGTTCAAATGCCTTTCTTTTCCCTTCAAAATATTCTCTCATCTGTTTATCCACTTCTCTCTGAAGCGGGGAAGGCATGGATTTATTCTGCCGGATTTCCAGAGCCTGCTGCCGGGATAATACCTGTATTTCTTTTACATATTCTTTTTCATCTTCCCAGGCGGTAACAACCAGAAAGTGAAAATCTCCACTTTGTATTACTCTGCTTTCTGTTTCCAAGCCTTGCAATTTCTTCTTTTTTTCCATAAATATTTCTCCCTAATACAGCGAGTTTTTACAAATAATGTGCAACGAAATTTTCTATCAATCTGGCGAAAAATCTTGACATTTGGGCGCTATTATTGTATGGTAGTAAAGCGTGAAAAGCATACCGGGGTGTGGCTCAGTTTGGTAGAGCGCTACGTTCGGGACGTAGAGGTCGCGTGTTCGAATCACGTCACCCCGATGATTTTCAAAGGCTTTTGGATTTTCCAAAAGTCTTTTTTTATGTGGTTTTGTCATCTTTTTTGATACAACCACAGCAAACAACTACAGCATTTATGCTGTGGTTTCACAGCATAAAATCACAGCAAAGAGAGCGTATTTGTGATAAAAAATAAAAATAGACTTTTCGGTATAGCTTTTTTATCATCATAATACCTAAAAGGAGAAAGAACAATGGCAAAAAACAAGCGGACAAATCGGACCGCTATGACAATGCTATGCAGACCTTTACGGAGCAAATCCAAATCAAAAACATTTGACGGGAGTATAAAGATAAGAAATTACAGAAAGAAATCGGAAGCCATAATAAGCAACTAATCGGGTAAGTAGCCAAAAGCAACAGGAGATATATTTTTTAGATAAGCAGATAAATGCCCAGAAGTAGAAATTAGAAGAATTGGGAAGGGAAATATGTATCAATCAGAATCGGGAAGATTTTAACGATTTACGTATCAGGCAAATAACTCGCCTGCCCCAAAAAGTATCGCCACCTGATAGAGGTGG
>CAMFGH010000134.1 GCA_945949875.1 uncultured bacterium
ACACCAACGGTCAAAATTCCCATTTCCTTTGCCAGTTTTGCAACAACAGGAGCTGCACCGGTTCCTGTTCCGCCACCCATACCACAGGTGACAAATACCATATCTGCACCTTTCAGTGCATTTGTAATCTCTTCTACACTTTCTTCAGCAGCCTTTTCACCAATTTCAGGCTTTGCACCTGCTCCAAGTCCTTTGGTAAGTTTTTCACCGATCTGCAGAAGCTTTGGTGCCTTACAAAGCTGAAGAGCCTGCTTGTCCGTATTTACACCGATAAAATCAACACCGTTGATATTTTCGTCAATCATTCTATTTACAGCATTATTACCTGCACCGCCGACGCCAACTACAATGATCTTTGCTGCAGATTCAGCATCGCTTGTCTTAATCTCTAACAAGGGTATTTCCTCCTTCTCACATTCTCATGAGCCATTATAAAATATCATATAATGTAATCTTTAAATTATCAACACATTTTTTCCTGTATAGCACAATTTTCTTTTATCCTTTTGGCTTATCCGCCTGAAAGGTGAATGTCTTTGTATCCTCCGAATAGGTGTCCATTTTCAGAACACCGCTTGATCCTTCCAGATTCGGCAAAATAACCTGTAATCTTGAAAATTTTTCATCAATACTACTGCCATCACCTATCTGTACACGAACATTTCCAAAAAACAAAGTAACGTGATAGGACTGATCAAAATAAATACGGTCTGCTTTCAGATCATATTTATTCAGGGACTGTGTAATATCCAAAACCCGGGTAAACACGTTCGCATTTTCAATGGGAAGCATCTCATACATCACGACATGATCAAAGGAAAGTCCCACCACTTCCGGAACCCCATCCGTCTTTATCGTTGAGCTTTCTACCACAGTACCGTCTTTGTCAAAGTACATATACCGTCCCAGATAGGAAACATATCCGGCCAGGCTTTTCTCGTATACCGTAATCCGGACAGTGTCCGGTGTCACAATATTTACCTCCAGAGCAGATACAAAAGGAATATCTTCTATCTTCTGATTTCGATATTTAAAATTCAGATACAGGGAATTATGACCCAGTTTTCCGGTCATAACTTTTTCGATAATTTCCTGATCGGTATAATGTGCATTTCCCTCAACATACACATTTTGAATCGTATAATTCAGATCAATGTAATAATAGACACCTCCCAGGAAACAGATCAGCAGAAACAACACTGTCATACAGACAACACTTCTGGTACTGATTCTTTTGGAACCGGTTTTCCTGCTTCCTGCTTTTTTCGTGCCGGATTTTTTTGCATTTATCTCTTTCCCGGATGACTTCTTCTTTTTCTTCTTCATGAATCTTTACAGTTCCTTTAACTTAATTCCTCTTCCCACACTAAAAACAATTCCCATTTCTATCAGAAGAAATACCACGGAAGATCCACCAAAACTAATAAACGGAAGGGAAATACCTGTGTTTGGAACCAGATTGGTACATACTGCAATATTTAAAATAACCTGGATGGCCAGATGCCCCATGACTCCAACCACCAAAAGAGCACCAAACAGATCCGGAGCATTACTTGCGATGATCATACATCTCCAGATCAGAAGTGTAAAAAGCAGAATAATCGCTATGGCTCCAAAAAGTCCCAGTTCCTCGCAGATAATGGAAAAGATCATATCATTCTGGGCTTCCGGAAGAAACCCCAGCTTCTGCATACTTTCGCCAAGCCCTTTTCCAAAAATCCCACCGGAACCGATGGCATACAGCGCCTGCAAGGTCTGAAAGCCTTTTCCGCTGGCATAGGCTTCCGGATTCAGCCATGCAAGAACACGCTGTCCTCTAAAATCCAGCTTTCCGGAATCAGCCATCTGGATAATGGCATATAAGGCTGTTGCCACCACTCCTGCGCCTGCCAGAAACAGTACAATAAACTTCTTATAATCCGGACTGGCCACAAAAATCATGAGAACAGCAATCCCAAGAATGATGATGGCCGAACTCATATTTTCTGTTATCTTCCACACCATAAGGACAATGGGCAGTGGCAGTGCGATCAATTTGAAAAAGCCACTCCAGGTACCGATACTTTTTCCAACCCTGCACACTATGCTGGCCAAAAAAATGATCATACCCAGCTTTGCTACCTCTGCCGGCTGCAATGAGATTCCCAGATTAAGCCATCTTCTGGCACCGTTGGCTTCATACCCTAAGGGTGTCAGAACAAGCAGAATCAAAACTGCTGAAACAATATACGCAAGTAAAGCAAAATGTTCCCAAAAATGATAAGGAATTCTGGATACAACCATCATGGCAACCAGTCCAAGTACTGTAGCGGTAAACTGCTTTTTCAGATAAAACGCACTGTCTCCAAAGCTTAAGTTTGCCTTATATGAACTGCTTGAATAAATCATGATCAGACCAAATCCCAGCAGAAAGAGAACGGTTACCAAAAGGCTGTAATCAAAATAGCTCTCATTATTCTGTTGCTGTGGTAATCCACCTTGAATCGTTCTGAATCTGGCTGCCAAACCTGTCTCTCACTCACTTTCTTTCTTACTATTGCTTACTGATTTCTCTTACGACTATTTACCTTCTTATTTCTCTTATCCTATTTCCTGCTCACATTTTTTCCTGATTCCGTTACACCAATGCGCGTACCATATCTTTGAATATTTTACCACGCACTTCATAGTTCGGGAACATTCCCCAGCTTGCGCATGCCGGAGAAAGAAGCACTGCATCACCGGATACCGCATTTTTCACACAAATCTGAAAAGCCTCTTCGAAAGTATCTGCAAAAACATAATCTTTAAATCCATGCTGTTCCGCACATTCTGCAATTTTCTCTCTGGTCTGCCCTATGAGTACCAGCAGTTTTACTTTTCCGTCAAAAGCATCAAACCAGGTATCATATTCGCTGCCTTTATCATACCCGCCTCCGATCAGTATCGTAGGTTTTGTCATGGCTTTAATACCCTGAATGGCTGCGTCCGGATTGGTTCCCTTGGAATCATTATAATAGTCCACACCGTTTACCGTTTCTACGAACTCAATACGGTGTTCCACAGCTTTAAATGTATGTATGGTATCCAGGATCTCATCCATTGGCACCTTCATGGCCAGTGAAATGACTATCGCTGCCATAACGTTCTCCACATTGCAGATTCCAACCAGATTCATATCATGAATATTCATCACTCTGGTATGCTTTCCTTCTTCTGCCAGATAGATTTCTTCTCCGTCCAGATAGATCCCGTTTTCCAAAGCTCTTGCTGAAGAAAAATATACTACTTTTGCATTGCAGTTTTCACCCAGTTTTCTGGTGTATTCATTTTCAAAATTCAGAACACAGACGTCTTCTTTGGTCTGGTTCTTTGTTACCGCATTTTTGACTGCAACATAATTCTCCATGGTATGATGCCGGTTCAGATGATCCGGTGTAATATTTAAAATAGCGGAAACCACCGGATGGAAGGTATCAATGGTCTCTAACTGGAAACTACTGATCTCCCCTACGGTTACAGAGTTTTCCTCTGTCTCCATGACGATATCAGTATAGGGATATCCAATGTTTCCCATGACATATGCTTTTTCAAAATGTCGTTTCATAATCTCGCCCACCAGCGTGGTTGTGGTGGTTTTTCCATTGGTTCCCGTAATGGCAATCACTCTGCCCTTTTCACACTGGTATGCCAGCTCGATCTCACCCCAGATAGGGATACCCTTTTCCCGGAACTGCTCCACAAAAGGAGTATCCACCGGTACACCGGGACTTACGACCAGTAACTGCGTTTTCTCTTTTATTTCCTCTGTCAATTCTCTTAAGCAGATCTCTGCTTCGAAATCTGCCGGTAGTTTTTCTCTGATATCTTCTTCTTTTATAGTCTCACCCGCATCAAACAGAATGGGATTTGCTCCCTGCTTTTTCAGAAAAACAGCAGCTCCGATCCCACTTTTTCCGCATCCGATAATGAGTACATTTTTTCCTGCTAAATTCATGTTCTATGCCTTTCCATGTTCAGTCTCTGCCGGACATTTTCGATTCTGTATCTTTCCTGAATATCCATGCAATGATATCCATTTCCATATCAAAATTCTGATGATATCATACCTCAAATCCCCATATATGCAACGAGGCAGCAGATGGCTGTAATAATGGAGAAAACAGCAACAACCCTGGTCTCAGACCATCCGCATAACTCAAAATGATGATGGATCGGTGCCATTTTAAAGATCCGCTTTCCTCCGGTCAGCTTGAAATAGCCCACCTGCAGAATAACCGATACCACTTCCATCAAATAGATAAAACCTACGATTGCAATAAAAAGCGGCATCTGCAGCATATAAGCTGTTGCTGCCACAAACCCACCAAGGGCAAGGGAACCGGTATCTCCCATAAAAACACTGGCCGGATATACATTAAACAGTAGAAATCCCATCAGTGCGCCTACTACAGCACAGGTG
>CAMFGH010000135.1 GCA_945949875.1 uncultured bacterium
AAAAATCATATCAGCGAAAGTAACCAGATGAGCCAGCCTGAATTTTTATATGAAGTATTTGAGGATTTTATGAACAGCCCTGAAAGCAAAGATTTTTCTTTTGATAATGGGCTTGTCTGCCGGTGGATGACAGGACAGGCGAAGATCAGTCCCAAAATTTCTACTTACTATGCGAAACCAAGTAAGCAGGAAAAACTGGCTGAAACAATACATCAAAATCTTCTGCCACTGATGACCGACTGCAACAAGGCACTACAGGATGTTTACACCCTGTTTATGCAGGATCCCACCGTATCCGAAGCGAAAAAGAACAAACTGGCATTACTATACAAACCTGCGGATTCACGGCTCCTGTTTCTGGCAAAGCTGATCTCCTTTGGTATGGAGCGTCAATTTGTCAAAAGAGATACGAAAAACCAGAAACTGATTGAAGGTGGTGCCCTCTCCCCGGTTGTCCTGGATTATATCATGGACAGTGAAGTACCCAGACCATGCCGACATTTTGTAGGAAGGGAAGAAGAACTGGGAGAATTACACACAATGCTGGAAGAAAACAGCAAAGTATTTCTCTATGGGATTGCCGGGATTGGAAAAAGTGAACTGGCGAAAGCATATGCAAAGCAATACAAAAAATATTATACAAACATCCTTTATGTTGAATATTCTGGCGATTTGCATCAGTCAGTTACAGATATGGATTTCACTGACGATCTGCCGGAAGACAACGAAGAAGAACGATTCCGAAAACACAACCGTTTTCTTCGCTCTCTGAAAGATGATACCCTGCTCATCATAGATAATTTCAATGTGACTGCTACACAGGACAGTTTTCTATCGGTAGTGTTGAAATACCGCTGCCGGATTCTTTTTACGACAAGAAGTAAATTTGATGGACACTACATTCTGCAGCTAAAAGAAATACGGGAATCTTCCAGCCTGTTTCAGCTGGCATCTGCATTTTATTCGGAAACAGAAGAACATCGGATGCTTGTTGAAGAGATCATAGAAACCGTTCACCGCCATACCTTTGCGGTAGAACTGGCAGCTAAACTTCTGGAAAATGGGATTTTACCACCAGAGCAATTACTGGATAAACTCCGGAAGGAAAAGGCATCCCTTGAAAATGAAGACAAAATCAGTGCTATCAAAGACGGACAGAACAACAAGGCAACTTACTATAACCATATTCACACCCTGTTTTCCCTTTATTCCATTTCACAGGAACAACAGGATATCATGCGTGATCTGTGTTTTCTGCCTCCTGCCGGTATTTCCGCCCGCATCTTTGCTGACTGGCTTGGATTGACCACTTTAAATGACATCAATGATCTGATTGAGACAGGTTTTGTACAGGCAAACACCCGGCATACCATCTCCCTGCATCCGATGATTCAGGAAATTGCCCTTTCTGAAACCAGACCTTCCGTCACGAGCTGTCACACTTTACTGGATTCTCTGCAAAAAATATGTTTGATGCATGGCACGGAAGTCAGCTATTATAAAAAAATGTTCCAGACAGTGGAAAATATCATTCACCTGATTGAAAAAGATGATATACCCAAATACCTGCTGTTTTTAGAGGATACCTTCCCATACATGGAGAAATTCAACTACCAGAAAGGTATGAAAGAGATTATTCGGGAATTGAAACAACTTTTGAAAGGAAATAATCATGGGACCTCTTCTGACCGGGCACTATTGTTAGATTATCAAGCAACTATGGAAACGAAACCAGAAAAAGCCATTAAGCTGGAAAAAGAAGCACTTGCGCAGATCAAAGAAATCACAGAAGCTAATGCCCACCTTGCTTCCAACCTTCATGCTAATCTTGGTGGTCTTTACCGCATGAACGGTCAGACAGAACTTGCAAAAGAACACATGGAAAAGGGTATCTTGCTACTGGAACAATATAAGCTGCTTCATACCAATGACAGTATCCCGCAGATCAACAATTACGCCGCCTTATTGACAGAAATGCAGAAACCGGAGCGGGCAATGTCGGCTCTCCAGAAACTGTCACTGATTATCAAAGACTATAATTCCGATCACTGTCTGGATTATGCACAGGTGCAGGAATCCATGGGAAATATCTGCCTGATTACAGCAAATCTCTCACAGGCTAAAATCCATTTCAAAAAAGCTATGAAAATCTATGAGGATATCTGGGCAGATGAGCCGGAATTGATTGAAGAAAAATATCAGGAAATTCAAGAATTGTACCCACAGGTCGGTATCGCATTGGCAAAGAATATCCTGACTCCTAAGAAAATAAAGACTATAATTTAACGGCGGACAAATTGACCGCCGTTATTAATTGCAGAACTTTCTCCCATTTCTGGGAAAAAGTCCTTATAGTATTCTACATCTGTATAACATCATATACGTTCAGATACCAAAATGCAAAACAGTATTATTATTAAAATATGATGTCATCATAAAATCCAGCAGTTTATGGTAATATTCTCTATTCTCTGCCTCTTCTGAAATGCTCTTCAAAAAATCTATCCAATATATCAGTTCTTCCTTTTCATATACAGAAATTCCCCACTGATTAAATTTTATATCAGGTAGTAATTTTCCATGTGCATCATACAAAATATTTTGAATTACGTCATCTGGGATTTCCAAGACTGCACTTTTTTTGATTTGTCCCTGATTTATAGTCTCATATACTTCATCAGAATATAAAATCTTTTTGTTTTGTGGCTGCCGAACAGCCACAAATTCATGTACTAATGACATTTATTTTCCTTTCATTGTCTGCCATAGCTAATAATTTTACCGGTGTTTTTACTTCCACAAATATCAATGTATTTTCCATTCTTTTTCCAACGGGTAACATTAGGGGTACTCCCATTTACTTTTGAACTCTTTGCCCCACTTAAATTACTCTTGAAATTTTTCGCACTTTGTGCATATGAAACAATATTAGATGTACCAACACCAGAGCCATGTTTTCCAAAATGATAATTTAAACTTGCAGAAGCAGAGGAAAGACTTCCACGATGCCATATATTCAAAAGGTTCGACGGTATATCCCTGGAACCTTTCGTCGTGCTACTGCCAATGCTGTCCCCACCATCCGCTGTAACTGTATATACAGAAATATCCTCATGGCATTTTTTCATGTTGATATTTACAGTTTTCAACGTAGTTCCGGGCTTCGCTTTTAAAACGGTTACGCTTTTTTTGTATCTCCAATTGTAACAGTTGCAGCTATAGTGTCAATAGAATCCACACCAATATTTTTAAATTTTAGAATTACGGAAGTTGCAGTGGCATCAAAATCTATCAGCAATCGGTTTGGCAACAAATTTGCCCTTGTTTTTGGGACATCACTAACTTCGGCCCTGCCTATGATCTCATTTTCATAATTCTAATCATCAGCAGCGAATGAAGGAACCGCACTAACCGTAAAAATCATCATTATACAAATTATAACTAAACTTAACTTTTTCATTACATTTTCACGGAAATATGCTCCTTTTATAAAATTTTCCAATAATATCCAGACACTTTAAAATTGCCTTACAAGTGTCTGGACATTTATTCCACATCTCAATAACCTATTAAATTGCTTTTGGTAAGAAAGAAACAACCTTATCGTCCGTATAGATTACGAACGAATATGCAGTTTCCCCATCCTCATATTTCCTGACTCCCAATATCTCTATTACTGAAACATCATCCGGAAAAGTCAGATCGTAGGACTTTGTATCTTTGACGCTTACTTTCAAAGAGTATTTACCTGACCAGGTTTTCCCTTCTGTTTTATCTATTATTGAGATATTGGGATTTTCATCACATATACAGCTTACATTTTTATAGCTGTCTGCTGCATTATCTTTGGAATTTGATGCTAAGATATTTCCATTCTCATCACTCACAAATTCCATCTGCCAATCAAAGTCACTCAAGCCTACTTCCTTAGTGGCGGTGCGGCATCCGCTTAACAAAAGTACAGCACATAGCAGAATAAACATATTCCTAAACCTGTTCATGGACAGCCACTCCTATTTCAATTTTATCGTTCAGCCATCCATCGTATTCTCCGATGACTATTGGCTGTTCTGTTTCTGCCTCCGCAGCATAAGTTGTTACAATATTTAAAGAAAATATCGTTGCCGCAATTAAAAATAATGACATAATCTTTCTTGTTTTTTTGAATACTTTTTTCAAAGGGAAAAAAATATTAATAGCAATATTATTATGGTTGCTAGAGAAAAGTTCCCTCCT
>CAMFGH010000136.1 GCA_945949875.1 uncultured bacterium
AATAATGAATTCTTCTCCATCAAGCTTGATTTCTGTTCCTGCATATTTGGAATAAATGACTTTATCTCCTTCCTTTACCTGCATCTTGAAATCTTCGCCTCCAGTCTTTCCCGGTCCGACTGCAACAACTACAGCCTCCTGTGGTTTCTCTTTGGCACTGTCTGGCAGGATAATTCCAGATGGTGTCTTTTCCTCTGCTTCCTGATACTTCAAAACAACTCTGTTTCCCAATGGTTTTAATTTCATAATAATACCTGCCTTTCTTTTTGTTAGCACTCCTTTCAGTTGAGTGCCATCTTAGAGTTTAAAAAATATGCATTTCTTCTGAAATGCTTTCATTTAATTTTAAACTATTTATTTTTAAATGATTATAGCACTGGAACAGGAATTGTCAATAGGCTTTATATTTTTTTTAGAAATATAAAAATACAAAGCATGCATTAAACATACTTTGTATTTTTAATT
Organism: uncultured bacterium; assembly: GCA_945949875.1. GTDB lineage: Bacteria > Bacillota > Clostridia > Lachnospirales > Lachnospiraceae > 1XD8-76. The sequence goes on from CAMFGH010000136.1 coordinate 466, forward strand.
ATCCTATATCAGTTTTTCTATATTTTTCTTTATTTTTGCTGACACTTCACGGAATACCCTCATCTCTTCTTCTGATATTCCATCCAAAATTAATTTGTTCATTTCTTCTCTTTGCTTTGTGATTTCCGCTACAAGTTCCTGTGCCGGTTCCAAAATCTGATAATGAACATATCTGCGGTCATGCTGATCCGGAATTGCTGCAATATAACTCCGTCTGCAAAGGCTGTCTACTGCCTGGGAAATATGTCCTCTCGTCATCATCAGCTGATGATGAATATCGGTAGAAGTATTCTGCTCTCCACAATGAGACAAAAAATATAAGATTTCCAACTCTGCTTTTTTTACATCATATTTCTGTCGCAGCTGCGCATTACGCTCTTCGATTAACTTTTTAAATTTTCCGCCCTGAAGGAATGATTCTGTCTGAATGTCCATAGTCTCACCTGTATTATTCTTTTTCATAAAGTTTGTTATTCTATTGCATCATGCTCCAATTTATCTTTTATATATCTTTTCTTGACATCAAACACACAGTTTCAACGGTACTTTCATTGTCCCAACTAAGTTCTTCTGTTTCCGCACCATTAAAATACACCGGAAAACGGAACTTAATGTGCTTCAGGAATCTGCCATCCGGCTGCTCCTGCTCATAAATGTCCACCTGCTCTACAAAACTGCTTAAAAACTCTTTTTTCTCCAAGTCGGTGAACTTATCATACAGTTTATCAAAATACAGTAAGAATTGATAGACGTTATCTTCCGAAATTTTCTTCTGTTTGATGTTCAGTAATCGGTTCTTTACCTCACTGATACTGTTCTCCACTCCCTCAATTTCATCATAGAGACGGTACAATCTTGTCTCCATATCCTGATATTTTTTCTCATAGAATCGATCTGTAATATCCAGGCTGTCCATCTGCTGTCCGAGTCTGTTCTTTGCTCCGGTCAGCTGCCGGTGCTGTTTCTCCAGTTCTTCAATTTCCTTTTCCACTTCCGATGTGTCAATCCTTGCACCGATTTTCTTCAAAATTGCTTCCTCAAATTTGGGATTCTGCACAAGTTTCCGGATTACTTCCTCTACCGCATCATTCACCTTATCTTCACTCCATTGTTTGCGGTAGCTGCAATTATGCCCATCCACCAGCCTTCGATGCTTGCAGGCATAATAAAAATAGTCCTTATATGCCGTACCGTCTTTTCTCTTTTTTCGATTGACATTCCCATACATTCCGCTGCCACAAAGAGGGCATTTCAAAATGCCGGATAAAATATGCTCATGCTCCAGACTATGGGTCTTTTCGTATGATACTCCTGTTTTCTGCCGTTTCTGATGTGCCAGTTCCCAATCCTCTTCTGAAATGATACCTTCATGGATGCCATCAGTCAGCATATATTCTTCCTGCTTTACAATCCGATATTCATTTCTTGTTCCGGGAACCTTTTCGTTCTTTCTGCGACCAAATGCCAGTTTCCCACAGTAGATTGGATTATCTAGAACACCTTTGATGAATGAAGTTGCAAAAGCATCCAGTGTATTATTCTGCCTCTTTTTCTTTTTATATCCATGCTGATTCAGCCATGACGCAATCGCACTCATTCCCATATTGGTATGGATAAATTTATCAAAGATCAATCGAATTACCTCTGCTTCGTCCTCTGCAATCTGAAGTTCCCCATTTACTAACTTGTAACCATAGGGAGCAAAGCCACCGTTCCATTTTCCTTCTCTGGCCTTCTGCTTCCGTCCTTCCATGGTCTGCACCAGAATATTTTCACGTTCAATTTCTGCTACCGCTGACAAAACGGAGATCATCAGCTTGCCACTATCTTTGGAACTGTCAATGCCATCTTCCACGCAGATCAGATTTACTCCAAAATCCTGCATCCTCTGCAATGAATTCAAAACATCTGCCGCATTACGTCCAAAACGGGAAAGCTTAAATACCAGCACAAACTGTACATTGTCCGTACCATCTTCAATATTGTCCAACATCCGCTGAAATTCCGGTCTGCCCTCTACGCTTTTACCTGATTTCCCTTCATCTGCAAATTCCTGTACAATCTCCATATTCTGATACTCAGCATACTTTCTCAGTTTATCTCTCTGTGCATCCAGACTGTAGCCATCCACCTGCATGGTGGTGGATACACGGATATATACATAACATCTGATTTTTTTATTCTTCATGGCATTTACCTCATTTATTACGCCCTTTTATTGTCCCAACTAAATTTTATCATCTGTTCCAACTATATTCAATACCTGTTTTTCAAAATTTTTAATTCTCATTGACATATTTTCATCCCAAACATATAATAATGATAGAGACAGGAATACCTGTCATCGAAAATATTGTCCGCTCACCGCTGGCGGCTTATAAATAAACGGCTCGAAAATATGGTTCGCTTACCGGAAGCGTCTAACAAATGTCCGGCTCGAAAATTCTCGGCCCTGCCGCATGGCAGGGCTGATTTTTATAAAGCGAAAAACTCCGTTCTCCGCTTTATAAAAATTGCTCCGCAGGATCGCACTGCGGCGAAGAATAAATTTGTTGCAAGCAACCCGCCGCAGGCGTAGAATCCTGCAAGCAGGATTCTAATTAATAGGTGATGAAATGATTTATCAAGAAGGATATGTTTACCACATAAAAGATGAATATTTTGAAAAAGTACAAGACGGTAACCTGATGCAAAACAAAGAAAACGGTACATACCGTCCGACATTTTATTGCCTGCGGGATGAAAAGACTTCTTTGCTCTGGATGGTTCCGTTAAGTTCAAGGGTTCAAAAATATAAAGCGATCCATGATAAACAAGAACAAAAATATGGACGCTGCCTGACTATCGTTCTCGGCGAATTTGATGGAAAAGAAGCAGCATTCCTTCTCCAGAATATGTTTCCTGTCAGAGATTATTATCTTGATCACATACATACTCGCAACAATAATCCCGTGCCGGTAAAACACTCTATCCATAAAGAAGTCAGCACAAATATGAAACGACTCCGCCAGCTGCATACCAGAGGAAAAAAAGTGGTATTTCCGGACATTAACCGACTGGAACAAATAATGCTGTCAGAAATGCAGGCTCAAGACACAGAATAATGCTCTTCTCATAAAAGAAGCGGCAGCCCTGGAATTCTCATCTCAGGAAGCTGCCGCTTCTTTTTCTTTTTCATTTTCTTCTGTTTTCTCCTGTCCATTGTTTTTCTTTTCTTCCTCCAGTTCCCGGAGCAGCTCTTCGCCATATTTATCTAACATCCGCACAAGAAAATCAATGCACCGTTCAAATTCAACATTCTGTTTCACAAGCTTCTCCTTCCCCGTTTTTTTATTCTGTGATCATTTTACAGGAAAGCTTTTAGATTCTCATTGAACAGAAATTGAGTATAGATTGACTGTTACCCTGTTATTTTTGTTCATAGAGTTGAAATACCGTTGTGCAGAACATATGTTTGTGCTATGATAAAAGAAATCTAGTACCAGATAAAAACCAGAAATGATACGAAAAGGTGGGATTGCGATTGGATCGATGCGATTTTAGTTCTATAATGACATGTTTGAAAAATCATATCAGCGAAAGTAACCAGATGAGCCAGCCTGAATTTTTATATGAAG
>CAMFGH010000137.1 GCA_945949875.1 uncultured bacterium
AGATGACAAAAGCTTTCCTAAAGAGCAGTGGGATGAGAAAATCACCGACAGCATCTGTTTTCGTTTGGAGAATTGGCAGAAGAATTACCGAAACAAATGGATTTGTTAAAGCAGAATTATTTCCCTCATATTTGGGATAATATGTCTGAAAAAACAAAGGAAATTCTTGCCATGGCTGACTGTTTGTTTTCTGGAATGAGAGAATGTGAAAATGCTGATTATGCACCTATTTGTCTTGAGTATTGCAGAGGGTTAGAAGTACAGCTAAATCAATTGATTTTTGAACCATTTAGGAATAGCCATGACATTCCTAACTTAATAAGACGAAATAGATTTTATGAAAAAATGCAAGAATCAAGGGAGATGACATTGGGTGAATGCGTATTCTTTTTGGAGAAGTGTACACATAGAAATCATCCGATGATTGAGCTTAAACAATACATTGATAACATAGTATCTGATTCAAGTGTATTCTTTACTGTAGCAGTTCCAATTATGAAGGAAATCAATACAAATATCAGAAGATTATCTGCACATACAACTATAATGACATATGGTGAATTAGTTAATACGCGTCAAAAGATATTAGGAATAGGATATCTTAATTTGTTTTATCAACTTTTAGATCAAAGATAGTAAAAAGTAAAGGTATGCGGAACGATTAAAATATAACGCAGAACTTGACTGCAACTTATCCTGTATTATGTATGAGGAATATTTGAATTAACATTAATTGAATCTGGAGGATGATATTTTTGAAAGTAGTAATTGTGTATGCATCTGTGCATCATGGGAATACAAAGAAAATTGTGGATGAAATTGCAAAGGCGAAAGAAGTTGAGCTGGTAGATGCCACACAAGTGAAGGAAATGGACCTTTCAGGTTACGATCTATTAGGATTTGCCTCAGGAATCTATTATGGAAAATTTCATCAGGCAGTGCTTAACTTCGCATCTGTTAATCTGCCACAGGATAAGAAGGTATTTCTGATCTGCACATATGGTGGAAAAACAGAATTTCAATCTATGGAGACCATTCTTGAAGGGAAGCATGCAGATCTCGTTGGAAAGTTTTCCTGTAAGGGATACGATACATATGGGCCTTTCAAGTTGATTGGCGGAATTGCAAAAGGACACCCTACGGAGAAAGATTTGGAGGCAGCAGTCAACTTTTATCAAGGTCTAATGAAAAAGGCATGAAAAATGGATGAGAATAAATCAGGAAAATATGCTGCTTTGGTAGAGAAGGTAAAAAATAAATATCGAAGTAAGCCGATACTTACAGGGAAACTGGAACTGGGATGGTGTGATCTGCTTCCCGGAGAAGATTTGTGTCGGGAAATCAACTTATGGACATACTGGCAGGGCTGGGGATATGCAAAACACACTCCGCATGTCAAGTATATGCTGATCGGACAGGATTTTGGACCACCGGAAAAAGAGGAAATAAAAGGCACAATAGCAAACGTTCGTGAAATGAATAAAGGAAATGATATAATGTTTCACCACAACGTCAATCTTCAAGCCAGGGATTCGCAGACAGATTTTAATCTTGTCAGGTATTTTTCTCTGATTGGGAAACCTGAAATTGATACACAGCGATATACCGATTTGTTTTTCTGTAATTGTAATCTGGGATATAGAAGAAATACATATTCCGGAAATATGAGCAGGAAGGCTCTTGCCAGTGATGCTGAGGAAATAAAAGAGTTGGTGGATATCATTCAGCCGGAAAATATCATATGTCTGGGACTGGATACATCAGTTGTCATAATAAGAACTCTGATCAATCCACAGTTTAACTGCAGCAGGCTTCCGGAATTAATTGGGGATGGAGAACCTTATAAATATGGAGAAACTTATATTTATCCAATGGCTCATCCCGGATACTGGGGCACAAAAAATAGGGGCAGTAATAATGCAGATAAGGATTGGATGAGGATACGAAAGTAACATTTACATAAAAGCAGTAGAGGAGGTGCCACGATGCCATTTAAGATTGTCCGGAATGACATAACAAAAGTGAAGGCGGATGTCATTGTAAATACAGCAAATCCCAATCCAATATGTGGCAGTGGTACAGACCTTGCTATTTATGAGGCTGCTGGCAAGGAACAGCTTCTTGCAGCTCGTGAACAGATTGGAAAGATTGCAAGAGGAGAGATTGCAGTTACCGGAGCATATAACCTGAATGCGAAGTACATCATACATGCGGTTGGACCGGTATGGGAAGATGGAGCACATCGGGAGTTTGAGATACTGGAAAGCTGTTACCGTAAATCTTTGGAAAAGGCTGTGGAACTGAAATGTGAAAGCATTGCATTTCCTCTGATATCAACGGGAGTATATGGTTTTCCAAAGGACAAGGCATTGCAGATTGCGGTATCTGTTTTCAGCAGGTTCCTTCTGGAAAATGATATGCAGATTATTCTTGTGGTGTTTGACAAGAAATCATTTCAGCTTTCCGGTCAGATTGTGGGAGAAATTGATTCGTACATAGATGCAAATTATGTCAGGAATAGTCATAAAAGGGAGTATCCGGTACGGAGTAGAAGAAGTGCCAGATTTAGGGAACTGTCAGAAGAAGCTTTCTATGAAGATATGCTTCAAAAGAACCAGATAGAGGACACTTATCCTTTTGATGATGAAAGCAAAGCGTTGGCCGAACCATGTATGCTGTCAGCGGATATGTCGCTGGAAGCTCAGCTGGCAAATATGGGAGCTTCTTTCCATGACAAATTATTTGAGCTGATTGATGCTTCGCATCTGGATAATAAAGATGTCTGGAAGAGAGCAAATCTTGACAGAAAGCATTTTTCAAAGATTCAGTGCGACATGAATTATCACCCCAAAAAGAAGACAGTAATGGCTCTTTGTATAGCACTGGAACTTGACCTGGAGCAGTCAAAGGACCTGCTTGCAAGAGCAGACTGGGCTTTCAGTCCGAGCAGCAAGGTGGATCTGATTGTGCAGAAAGCAATTATAGATAAGCAGTATGATATTATGCAGCTGAATCTTACGCTGTTCAAATATACGAATGAGATACTGGGTGTATAATGAAAAGTGGGATAGATAAAGGAAATAGGGTATGAGTCAAAAAGAAACGATTGTAAATATGTTGAAAACAAATGGAACAATGACTCAAGGTGCTTTAGCGGAAGCTATATATGGAGACAAAAATCATGGACCGAATATATATGCTACGTTGATAGGTCTTGTGAAAAATGGGGCTGTACTAAGAACAGGAAGTAATCCATCATATTATTCTTTATCTGGAGCCGAAATAATAATTCCTGCAACATCTCAAAAAACCACAAAGGGGTATCGAGATGTTTCTGGTGATATTATTACAAACGAGGCGATGGAAGAAGCTGAGACATTGGTTCAAGGGACAGATAATTATGGTCCGGAGAATGAACTAATCACCAGATGTCTCCGGAAGTTTCCTAAGAATTCGGATCCTGATATTGTAGCCATGAAAGTGGGGCTGATAGATATCACAAATTCAACTCATTTGTCACAGCATAAGAGTAAAATCAGCATGGTGGAACTTGCGAATATTATTGCTGCAATTCCGTATATTGATGAGAGGATAGCTGATGGAGATCCTGAGGTTGTAAATGAAATTGCAAGAAGTAATGGAAAAATAAATCTTTTTTCATTTGCCTCAAAGTATTGCTGTTATCATAATAGAAATCTTTATGGAAGAGACGATTATTCGATTTTAGATACAGTTCTTAAAGAATATCTGCCACGCTATTTTGATGACATTACAAAAGGGCAAATTCAGAAATGGCAGGATAGTTTCAATTACAAAGCATATAATGATTATATTACGAAAAAGCTCGATGAGTGTGGTATAACCGTGAATCATAGAAAGAGAAAGTTTGACCATTTTGTTTGGTATAAAAACAGATAAAGTTGATCTAATCTAATGAAATAATCATCAAGTAAATTAGGGGCTGTCTCAAAATGCCATGTGCAGATTGAGGCAGCCCCTCTCTCACAAATC
>CAMFGH010000138.1 GCA_945949875.1 uncultured bacterium
ATTTTATCGATTCGAAGAATTTTCTAGTTTTCAGGGGAATCCTTGAATGGATATCAGAATTGTAAAAGAGATAGTGTAAAAAAGATAGCATAAGGAAGATAACATAAAAACTGAGTATTTCCGTAAATGGAGATACTCAGTTTTATTATGGTCGTGCAACTGTTTTGCGGTAGAAAACACCCACACAGATGAATCCAATACAACAAAAAGCCGGTTAATGTCAAGTGGAAAAATGAAAAATGGACAATCTTGTGAAAAGTGCTGAATTGAAAAATAATGTCGGACAATTCGCAGAAAAGAACAAAATTAACCAACAATAGTTATCCACATCAAATAAACGGTTTTATGGGAAAAAATGACTTATACACTAAGTTATCCACATTATCCACAGGAATAAAAGCAAAAACTACAATTACATTATGGTAACCAAAGGAACGAGTGTTTTGTTTAAGTTTAACAAAGTTACAAAAATTTTTAAGAAATTTATAAACCCTGAAAGAAAAATATTAGATGAAAAATATTATTTTCACAGAAAAAGGAAGTTCAAAGAAATAGAAAATATGATACAATAAAAACACCAAAAAAGAAAAAGGAGGGTATCATATGAAAATAATTATTTCAGGCAAAAATATTGAGATCACAGAAGGCCTCAAAACAGCAGTGCAGGATAAGATTGGCAAGTTGGATAAATATTTTTCAGAAGATACTGTGGCTAAGGTTATTTTAAGTGTGGAAAAGGAACGACAGAAAATAGAAGTCACAATTCCTATGAAAGGCAGCATTATTCGTTCGGAACAGGTTAGCAATGATATGTATGTCTCCATTGATCTGGTGAAGGAGATTCTGGAAAGACAGCTTAAAAAATACAAAAAGAAATTGACAGACAAGAAACAGAACGCACTTTCTTTCAGTCAGGCATTCCTGGAAAAGGACGAGGAAGAAGACGAAGAGATTAAAATTGTCAGAACAAAACGTTTTGATATTAAACCAATGTATCCGGAAGACGCATGTATTCAGATGGAACTTCTTGGACATGACTTTTTCGTATTCTGCAATGCAGAAACAGATCAGGTGAATGTAGTATACAAGAGAAAAGGGAATTCCTACGGACTGATTGAGCCGGAATTATAGTTTGAGACAGGGACACATTCTGCTTTGTTTCCAAAAAGAGACAAAGCAGAATGTCGAATTTTAAGTTCTAGGCGTTGCAAAAACGCAGACCCTATGTTAAAATGGTAGAAGTGATTATGATAAAAAAATAACAATCATTTATAAGCCTCATAAATACGGTATTTTCCGGGGAAATGAGGAGAATGGAGGACTAATTTAGTGGCAAAGAAAGTAGTGTTAGCAGGCGCTTGTCGTACTGCAATCGGTAAAATGGGTGGTGGACTTAGCACTACACCAGCACCAGTACTTGGTTCTATTGTAATCAAGGAAGCATTAAAGAGAGCAGGTGTTCCTGCAGAAGCAGTTGATCATGTTTACATGGGCTGTGTTATCCAGGCTGGTCTTGGACAGAACGTTGCTCGTCAGGCATCCATCAAAGCCGGACTTCCAATCGAAACACCGGCAGTTACCGTAAACGTTGTATGTGGTTCCGGTCTGAACTGTGTAAACATGGCAGCTCAGATGATTCAGGCAGGCGACGCTGATATCGTTGTAGCAGGCGGTATGGAAAATATGTCCATGGCTCCATATGCTATGATGAATGGTCGTTATGGTTATAGAATGAACAATGGTACTTTAGTAGATACCATGGTAAACGATGCATTATGGGATGCTTTCAATCAGTATCACATGATGATCACAGCAGAAAATGTAGCAGAGCAGTGGGGACTGACAAGAGAAGAATTAGATGAGTTTGCAGCAAACAGCCAGCAGAAATGTGAAAAAGCTCAGGCAGAAGGCAAATTCGATGATGAAATCGTTCCTGTTCCTGTGAAAGTGAAAAAAGAAATCGTTGATTTCGTAAAAGACGAAGGTCCTCGTGCCGGTACAACAGCAGAATCCTTAAGCAAGCTGAAATGCTGTTCCGGTAAGAAAGAAGGCGGTGTTGTTACAGCCGGTAACGCATCCGGTATCAATGATGGTGCAGCAGCTATCGTTGTTATGAGCGAAGAAAAAGCAAAAGAATTAGGTGTAAAACCTATGGCTACTTTTGTATGTGGTGCTCTTGGCGGTGTGGATCCTTCTATCATGGGTGTTGGCCCTGTAGCTTCCACAAAGAAAGCTCTTGCAAAAGCTGGTCTGACCATTGATGATATGGATCTGATTGAAGCAAATGAAGCATTTGCAGCTCAGTCTGTAGCAGTTGCAAAAGACCTTGGCTTCAATATGGATAAAGTAAATGTAAATGGTGGTGCAATCGCATTAGGACACCCGGTAGGTGCTTCCGGATGTCGTATCCTTGTTACACTGCTTCATGAAATGCAGAAGAGAGACGCTAAGAAAGGTCTTGCTACTCTGTGTATCGGCGGTGGTATGGGATGTACTACGATTGTTGAAAGAGATTAATTTCACGCTTGATTTACAGATGAATAAAACGGAAGTCCGTGATGTTTTGCGGACTTCCTGTTTTGAGTTTATATGCAGGTAAAAAACAGGTACTATTTTAATAGAAGGAGAACAACCATGGAATTTGTTTTATATGAACAGAAGGGCCAGATTGCTACCATTACAATCAACCGTCCAAAGGCACTGAATGCACTGAATTCTGCAGTTCTTGATGAACTGAATGAAGTGATCGATGCTGTAGATTTAAATGAAGTGAGATGCCTGATCTTAACAGGTGCTGGCGAAAAATCTTTTGTTGCCGGTGCAGATATCGGCGAAATGAGCAGCCTTACAAAAGCAGAAGGTGAAGCTTTCGGTAAAAAAGGTAACGATGTGTTCCGTAAACTGGAAACTCTTCCAATTCCGGTTATCGCTGCAATCAATGGATTTGCTCTGGGTGGCGGATGCGAGATCGCTATGAGCTGTGATATCAGAATCTGTTCTGATAATGCAGTATTTGGCCAGCCTGAAGTAGGTCTTGGTATTACACCTGGTTTTGGTGGAACACAGAGACTGGCTCGTCTGGTGGGACCTGGTATGGCAAAACAGATGATTTACACAGCAAGAAATATCAAAGCTGCTGAAGCTCTGAGAATCGGTCTGGTAAATCAGGTTGTTTCCGCTACAGTGGATGAAGCTGGTGAAGTGGTTACAACTGCACAGGCTAACCTGATCGCAACTGCAGAAAAGATGGCAGCCGGCATTGCTAAAAATGCTCCAATCGCTGTTCGTAACTGCAAGAAAGCAATCAATGAAGGTCTGGAAGTAGGCATGGATGAAGCAATCGTTATCGAAGAAAAATTATTTGGTGACTGCTTCGAAACAGAAGATCAGAAATACGGAATGGCATTCTTCCTGGACAAAAACAAAGAAAAAGTAAAAGAGCCATTCAAAAACTGCTAATTCTTTGATTTGGCAGCCTTTCAATATGCGAGAAATATTTAAATATAAATAAATAAAATTTATAGGAGGACTAACGAATGAAAGTTGGTGTTATTGGTGCAGGTACCATGGGACAGGGTATTGCAAAAGCATTTGCTCAGGTAGAAGGCTATGAAGTAGCTCTCTGCGATATCAAACAGGAATGGGCTGAAGGTGGTAAAGATAAAATCGCTAAAGGCTATGCAAGACTTGTTGAAAAAGGAAAAATGACACAGGAAGCTGTAGATGCTATCTTAAACAGCATCACACCGGGGCTGAAAGAAGATCTTTGTGCAGACTGCGATCTGATCGTAGAAGCAGCTTTTGAAAACATGGAAGTTAAGAAAACAACATTTGGCGAGCTGGATAAGATCTGCAAACCGGAATGTGTATTCGCTTCCAATACATCCAGTTTATCTATTACAGAAATCGGCAGCGGCCTGACAAGACCTATGATCGGTATGCATTTCTTCAATCCTGCTGATCGTATGAAATTAGTAGAAG
>CAMFGH010000139.1 GCA_945949875.1 uncultured bacterium
CAAAACCTTTCCGTTTTGAAGCACGTGCCCGTATGACAAACGCTTTACAGGGTATTGAACGAATTAAGGAAAATGTAGATACCCTTATTGTGATTCCGAATGATAAATTGTTAGAAATCGTGGATAAGAGAACCACCATGCCGGATGCTTTGAAGAAAGCAGATGAAGTACTTCAGCAGGCAGTTCAGGGTATCACAGATCTGATTAATGTTCCGGCGGTTATCAATCTTGACTTTGCTGATGTGCAGACTGTTATGAAGGATAAGGGAATTGCCCATATCGGTATCGGTACTGGAAAAGGTGATGATAAGGCCAGCGAAGCAGTTAAGATGGCAGTGGAATCACCGCTTCTTGAAACAACTATTAATGGTGCATCTCATGTTATTATCAATGTATCCGGTGATATCACATTAACCGATGCGTCTGATGCAGCAAGCTATGTACAGGAACTGGCCGGTGATGATGTCAATATCATCTTTGGTGCAATGTATGATGCATCCAAAACAGATACCTGTACCATTACCGTTATTGCAACAGGATTGGATGATGTTCCACAGAACAGAGTAGGTGCCATGGGTTATAAATCATCTATGCCGGGTGGAATCATTACACCTACATCCTTACAGGGAAAGACGATTCAGCCGAGTGTGAATGTGTCTGCGATGCCGAAAACATCTCCGGCATCTGTTCCGGGTTCCAAACCTCTTACGAAGCCCACACCGGTACTGAACAGACCAACGGATATCAGAAGTTCTGTGAAAGAACAGTCTTTGAATATTCCAAGTTTCCTGCAAAAAAAATAGGAAAAAGTCGAATTAAGAATGTGCAAAAAGAGCAGCCTGGCTGCTCTTTTTTGTTATGTAAAAATCCATATATATGTAAAAAAATGGGGAAAAAGAAGCAGTTTACACCGCAATAACAGACAAATTTTATTGACGATGAGATATATACTGTTATCACCGAAAAGAAAGTGGTTTGGCAAATACTTTTGATATGAAGTTGCAACGAAAAAAAGCCTGGAGATGATCACGATGGAGTATGTTTTGTACATAGATAAGTTATGGTCATTAGTGTTTGCCATACATTTCTTCATTCTTTTTTTAACAGGGAAACACATGAAGAGAAAAATACACCTGTGGAAGATATTACTGGTTTCAGCATGTAATGCAGTGGTTTTTCTCGTAATCCTTTTGTTTCCCGGTATCCCGGTCTGGATAAAAATAGTTGTTCAACTGGGAGTAGTAGATTTTTTGTGCTGCCAGACTGCCTTTTCTTTTCGGACTGGGGAAGGAATACTCAGAGCCTACCTTGTATCCAGTGGATACGGAATGCTTTTCGGGGGAATCCTGCTGGCATGGCAAAGGGTAGGACGGATAGAGGTATTTTCCCTAAAGGATGTATTAGGTATCTGTGCATTCATGACAGCATGTATATGGATCGTCAACCTTTATTGGAATATAAGAGGGAGAAAAGAAGAAAACAGGTATCCACTGGAACTTGATTTCTATGGGCTACCAAGAAAGTGCATTGGCTTATATGATTCCGGAAATAGTTTATATGAGCCATATCAGCATAGACCTGTCATTATCATAGAGGAAAGTGCTTTTTCCGATTTGCTGTGCAGAGTACCGGAGCATAAGAAAATACTGGTGCCATATCATAGTATCGGAAAGAAACAGGGAATCCTGGAGGCGGTAGAACTGCCTGAAATGTTCGTCTATGAGAGAGGGGAGAAACAGGGATATAAGAGAGTGATTGCAGCGATTAGTAGAGAAAATATTTCGAAAAACGGTAGTTATCAGGTGATCTTACATCCGGATTATTGTGTAGGGGGAGGAATAAATAATGGTATTTAGAATGGAACTGTCAGAATATATACAGTTCAGGGTAGTGAAAACTTTTTCAGCATTTTGGGATGAAAAAGAAGGAGATATACATTACATAGGAGGGACAGATGTTCTGCCACCGCCACTTGAAATGGATGAGGAAAATGAAATGATCTCAGATCTGGGAACAGAGTATGCGGAAGAAGCAAAATCTGTACTGATCGAGCATAATCTCAGGCTTGTGGTATATATAGCTAAGAAATTTGATAACACCGGAGTAGGAGTAGAGGATCTGATTTCTATTGGAACAATCGGACTGATTAAATCTATCAATACCTTTAAGCCGGATAAGAACATTAAGCTTGCCACTTACGCATCCCGATGTATCGAAAATGAAATATTAATGTATTTAAGGCGCAACAGCAAGACGAAAATGGAAGTATCCATCGATGAACCGTTAAATGTGGACTGGGACGGAAATGAACTTCTTTTATCGGACGTACTGGGGACAGAAGAGGATGTGATTTACCGGGATATAGAGTCGGAAGTGGAACGAAAGCTTCTCAGACAGGCGATATCCAAATTATCTGATCGGGAAAGAACCATAATCAATTTGAGGTTCGGGTTGAATAATGCATTAGGAAAAGAGATGACACAGAAAGAAGTGGCAGAGCTGCTTGGGATATCGCAATCCTATATTTCACGTCTGGAAAAGAAGATCATGAAGCAATTAAAAAAGCAGATAGCAAATTGTATGTAATAAAAGGCCGCTTTCACGGATGAGAATTCGTGAGGCGGCAGTTTTTCATTGGGAGAGTGCTCCACAGCCCGTTGCTCTGTGGCGCACTCTCCCAAAGAAAAACTGCCACATGACGGAATCCGTGAAAGCGGCGCTCTATTACATACAATTTGCTAGCAGCTTAGGTAATTGCGCATGCTTCGAAGAGCGTTCTTTTCCAGACGTGATACCTGGGCCTGGGAAATCCCGATCATGCTGGACACCTCCATTTGGGTTTTCCCTTCATAGAACCGCAAACGGATGATTTCCTGTTCCCGCTGATCCAGCCTGTGGATTGCTTCTCGCAGGGATAATTCTTCCACCCATCTATCTTCTCTATTTTTCTTGTCACTTACCTGATCCATGACATAAAGAGTGTCCCCGCCTTCTGTATAGATGGGTTCATACAGACTCATGGGGCTTTGGATGGCATCCAGGGCATACATGATGTCTTCTTTGGATATCCCGATTTCTTCTGCAATTTCTTCTATAGTGGGTTCTTTTAAATTGGTTCTGGTCATATATTCTTTTGCGTAAATGGCTTTATAGGCGGTATCTTTTAAGGATCTGGAAACCCGGATGGAACCGCCATCACGAAGAAAACGGCGGATTTCACCCAGGATCATGGGGACAGCATAAGTGGAGAACTTTACCTCCATTTCCGGCTTGAAATTATTGATTGCTTTGATCAGACCAATGCATCCGATTTGAAACAGATCGTCTGCATTTTCATTGGAAGAGGAAAAACGTTTCATGACACTGAGTACAAGACGCAGATTTCCCTGGATATAGTTGTCTCTTGCATCCATGTCGCCCTCCTCAATCTTTTTAAACAGAGCCTCTTTTTCAGACTCCTTCAGTAAAGGTAATTTCGAAGTGTTCACGCCACAGATTTCAACTTTTCCCTGCATTCTCATACCATCCTTTTCTTAGTGTTGTTTATAGCCTTTACAAGTACCCGAAAATTATGCAGGGCTTTGGAACACTTTTGAAAAATATGCAGGCCATATGGAACGCTTTTGAAAAAGAATGCATAATATATTGTCAGAGTTAAAATATGATATGGGGTGGACAATGTTATATTCAGAGCTGAAGTCAAAAGAAGTGATTAATATAAAGAATTGTAAACGACTTGGCAGAATCGCGGATCTGGAGTTGGATGAATGTACCGGACAGATTCACAAGATTATTGTGCCATCTTGTTCTATACTGACGAACTGGTTCCGAATGGAACCGGATTATGTGATTCCCTATTGCAATATTAAACAGATGGGGCCGGATATTATTCTGGTTGACATAAAATGT
>CAMFGH010000140.1 GCA_945949875.1 uncultured bacterium
GCGGATTTCCACTCCGCTAAAGCGACTGTTGCCACAGAGGTGAATTTTCACGATCGGTTCACCGGTCGTACGTTCATCGATGTCCAGACCAGCAAGGAATGTATTCATCTCGTTGACGATCATCCAATTTCTGGGAACATACATTTCTACACCACAATATTTCGTATCCAGATAAATCGTTGCTTCTCCGGATGGAACCTGAACCTTATCAAAATAAAGTTCCGCACCACAGAAAGAACAATGAATATCTGCCTGAATAAAGTTATCGGAATGAATATATTTTGTTGCACCGGTAAAATTAATATCTTCTACAATAGAATCCCCTTCTACTGTTTCAACATGATTTGGATGGCCTGCTCCCCCGGCATAGCATCCCTTCCGGTTTCCACAATTACTTTGCTGATGATTCCATCTGCAGTGTCGTGGAAACAACAGATGAAGTGCCATATATGCCAAAAATGCTACAATCAGTAATGTCCATGGCACCAGTGCTTCTATATGCAGTTCTTTTCCAAAAATAATTCCCAGAAATGCAAGAGAAAAAGTGATTCCACCATAGCTTACCGTTGTGATACTATCTATCAGCCAGCACGCACATGCTACTCCCAGTAGAACTTTCCAAAGACTGATTTCCGGAAGAATATTTATCCCGGGAATCTCCAATTTGTATAAAATTAATGCTACTGCGATCAAAAGCAGTACAACTCCCCATATGATATTTTTGATCTTGTTCGTTTTCATTTCCTACTCTCCTATTCCCAATGATAATTTTTCTTTTAGTTCCTTAAAATATCCTCGTGAAACATATACCGTTTTATGGCTTCCATGAAATTCTACTTTACTGGCTGCTGTCAGATTTCTTGCGATACTATATACTTTGTTTCGATTCAGAATCGCCGACTTGGATATTCTCTGAAAGCATTTCGGCAGCATTTCTTCTAATTCATAAAGTTTGTATTTCACTTGATATTCATCCTGTGGGGTATGTGCCCACACCAGATTGTCCGCTGTTTCAAAAAACAGTACCTCATCTAAAGGCAGATAAAACTCTGTTTCATCCTTATAGAAGACAATCTTCTTTTTTTCCTTTCCGGCATTTAGTAGTAAACTTTGCAGCTGCGTTATGGATTCATCTATAACGCCACACCGAATGACTACTTCCTGTTCTTCTATGCCGGGGTCAATTTCAATACGTATTTTCATTTCTTCCCCTTCCCTTTCGGTATAACTGCATTATACCTGTGTTTTTCAAAAAGAAAACAGTTTTTTCGTAAGTGGTAAATTATGAACGGTAAGTGGTAAATTATCCTATATGAAGCGTCTGTCTTTTGTCTATCATTTTGCCTTTTTCATCATTTCTGATGATTTCCCATTGATTTTAAAAGGAATTTTTTGTACCATTAAACGGTATGGTTTTTACAAATATCGAATTGGGGAAAGGATGCAGTTTTATGGCAAAAATAGGATTCGATAATGACAAATACCTGCGCATGCAGTCCGAGAAGATCAGAGAACGTATTGCTTCCTTTGGTGGAAAGCTCTATTTGGAGTTCGGGGGAAAGCTTTTCGATGATTATCATGCTTCCAGAGTGCTTCCGGGTTTTAAGCCGGATAGTAAGATCAATATGCTGGTTCAGTTAAAGGAACAGGCTGAAATTGTCATTGTCATCAATGCAGAAGATATTGAAAAAAATAAAGTAAGAGGCGATCTGGGCATCACTTATGATTTGGACGTGCTTCGTCTGATCGATGCCTTCCGTGGATATGGCCTTTATGTAGGCAGTGTTTGTTTAACCCGTTTTAACAGCCAGCCAAGTGCTGTTGCATATCAGAAAAAACTGGAATCTCTGGGGCTTAAAGTTTACAGACATTATTCTATTCCCGGTTACCCATCCAACATTCCTTACATTGTAAGTGATGAAGGGTATGGACGTAACGAATATATTGAAACAAGCAGGTCTCTGGTGGTGGTAACTGCACCGGGGCCCGGTAGCGGGAAAATGGCGACCTGTCTTTCTCAGCTTTATCATGAATATAAGCGTGGTATCAAAGCAGGCTATGCCAAATATGAAACCTTCCCGATCTGGAATCTTCCGTTAAAGCATCCTGTAAATCTGGCATATGAAGCTGCTACTGCAGACTTAAACGATGTGAATATGATCGATCCTTTCCATATGGAAGCTTATGGAGAAATGACCATCAACTATAACCGTGATGTAGAAATCTTCCCGGTACTTCGTGCCATGTTTGAAAAAATCATGGGAAGCTGCCCATATAAATCTCCAACTGACATGGGTGTCAATATGGCCGGTTACGGTATCATCGATGATGAAGCCACAAGAGCTGCTTCCAAACAGGAAATCATCCGCAGATATTACAATACCATGTGTCAGTTAAGGCAGGGTAACGCTGATCAGGAACAAATTTTGAAATTAGAACTGTTAATGAAACAGGCTGAAATCTCTGCAGAAGACCGTCCGGTTATCAGTGCTGCAAAAATCAAAGCAGAAACCACCGGGGAACCGGCTGCTGCCATTGAACTTCCTGATGGACGTATCATTACCGGCAAAACAAGCGAACTTCTTGGTGCTACTTCCGCCATGCTTCTAAATGCTTTAAAGGCACTGGCTGGCATTGATGATGAGGTACAACTGATATCCCCTACCATCATTGAACCCATTCAGGATCTCAAGGTTGGACATCTTCGGAACAAAAATCCCCGTCTGCATACGGATGAAGTGCTGATTGCGCTTTCCATCTGCGCTGCTACAGACGAAAAAGCCAAACGGGCAATCGATCAGTTAAAAAATCTGTCCGGTTCCGAAGTACACTCCAGTGTCATTCTTTCTCAGGTAGACATGAATGTGTTGCGCAAGCTTGGAATTAATCTGACCTGCGAACCGGAATACCAGACCCAGAAGCTGTATCATAAATTCAGCTAAAACTGCACATAATTTAAACAGCTATGTATGTGAGCAAATCATATACATAGCTGTTTTTACTAATAGACATTATTCACATCTTCAAAGCAGATATCCAAAAGCAAATAGCTGCAACAAGGGAAAGTGGTGACATGAAAACTCAGCGGCTCTCTCTTCCAAAGTTTTATGATGAAATGTTTTCAATACTTCTTTTGGCAATCTGATTCCTTGACTATTTTCCCATTCTTTTACTTGTGTATTCTTTGTTATGACCGCAATTGCACAAGGCATCTTTCCTTCAACCAAAATATACCTGATATTGCTATATCCCGTCTTCTCCATGAACAATTTGTATGATGAAAAATCAAACTGTTTTTTAAAATCAGCTCCAAACTTCTCCAAAAAACGAATGAAAATACTTGGTCTTCCACTGTTTTCCTTGTTAACATAGGTGGGAATAATAACCTGTCCTCCGTTTTTACACGCTCTCATAAGTTCATCCATTGCAGCATATGGTTTCTCTAATAAATGAATCACATTGCCTGCAACAACCTTATCAAAAGCACCATCTTTGCAGTTTAATTTCATAATATCTGCTCTTCTGATTTTCACATTTTTGAAACTCGCGCAGTTCCTTTTTGCTTGTCGTAGCATACCTTCAGAATAATCTGTGGCAATGAGTTCCCTGCATTTTGGAGCGATTGCTTTTGTAATCATTCCTGTTCCACAGGCACACTCCAGGACTCTGTCATCCTTTTCGATAAACTCTGCAACCTGTAAAGCCAGTTTGCGATTTACCTCTCCGTTATAATAGTTTTCAAAAATATCGTAAAAATTTGCAGCTATATCCCAAAACATATCATTCTCTCATTTTACTCTGTGTGTATACATTATTACAAAACAGCTTTAGGTCAGTTTACAAGGAACTACACGCAGACCGTGAAACGGGCTGCTGACA
>CAMFGH010000141.1 GCA_945949875.1 uncultured bacterium
AAGGGAAATAGAGATGTTTAAAGTAAATGATGATTATTTGAAACTTCCGGGAAGTTATTTGTTTTCTACGATTGCAAAAAAGGTAAATGCGTATGCAGCAGCAAACCCGGACAAGAAGATCATTCGCCTGGGAATCGGTGATGTGACATTGCCTCTTGCACCTGCAATCATTGAAAGCCTTCACGGTGCAGTAGATGAGATGGGAAAAGCAGAAACCTTTCGCGGATATGCTCCGGACCTGGGATATGAATTTTTAAGACATGCCATGGCTGAAAATGACTATCGTGCAAGAGGATGCGATATTGCAGATGATGAAATCTTTATTTCAGATGGTGCAAAGAGCGATTCCGGAAATATTCAGGAGATTTTCAGCAAGGATAATAAAATTGCAGTTTGTGATCCGGTTTATCCGGTTTATGTAGATACCAATGTTATGGCAGGAAGGACCGGCACATACGATCCAAAAACTGAGACCTGGAGCGATGTGATCTATATGCCTTGTCTGGCAGAAAATAATTTTGCTCCTGAACTGCCAAAAGAAGTACCGGATATCATTTATCTGTGCTTCCCTAACAATCCAACCGGTTCTACTATCACCAAAGCCCAGCTTCAGGAATGGGTGGATTATGCCAATAAAAACGGTGCAGTCATCATTTATGACGCTGCTTATGAGGCATATATTTCGGAAGATGATGTGCCACATACCATTTATGAATGTGAAGGTGCCAGAACCTGTGCCATTGAGCTGAGATCCTTCTCTAAAAATGCAGGTTTTACAGGAGTCAGACTGGGAGCAACCGTGATCCCGAAAGAAATCAAATCCGGTGATGTGATGCTTCATTCTCTTTGGGCACGTCGCCACGGAACAAAATATAATGGTGCTCCATACATCATTCAGAGAGCCGGAGAAGCAGTATATTCAGAAGCAGGAAAAGCACAGCTGAAAGAGCAGGTTGCTTATTATATGAAGAATGCATCTTATATTTATCATGGATTAAAGGACGCAGGATATACGGTTTCCGGTGGTGTGAATGCACCTTATATCTGGCTGAAAGCACCAAACGGAATGACCAGCTGGGAATTCTTTGATTATTTACTGGAAACAGCAAATGTAGTGGGTACTCCGGGTTCCGGATTTGGACCAAGTGGTGAAACCTATTTCAGATTGACTGCATTCGGCAGCTATGAAAATACGGTAGAAGCGATCAATCGTATCAAGACGCTTTCATAAATTGAAAAAATGAAAACATGAAAAAACAAGGAAAACGACCATACGAAAAAAATAAATATGTTTTCTGGTTTGGTGCGTTTCTGCTTTTTCTGGGTGTGGTGCTCCTTTTCAGTATTTATCTGATGAATAAGGGACCGGCACTCCGGGCGGTTTTAAAGGTAACGGTAAATGCAGAAGAAGTGACAGATATGTCATTTCTCCTGTTGGAACAGAATAAAAAACTGCAAAGTGACGAAGATGTCATGGTAAACATAAGCTGGCAAAAAGACAGAGATGGAAAACATAATTATCTCTTTCTGCCGGCTTTTGCTGATTTGTCTGATGTCAGCATTGTGTTGGAGCAGGACGAAAATGAGCCGGGAGAGGAGATTTCCTTTGAAAGCTCAAATTTGGGTAAGAACCTGCAGCCCGGAGACACTGCCATGAGGAAGCTGGATCTGCAATCTGGAGACACTGCCATGAGGAAGCTGGATCTGCAACCCGGAGATACTGCCATGACGAAACTGGATCTGCAACCCGGAGATTACACCATAACCGTAAATGGGGAGCAGACGGATTTCACTATTATGAAGTCGGAGCGTATGCCTTCCATGTGGATTGAGACAGAGGAAGATTTTGCCTATCTGCAGGAGGATAAGGAGCATACCAGCAGCGGATATATGCACATTTATTCGGAAAAAGGCCTTACCACTTATCTGGGAGAGATTGAGAGGATGAGCGGACATGGAAACAGTACCTGGGGAAGTCCGAAAAAATCCTTTTCTCTGCGACTTGAAAAAGATGGAAACCTGCTGGATATGGGCAGCTCCAATAAATGGGTTCTGATTTCCAATGGTATGGACCATTCCCTGCTGCGAAACAAACTGGTTTACGACATGGCAAAGGAATGCAGACTGTCCGGCTCCATAGACAGTGAATGGACCGATCTGTATGTGAATGGTGTATATCAGGGTCTGTACCTTCTGACAGAGAAAATCGATATCTCTTCCAGTGGTCTGGACATCGGCAACCTGGAAAAAGATACTGCCAAGGTAAATCAGGCACCTCTGGATTCCTATGACAGTTATGCGGTAGACACCGGAGTGGCTTATGTACAGGCCTGGCAGATACCGGAAAATCCTGCAGATATCACCGGCGGTTACCTGATGGAAATCGATTATCCCGCCAGATATGATGCAGAACCCAGCAAATTCCGGACCAAACAGAATCAGTATGTGGTTTTGAAAAATCCGTCTTACGCCACGCCGGAGCAGATTCATTATATTTTCGGATTTGTACAGAATTTTGAAGATGCTTTGTATGATGAAAAGGGAATCAATGAAAGCGGCATCAGCTATCTGACCTATATGGATCTGGAATCCTTTGCGGGCAGATATGTGCTGGACGAAATCACCAAAAATATTGATGCAGGATATTCCAGCTATTTCTTTTACAAACCAAGATATGTGGATAAGCTATATGCAGGTCCGGTGTGGGACTATGATACTGCCTTTGGGAATGCCGGAGAACAGTGGGAGTCGCCGGAGGGATTTTATGTAAACCAAGCAGGCTGGCCTGAGCGGTTCTATCAGAAACCGGAATTCCGGGAAGAAGCTATAAGGCAATACCGGAAAATCTATGCTCCTTACCTGGAACAGTTGCTGGAGAAAAAGTATGATGCCTATCTGGATTATATCAGGGCTTCTGCCTGTATGGACCAGGCTTTGTGGATGGTCCATGATATGGAACAGGAATGGGAAGCAGTGCGAAGCTTCATCCGGGAGCGGAAGGCTTTTCTGGATGAGGAGTGGGGAGAGTAAACATTTTATTCAGATCTGCATGGTTTTGAACAGGCAAAAAAATTATTAACGAGGTTTCTTTTGAAATCCCTTGTTTTTGGGAAATACTTATGTTATGATGCATCCATACATGCAAATATAGCAAAGAATGCTGAGAACGAGACTCTGGCTTTGGAAAGCAACAGGAATGTAGCGTCACCGACTGAGAGCGCTGCTTGTGGGAGACTGCTAAGGGAACACTCGGGAGCAGGTTGTCTGAAACGATTAAGTAGGACAATCCGTGAACACGCGTTAAGTGTAAGAGAGAGCAGAAGATAGTAAATCTGCTAATGCGGGTGGTACCGCGGAGAACAAGTTGATCCGTCCCGGAGTACAAGATAATCTTGTATTCCGGGATTTTTTTATGGCACGGAAAGATGCAATGTTTTGGATGATTACATTCGAGACATGATTGTACCGGACATTGTGCCATTGTTTATGGAACAAGGAGGAGAATATGACAGCAGCAAACATGTACAGAGATGTGAATATCGGCCAGATTTCAGAAGCTGATATCGACAAAACTTTAAAAGTAGCAGGATGGGTGGAAAACATCCGTGACCATGGCGGTGTTTCTTTCATCGACCTGCGTGATATGTATGGAGTACTTCAGGTGGTTCTGCGAGATACAGAATTGTTAAAAGGAATCACAAAAGAAAATTGTATTTCCATCGAAGGTATCATCGAAAAACGTGATGAAGAGACTTACAATCCAAAGATTCCAACCGGAACCATCGAACTGGATGCAAAGAAAATCACCACACTGGGTAAAGTATACAAACAGCTTCCTTTTGAAGTGATGACTTCCAAAGAAACCAGAGAAGA
>CAMFGH010000142.1 GCA_945949875.1 uncultured bacterium
TTAATGATTTGATTTATAAAACTGGCAATGATACAATTAGCGTAATTTGAAAGAAAGCGGAGAAAATATGAGTGAAAACTTACTGATTGTTGAAGATGACAAAAAATTAAATGATGGAATACGTCTCGCATTGAAGAATGATTCCTATTTCTTTTATCAGTGCCAGACTTTGCAGGAGGCTAGAGAAATCTTGAAAAAGGAAGATATCAC
The DNA here is from genome assembly GCA_945949875.1 of uncultured bacterium. Taxonomy (GTDB): domain Bacteria; phylum Bacillota; class Clostridia; order Lachnospirales; family Lachnospiraceae; genus 1XD8-76. The sequence goes on from CAMFGH010000142.1 coordinate 211, forward strand.
ATTGGTTTTATTAGATGTGAACTTGCCGGATGGGAATGGGATTGATTTTGTAAGAGAAATAAGGAAAAACAGTCAGGTGCCGATTATCCTGCTTACAGTAAATAACATGGAAGTAGATATCGTAACAGGATTGGACGCTGGGGCAAATGATTATATTACGAAACCGTTTAGTTTGATGGTTTTGCGTGCAAGAGTGTCTGTGCAGCTTAGAAGTAAAGATGCAGTAGCTAAGAATTCTATGGAGCTTGATGGATTCGAGTTCTATTTCGATAAAATGGAATTTTTCAAAAATGGAGAACTTATTGAACTGAGCAAGACAGAACAAAAACTCTTGAAAGTGCTGTGCGAAAACAGAGGAAAAGTAGTGAAGCGAGAATACCTGATTGATGAGGTATGGCAAGGAGATACAGAGTTTGTGGATGCTCATGCTCTGACTGTTGCAGTTAAACGTCTCAGAGACAAATTAGAAGATGATACGCAGAAGCCTGAATATATCAAGACAGTCTATGGAATTGGTTATACCTGGGCGGTGAATGGATGATAGAAATAATTATATTGATTGTAGGAATATTTGTTTTGAGTGGAATCTTCTGGCATAGCATTTTTTATCAGAAAGAAAAAAAGCTTTTGAACCGGCTGCAGCAAATGCTGGATTGTGCCATAGATGGAGAACTGGAACGGACAGAAATATCAGAAGAAAAGTATTCTGCTCTTGAAAACAGTATGAAACAACATTTAGACAGTAGCTTTCTGGCAAGAAAGAACCAACAGGAACAAAAAGAAGTGATACAGAAACTTATTTCCGACATTGCGCATCAGACTTTGACTCCTATTTCAAATTTGAAAATTTATGGTGAAATACTCTCTGAAACGAATCATGAAAATCAGGAGGAGATAGATACCATTTTGGAGCAGACAGAGAAATTAGATTTCCTGATACAATCATTGGTCAAATTATCACGGATGGAGAGTGGAATTATCGCAGTACATTCGGAGGATACTACTATTACACAGATGCTTGAATCCATACAGCAGCAGTTTAACGTGAAAGCAAGGGAGAAGAATATTACTCTGAGCCTATGTGACACGGATTTGCATGTTCTATGTGATCCAAAATGGACCGAGGAGGCACTCGGAAATATTGTAGATAATGCGATTAAATACACAGCATGTGGGGGAAATGTTCAGGTAAAAGCTGAGCAGTATTCTTTTTTTGTAAAGATTGATATCATTGATGATGGCATTGGAATAGAAAAAGAAGAAATACCAAAGATATTTGGAAGGTTTTATCGGAGTCTGTCAGTGGCAGACCAGCCAGGAGTAGGAATTGGCTTATTCCTTGCAAGAGAGATCATTCAGGCACAAAAGGGGTATATAAAAGTGACATCAGAGAGAGAAAAGGGCTCTATCTTTTCTGTGTTTCTCCCGATATCAAAAAAGGAATAGTATCAAAACTGTGATATTTCAGAAACCAGATGGAGACATTGTTATGATAAAGTCTGTATTGTAAAGAGCAATACAGGCTTTTTTAAAATATAAGACAGGGAGGAAGACATGAATATATTAAAAGCGGTAGATTTACAAAAAATATATGGACAAGGAGAAACAGAAGTCAAAGCCATTGATGGTGTAAATTTAGAAGTGGAAAAGGGGGAGTTTGTAGCGATTGTTGGAACTTCCGGGAGCGGAAAGTCTACGATGCTTCATATCATTGGAGGATTAGATAATCCAACATTTGGGCAGGTAATTGTGGATGGACAGAACTTAAGCCATATGACAGATGAAGAGCTTACCATTTTCCGACGCAGGAATATTGGTTTCGTATTTCAACAGTATAACTTAGTTCCGATGCTGAATGTATGGGAAAATATTATTCTTCCTGTGAAGCTGGATGGAAAAAAGATTGAAAAGAAATATGTAGACGAAATCATTGATACACTTGGTATTCGGACAAAATTGGAAAATCTGCCAAGTGCTCTATCCGGTGGACAGCAGCAGAGAGTGGCAATTGCAAGGGCTTTAGCTGCAAAACCTGCTATTTTGCTCGCTGACGAACCGACCGGAAATTTGGATTCAAAAACAAGTCAGGACGTATTAGGGCTTCTGAAAGTAACCAGTAAGCGTTTTCACCAAACCATCGTTATGATTACCCATAATGAAGAGATTGCCCAGATGGCAGACCGGATTTTACAGATAGAAGATGGAAAAATTGTTTCAGACAGTGGTCTGGTATAGCAGGGGGCGATTTTATGGTAAAAGTAGAGAATAAAGAGACGTTACGATTATTAACGAGGCGTTTTATGAAAATGAATCGCGCCAGGAATGTTATTGCTGTTATTGCAATCATGCTGACTTCCCTTTTATTCACAAGTCTCTTTGTGGGAAGTGTATCTATGATTCTTTCTAAAAGAGCAACAGAAATTAAGCAGTTTATGGATTCTGCCCATGCCATTGCACAGAATCTGTCAGAAGAAGATGCAAAGCGATTGCAGCAAACAATCGAACAGAGTGAAGATGTTAAGCGATATGGTTCCGGTATTTTTCTGGGAGCTGGAATGGACGAGCGGTTTGGATTTTCCGTAGAGGTCCGATATGCAGATGAAAATATGGCAGAAAGTTTTAATTGTCTGCCAACTACAGGAAGACTGCCGGAGAAAGAAAATGAAGTAGCACTTAGCAGCACGATATTGGAATCTCTGGGTGTTACACCAAAGATTGGGGAAGAAGTAACGCTGACCTGGGAAGTAAATCCCATGCTGAAACAATATAAGACAGATACGTTTAAGATATGTGGATTCTGGCAAGGAGATAAAGCTGTTTTAGGTCAGATGGTCTGGGTATCCGAAGCCTATGCAAAGGAGAATCGTTATCCCGTTACGCAGGAAGAATTAGAAAATGGCATCTACAATGGAGGGAAAGAGTATTCTGTCTGGTACAAGAATCTTTGGAATCTGGAAAAGAAAACGGAAAAGATATCCAAAGCAGCGGGATTTACGAAAGCTGGGACAGGAATGGAAGTCAATCCGGCATATAATCTCTTTGAAGAAGATTCATTTTCATTTTCATCCTTAATTATAATGATTCTATTTGTTATATTAGCTGGATACCTGATTATTTATAATATCTTTAACATTTCTGTGAAAACGGATATCCGGGCTTACGGATTGTTAAAGAATGTGGGAACAACGGGAAAGCAGTTGAAAAAAATTGTACGTATGCAGGCGTGGAGATTATCAGCTATTGGTATTCCAATCGGATTGCTTTGTGGTTATCTTGCAGGTCTTTGTATGGTTCCGTCCTTGACAGCAGATGCTGAAATTAGTGCACAGGCAGGACAGACTGCTCAGACAGTAGTATCAGCAAATCCTTTGATTTTTCTTGCAGCAGCGCTTTTGACACTTTTAACGGTGTATCTCTCCAGTCTGCAGGCTTGTAAAATGGTGGAAAGAGTTTCGCCTGTGGAAGCTCTGCGTTTGGCAGAAGGAGAGCAGTCACATAGGAAAATAAAAAAGAATACTTCTGTAACCTGGTGGGGGATGGCAGTTCAAAATGTGTTACGAAATTGGAAAAAGGGATTGATTGTTATGCTTTCTATCGCTCTTTCTATGGTGGTTGTCAACTGTATCGTGATG
>CAMFGH010000143.1 GCA_945949875.1 uncultured bacterium
CAAACAAAACGGATCTATAACCTTATAATGTTTTTTGTTTTTGCTAGCCATATATGGCACATATTCAATAATGAAGTCGCTTTGGACTAAGGCTTTTAAACAGTTACCAATTAACTCTCCATCTGATATGCCAAGCTGTTCTAATAATTCTTTTCTAGTGTATACTAAAAGATGTCAATTTTCAACCATTTTTTTCAATATGCTTTTATAGTTTTTTCATATACATTCACAATTCTATTTCCATACAGCTTCTCGGTTTATCCGGTTTATTTCTCCAACAGAAAATCAATTGCCATCAGATATCCATCCAGACCATGTCCATAAATCTGTTTATCACAGGCAGGTGCTGTAACAGAAATTTTCCGAAACTCTTCCCGTTTGGTAATATCAGAAATATGTATTTCCACTTTTTTCATGGTAGTTACTGATGCAAGTGCATCATGAATCGCATAACTATAATGGGTAAAAGCACCCGGATTTATGACGATTCCTTCGGTTCCATCGAAATAGGCATCCTGAATGCGGTCAATGATCGCACCTTCATGGTTGCTCTGGAATACTTCGATCTGGCAGCCTTCTTTTTCCCCCTTTTCAGCGATCATTTTTAAAAGATCATCATAGGTCTGTGTTCCGTACACCGCTTTTTCCCGGATCCCCAGAAAATTCAGATTCGGTCCATTGATTACTAAAATTTTCATTTGCAAACCTCCCATATTTCTTCCACTACTTCTGCAGCATCTTTATTGTCCACACAAATCACTTCATCTGCCGCCGCCAGATAAAGCTCCTCTCTTTCGCTCATTAATGCAGTGATCTTTCCCATTGGGTCATCTCCCTGCAGGAGCGGTCTGGTCGTATCTCCTTTTAGCCGCTGATATATGGTTTCCGGTGAAGCCTTCAAATATACAACGGTTCCCAGTTCCTTCAGAAGTACCCTGTTCTCTTCCCGAAGAGGTGTGCCACCACCTACCGAAATAATACGGGGCACGTTTTCTGACTGAAGTTTTCTTAACGTCTCTGTTTCTTTTTTTCTGAAGTATTCCTCTCCGTTTTGAGCAAAAATATCACTGATAGTTTTACCTTCCATCTTCTCAATCATTTTATCGGTATCAATGATGGTTCGTCTCAGTTTATAAGATAATCGGATGCCCATGGTGGTTTTTCCGGATCCCATGAATCCGATCAATATAATATGATCCTGCATAACTGTCTCCTGCTGTTATCCTTTTTGTATGGCTCTCTTTATCTGGTCGTATACCCTTCTGCTATCCTTTTTGAAGTGCTTTCTTCATAAGCTCATATATCCTGTCGGCATCTTCATCCCGAACCTGTATGTTATTCCATAATTCATATGCAATGATTCCCTGATATAAAAGCATTTTCAGTCCATGATATGCCTTTCCACCGGCCATGCGGGTATTCTTCATAAATTTGGTGTCCATTGGATTAAAAATGATATCGTAACCCACTTCAATCATTTTATAAAAATCCTCGTCTTCTATGACTGCTTCCTCTGTTTTTGGGAACATACCCACATTGGTTGCCTGAATCGCCAGATATTTACTGCCATTTTGTAGAACCGGATAGTCCTTCAGTCCCATTGGTGTTGCAAACTCTCTGTCTGCATAACCATTGATTTCCTCAGCAATATTATCTGCTCTTTCCAGGGTACGGTTCATGATGTAAATATGTTTTGCGCCTTTCTCCAGTAAAAGCAGGGCAACTGCTCTTGCCACACCACCGGCGCCCAAAAGAATCACGTCTTTTCCGGCCACTTCCACACCATCTGAGATCATGGCCCGGTAAAGTCCCGGCATATCTGTGTTATATCCCCGGTAACCGCTCTCTTCCCTGACTAAGGTATTAACTGCACCGATTTTCTCCGCCAGAGGATCTATACTGTTCAAAAACGGTATGACGTCACTCTTATATGGGACAGTCACATTCATCCCTAAAATACGAAATGCATCTGCACCTTTTATGGCATCTTCCAGACGACCTTCCGGCACCTCCAGTGGTACATACACCAGATTCTGTCCATAAATAGATGCCAGATTATTATGTATAACCGGTGAAACGGAATGTCCTACCGGATTGCCGATCAGACCGCATATCTGTGTGGATGCATTGATATTCATTTCCATAGTTATCTTCTCCCCTCTTCACAGTCTTTTTGATAAAAATACAGGACGATTTTTTCCAGATAACGTTTCAGGACAATCTGAATCTCTTCCTTGGGATGTATGGGTTTCACTAAAATAGTATGCATGTCCAACCGGTTGGCACCAAATACATCGGTAAATAACTGGTCTCCCACAAAAACCGTACTTTCAATGGTAGTTCTCATTTGTTCCATGGCTTTCAGATATCCATCTTTTCCCGGCTTTCCTGCCTTATAGATATACCCGGAATCAACCTGCTGTGCAAAAGACTTCACACGAGGCTCTTTATTATTGGATAAAAGCATGGTCTCCATTCCAAGTTCATGCAGATGCCTGAACAAAGCTATGGCCCTGTCATCTGCAGGTGCGCCATGGGGTACAAGGGTATTATCAATATCAAAGATTACACCTTTTTTTCCTTTCTGGCGTAAACTGTCAAAATCTATCACATAGGTGCTATCCACATATTCTGTAGGATAAAAAATCTGCAGCATCTCTTTCCTCCGCATTTCATACACTTTTTTTATCATAACAAAACACCTTGCAACTGTGCAAGGTGTTTTATAAACTGTCGTGCATTCTATTCATACTTCTATTCATACTTCTATTCATACTTTTATTACTTCATACTTTTTCATCTGTTGGCGGTGAAACTATTTCAATATAACCCGTCCATCTTCGGATGCACTCTGGATCATGCCTGCACCTGAAGTATTTTCCGGTGCTCCCAGGAAATAATGGTACTCCTGTAATACACTGTCCTTTTTCATATCAGAGATGGCTTTCTGCATATCAAGATTCTCTAAACTGCTTTCCTGACCGATATAGCCATAATCTTCATTTCGATTAAAGGAAAAAGAAATATCCTGTAAATTGGCAACTCTCTGTGCCCTTCTTTTATCCGCTTCGGGAGACTGCAGTTTGGAAACATCCAGGCTATCCGATGCAGCTTCTTTTGCTTTCTGCTGTTCCTGCTGCTTAACCGTTTCCACGTCAACGGATTTAATGGTTCTGCTTATGTAATTGTTCTGTAAATCCGCATATAATGAAATACCCGGTATAGCCATGCTTTCCCTCACCTCCCTGTTTGTTTATACTATCATTATCGACCACACTCTGAGAAAATATAACCCTATTTAAATATTTTTTTCAACTCATCCATAAACGTATTGATATCTTTAAATTCCCGGTATACGGATGCAAATCTTACATAGGCAACTGCATCCAGTTCTTTCAGTTTTTCCATAACATACTCACCGATCATCTGGCTGGATATCTCTTTGTCTTCCATTTTAAAGATTTCAGTTTCCACTTCATCCACCAGTTTTTCAATCTGGTTTGCACTGATTGGTCTTTTATGGCATGCACGAAGAACACCCGCCTCGATTTTGGACCGGTCATAGGTTTCACGATTATTATCCTTTTTGATAATAATCAGCGGAATGGTCTCCACCTTTTCATATGTTGTAAAACGTTTTTCACATATGTCACATACACGTCTTCTTCGGATAGAGTTATTTTCTTCAGCCGGACGGGAATCAATTACTCTGGTGTTTTCATTACCACAAAAAGGACATTTCATCTGTGCAAC
>CAMFGH010000144.1 GCA_945949875.1 uncultured bacterium
TTTGATTGTAAAATATTTCTCCGGAACTTCAACTTCTGTTGCACCCATGAATTTACCAGGATCACCCATAATGTAAGTATCCTGATATACAAGGAATGTATTGTCAGATTTAACACCTGTTTCAGCATTTGTATAGCTGGAACCGTTCCAACTAGCTTCACCGGAGAACTGCTGGAATGCTTTTGAAATATCGTCGATATCGCAAAGTTCGCTTTTACCATCGATGACATTCATAGCATGCTGGGAAAGACCAGCGGATAAGCAGTAACCATAGGAGAATGCCCATGTACCAAATCTGCCTGCACCACCTTTTTCACATATAGCATCTTCAACCTTAGCAAGGATCTTTTCGAAGTCACCATTTTCTTCTGTCAGGTCAATACCAAGTGCTCCCGGGTAACCCATCAGAGGAGATGGAAGGTCTGCTTCGATGAAGTATCCGCCGTACTCAAGAAGCTGTTTCAGAAGTGGTTCTGTATGAGCATCGTTTGTACAGAAATATGCAGCGTTTTCGCCATATTTTTCTACCCATTCAGGTACTTTTTCAAGAATGTAAGCCTGTGCACCAGCTACACCAACGTCAGATGTAGGGTCTGGAGCTGTCTCTAATACGAATTCCATACCGAATTCTTCACAAGCTGCTTTCATAACAGCAACACGACGGCTCATTGTTTCATAAGACATATGTCTTGGGAAAGAGATGTGAACGAATGTATCACAACCTAAATCATGAGCTGTTTTGATGATCAGGTAACCACGAGCTACGAAGTCGTTGTTACATACCAGATCTGCTGCACTTCCGATTTCCGGAAGGTCTTCGTGAGATTCACCTGCGATACAGATGATGTCAGGTCTCTTTTCTTTGATCTGTCTGAAAGCTTCTGTTGTTCCAGGTACAGCCTGGTTAACGATGATGGCTTTCATATCCGGATCATCGGAAAGGTTTACGATTGTCTGAATAGTTGTTTCAAGTTCTTCTGTGAAGTTATCTGGGTAAATAGCCAGAGTAACTCTGTCTTCACCATAAAGTGCCTGGAAAGCTTCTGCACCACGTCTGTCATCTTCAGACTGGGATACGGAACCAGTTACAATACCAATGTGATAATCAGCTGCAGCTTCTTCTTCTGGTGCTGCCTCTTCTGTTGCTGCTTCTTCAGCCGGAGCAGCTTCTTCTGTTTTTGTCTCTACCTGCTCGATCGTTGCTGCGCCATCATTGGAGCTGCCGCAAGCTACAAGGCCAAGTGCCATAACCAGAGCAAGAATCAGACTAAGACTCTTTTTCATAAATGCCTCCTATAATAATAAAATAATATGGTATTTTTGTGTCTTTCCGAAGCGTACACTTTAATAAGATAACCATCCAGTGTCTGCCTCGTACGTACACCCGTCTATTTTACACGGAACTTTTAAAAAAGTAAAGAGTTTTCCCCATAAAAAGCTGGTTTTTCCTGTAATCTATAGCATATTTTATGCCTATTGGTTCAAATTATCCACTTTATCCTTGTATTTTACACGATAAATTCTAAGCAGGGATTCATCGATTCTGCTTTCGTCAATGCTTCCGTTTTCATCCTGTACTTCTGCCAAAAGTCCCTCATATGCTTCCTGGAAATTTTCCGGCATGTAAATCACATCAACACCTGCACGGATAGCAAGAATCGCTGCATCCTTAGATGTATGATAGTCCGTTACCGAAGCTTCATTCAAGGCACCTGTCATGATAATTCCATCAAAGCCCAACTCATTTCTCACCAGATCCACAGCTGTCTTGGAGAGACAGCATGGTGTATTGTCACCGGTAATTCCGGATGCAGAAATCGTTCCTATCATCATAAATTCTGCACCGGCATCCAGTGCTGCTTTATATGCTGTAAATTCATTTGCCTGCATGTCTTCCAGAGTTCTGTCAGTATTTGCCATTCCCGCGGCCGTAGATTCAATGACACTTCCAAGCCCAGGGAAAGTGGTAACACAGGCACTTACATTCTGTTCCTGCAGTCCCTGAACATAAGACGCCGCCATACTGCCGACAACAGATGGATCACTTCCGAATCCATTATTTCCTAATACGTTTCCATCTACCACTGAAATATCTGCAGATGGAGCGATATTCAGATTGAATCCGTATTCCGCCAGATATGCACCGGTTTTGGAGCCTGCCTCTTTTGCCTGGGATGCGTCACCGCTGCTGCCAATGGTTGCTGCATCCGGTGCGCTTTCTGCTTTTGTCTTGGATGCTACCACAGCATCTTTTCCACCCACTTCGCTTACTGCAAGGAAAAGCGTCTGGTCAATCAATGCAGTATTGGACAGCAAGGTTTTCACCTGTTCATCATCTTTCAGGTTTCCGGCGGTGTATACCATTCCACCCACCTTATATTTTTCCAAAGCATTCTGTGTCGTCTCTCCGGCTTTTGTAACTCCTTCCACACCGGTCAGTTCATCCGGGGTAACCATAAAGAGTGCTGCAACTTTATCTTCGATGGGCATTTCTGCAATTTTTGCCAGTGCAATTTCGTCCAGGGGACTGATGACTTCTTCCTCTTCCACCGGTTCTTCCGGCTCTGTGATCAGAATCTCTTCTTCATCCACTGCCATTTCTTCCAACTGCTCGGCCAACGCTGCTTCCTGCTTTTTGTCTTTTATGCTTTGATATACTTTTCTTCCGCCCAGGAATGCTCCCCCAAATATTGCCACAACAAACAGAATCAAAACGCAATATGCCAAAATCTGATTTCGAATTCTCCTGTTTCGGCGTTTTATACGCTTTACTTCTACAGGATCATAGTATTCGTCGTCGTCCTCATCATCGTCCTCATCATCGTCGTCATCTTCATATTCATCTTCATCATCTTCATCGTCGTCGATGTCATCATCGTCTACTTCATCATCATCGTCGTCGTCCATGTCGTCTTCGTCTTCTTCATATACTTCATCATCAAATTCTTCATTCCGATTAAAATAGTGTTTTTCTTTTTTCTCGAATGTCTTTTTCTTCATAAAATCCTCCAAATGGTAAGAAAATACTTTTCCAATACATAATACCTTATTTATCGTTGGATTTCTACTGGAAAAGTTTTTTCACAAAAAGTAAGCGGATACAAATCATTCTTTCGACCTGCATCCGCTTCTAAACTATACTATCCAACGGTTTTTTCCTCCATTTCGTTATTTTGGTTTGTATTTTCCATATGAAGTTTTTCTCTTTCGTACTCTTTCCTTTTCTCTTTTGTTCTGTACTTATGTACTGTAACGATTCTCTAAATCTTTTGTTCTCCGTTACTTTTTCCGATGTACTCGATTACGATTTTCCTTAGTACTTTGTTCTTTTGTACTTTAAACTTAACTTTCTGGTGGTCCGCTCCTCCTTTACTTAAATTTCTCTTCTAAAGAATCCTTTCAATATGATCAACCCCTTTAGAAATCTATATATGAAATCCTAAGATGTTTATTCTTGATTTTAGTCCCTTATCTGTCCATTGGACTGTTCTCCTTTTTCTTTTTTCAAGTTTATGTTGTCTCTCTGCCGAACCCTTTTCTCTTTTCATATTTGGTTCGTTCCGGTTTTAAATTAACTTCCCATTGGACCTTTCTCCTTTTTGAGTATTTGGTTCGT
>CAMFGH010000145.1 GCA_945949875.1 uncultured bacterium
TATGTCATTACCTCACATTTCATCAATATAGAAGGTCAAATAAAAGTCCTTCTATCTATCCAACTTTTCAGAGGGTCTTATACAACATGTTTCAGTAAAAAAATGTCAAGATGAGAAAAAGAACATAAAGAAACCTCCGCATGAAATGAATCATACGAAGGTAAAAGGTATCCATTATTCAAAATCAAACAGTAAATCAAGTATGAAAAAAGTCATCAATGTTTATTATTTAGATGTTTTTCTAAATAGTTATTGACTTTCTTTTATCACGTGCATATACTATATTTAGAAATATTTCTAAATACTTCTCGAAGGAGGGAATACATGTCTTTTGCAGAAACCTTTAAAGCATTGTCTGACCCTGTCCGACGCGAGATCCTCCAGCTTCTGAAAAATGGCAGGATGTCTGCCGGAGAAATTGGAAGTCACTTTGATATAACAGGAGCCACAATCTCTTATCATCTCAGTGTTCTGAAAAAAGCAGACCTTGTTACAGAAATGAAAGAAAAAAATTTTGTTTATTATGAATTGAACACCTCCGTTGTGGAGGAAATCATGCTCTGGCTTTCAGAGTTAAAAGGAGGAAATGACCATGATGAAAAAATATAAAAAACAACTTATCCTTTCCAGTATCGTCACACTGCTGCCGATCCTGATCGGACTTTTTCTCTGGAACCGCCTGCCGGATACCATCGCTACCCATTTTGGCAGTGACAATGTGGCAAACGACTGGAGCAGCAAACCCTTCGTAGTCTTTGGCTTGCCTCTGATCCTGCTGGGCATTCACCTATTCTGCCTTTTTACCACTATGAACGATCCGAAAAAAAAACATCAGTGAAAAAATGTTTCGTTTTATCATGTGGTTCGTCCCTGTGCTCTCTGTATTTATCTTGTCATTTACTTACTGCTATGCCCTGGGCATGGATGTGAATATCGGAATGGGCGTAAATATCATCGTAGGTATCGTCTTTTTGGTGATCGGCAATTACCTGCCTAAGTGTAAGCAAAATTATACGACCGGGATCAAAATTCCCTGGACACTGAACAGCACGGAAAACTGGAACCGCACCAACCGGCTAGCCGGCTGGCTTTTCATGGCGGGGGGAATCCTGTTTTTTCTCAATGCATTTCTCCAGTGGTCAGGAATGTTCCTGATCATCATCGGAATCGCACTCCTGCCGATCATTTACTCCTTCATTCTTTATAAGAAAGGAATGTAAATCTGACTCCAATTATTCAATTTCAAAAAATGATATTCATACAAATAGGGCTGCATACATTCAATATGCAGCCCAGTCTATATAAAGAGGTGCCAAACATTCCTCATTGGCAAATATAGTCACGTTCATCCTATTACAGCCAGAGCCGATTGGAGAAGCAGCCACGTAAAACAGATACTAATCCCTGTAACAACAGGAACAATCCAATCACCCATGCCAGAGTAGAAATACTTGCAAATGGATGTGTAAAGGAAAGGAAACCTACGACTGTTAACACAATTCCCAGTGCGGTAAACCAGCCCCAGCCTCTGACTCCCAGTTTTTGGAGATCAAAAGAATTCACCAGTTTTGATATGCCGGAAAATATCAGCCACATTCCGAAAATAAAGGATATGGTCATAGTTGTAAACCAGCGATTTTCCAAAACAAAAAGTGATAAAAGCACTGTCAGGATACCATCGGCCAGAAACCATCCGGAGTCAGCCATGTAATTATGTCCCATAGCATAGATCACAATATCGACAATACCGGAAAACATCATTGCCACTCCGAAAATGAATGGCAGTTCATAGATCATTTCACCTGGATTTCTCATACATCCAATTCCGGCAATGATTAAAAAAATACCTGCGATAATCCATAATACTCTTGATGTTGTTTTACTCATATAGAAAACCTCTTTTCCAGTCTCATCAGTTTTTCCTATTTAAGATCAGTCGGGCAGGATGCGTACATCCTGCCCGAAACCACATTATCCTTCAATTGCAATGCAATTGGATTTTTCTTCCACTGCTTTCTTTTCCTTCGGTACCGTAAATGAAAGGATACCATTTTCAAATTTCGGATGGATCTCTTCTTTCTGAACTTTATCTCCCACATAAAAGCTCCTGCTTACATTTCCGGAATAACGTTCCCGACGGATATATTTTCCATCTTTGTCTTTGGTATCTTTATCCAGACCTTTCGCTGCCTGGATTGTCAGATATCCATCTTCCAGTTTCATATGGATATCTTCTTTTTTAAATCCCGGTAAGTCAACATCTACTTCATAGATATTGTCTTTTTCTTTTACATCGGTTTTCATGATTGCTGGTTCATGTTTTCCATACAATACTTTTCCAACGTTTGGAAATGAAAAATCGTTCATAAATTCATCAAATAAGTTTTCTCCAAAAATACTAGGCATCATCATAAGTCATGTCTCCCTTCATGATAAAGAATATTTTTAGCACTGTCGGAGAAATCCGAGGTGTCGATTTACAGAACATTTGAAGATCTGATTCATTATCTCTTCTTTGTTCTATATGTAATATAACACCTATGTTAGCACTCGTCAATAGTGAGTGCTAATAATTTTGTGAACTTTTTGTGACGTCTTCAATAATGTCATTTTTACAATTCACTATAAAAAAGAAAACCTCCGTATGAAATGACTCATACGAAGGTCAATATATGGAATATCGAATTCAGGTAATCTCCTGTCATCAGGTCATAAAAATATTTTCAATAAGAGCGCAAGTATCATAATCCAAATTGCTACAATCGGAATAGCATAATACCATTTCTCTGGTTTTCCATCTTTCCAGATGCCTTCTGACTTTTTTCGATTTCTTTCCATCACATTATCAGGAATGAATTTAATCGTCAACACCACCAGCATCGGCAAGAGTATAACATCATCCAGATATCCTAAAACCGGGATAAAATCAGGAATTAAATCAACAGGAGATAGTGCATAACCTACTGTGATCCCTGCAAATATTTTTGCCAGTAGTGGGCTGTCTTTATCTTTTAAAGATAAAAATATAGCAGGAATGTCTGTTTTCAATTTCTTTGCCCGTGCTTTTAAATCCATTCACTCATCTCCATAACTGTTTTTCACTTTTGATGATATTTTCCTAAATACTGGACGTTACCGTTAAAATCCCGATTTATCTGTTTCTCTATCATCTTCTTATGACTGTAATCCAGTCACAAAATTGACTGCAGCTTCCAGATCTTTTTCATCCGGATGCCCTTTCGCAATACCGCCCACCAACTTAAACGGTCCAAAGGTGTCATATCCCTTGCACCCAAATTTTCCAATTACTTTGGCACGTTTTTCCTTCAAAATATTTTCAATTGACTTATAATTGGCACTTCCACCGTAGGTACAGATCAAAAATACCTCTTTATCTTCCGGAAGATTTTCAGCAGCAAACTTCAAAAGCACCTGATGAAATTTTGAAAGGTATATACCGGACGCAAATCCGATTCTGTCATATTCTAATAGATCCATCTCTGGCTGCTTCATGGCATCAATCAGATCAACACCGCATTTTTCTGCAATTTTCTCCACCAGTTTCTTTGTATTTCCATGATGCACAGATGCATAAATAATTACCGT
>CAMFGH010000146.1 GCA_945949875.1 uncultured bacterium
ACTTCATACCTACAACACGGTTTTCAACGATATCAACGATACCGATACCATGTTTTCCACCCAGTTCATTTAAGGTACGGATGATGTCGGAAACTTTCATTTCTTTTCCGTTTACACTCTTCGGAACACCTTTTTCAAATGTCATGGTTACATATTCGCCTTCATCCGGAGCTTTTTCAGGTGTGTTTCCGAGTACCAGAAGGTGATCATAATTAGGTTCATTTCCAGGCTCTTCCAGTTCCAGACCTTCATGGCTGATGTGCCATAAGTTACGGTCACGACTATAGCTGTTGTCTGCGGAGAATGGAAGCTTGATGCCGTGTGCTTCGCAGTAAGCGATTTCTTCCTCACGGGAATTCATAGTCCATTTTTCATTTCTCCATGCAGCGATGATCTTTAAATCCGGAGCAAGGGCCTTGATACCAAGTTCAAAACGGATCTGGTCATTTCCTTTACCTGTTGCACCGTGGCAGATTGCAGTAGCACCTTCTTTTCTTGCGATCTCCACAAGACGTTTTGCGATAGCAGGACGAGCCATGGAGGTACCTAATAAATATTTGTTTTCATAAACAGCATGTGCCTGTACACATGGAACAATGTAATTGTCACAGAAATCATCTGTCAGATCTTCTATGTATAATTTCTCAGCGCCACTGTATTTTGCACGCTCTTCCAGTCCATCCAGTTCGCTTCCCTGACCACAGTCTACGCATACGCAGATCACATCGTAGTCAAAGTTCTCTTTCAGCCATGGAATAATAGCTGTTGTATCCAGTCCGCCTGAGTAGGCTAAAATTACTTTTTCTTTCATTTGAAAATTCCTCCTGATATGAAACGATTATTTGTTTGTCTCATTTGCTAAGCAGTAATATACACCCTGTTATGCATAAATGCAAGTATATTTTTTGAAAAAAATGCATTTTTATAAAAATATGTTGCATATTATGCATAAAGGGCGTATTATTATGCAATGCAGCAGAGAATAGGATACAGCATGGCAAGGATGGGATGCTGTATAGCAGGGATAGGATACCCTAGATCATACGCTTGTGGGAAAAATGGAAAAAGAGTATAATAGGAAACCATGAGTCAACATTTTGAAGAAGCATTGTGGAGGAAATAATATGATTAAAGTAGGAATCATTGGAGCAACCGGTTATGCCGGAGGAGAATTGGTCCGGTTATTGATGGGACATAAAGAGGTAGAGATCAAATGGTATGGTTCCAGAAGTTACATTGATAAAGAATATGCAGAAGTATACAGAAACTTCTTTACGATAGTAGAAGACATCTGCAAAGATGACAACATGGATGAACTGGCAGGCCAGGTGGATGTGATATTTACAGCAACACCCCAGGGATTTCTGGCATCCGTGATTTCTGAGGAAATATTAAATAAGGTAAAGATCATTGATTTAAGTGCCGACTTTAGGCTGAAGGATGTATCCGTTTATGAGCAGTGGTATAAAATCGAACACAAGGCACCTCAGTTTATTGAGGAAGCAGTTTACGGTCTGTGTGAGATCAACAGAGAGGACATAAAAAAGGCAAGGCTCATTGCCAATCCGGGATGCTATACCACCTGTTCTATTTTGACAGCATATCCGCTGGTGAAAGAGGGACTGATCGACACAGACACCCTGATCATTGATGCAAAGAGCGGTACCTCCGGTGCAGGACGTGGGGCAAAGCTTCCCAACCTGTATTGTGAAGTAAATGAAAATATCAAGGCCTATGGTGTTGCCAGCCACAGACATACACCGGAAATCGAAGAGCAGCTGGGCTATGCGGCAGGAAAAGAAGTGGTTCTCAACTTTACACCCCATCTGGTTCCTATGAACCGGGGTATTCTGGTGACAGAATATGCCACCCTGCATAAAGTAAAAAGAGCAGATGGCAGCGAAAGCCTTCCAACCTACGAAGAAATCAAGGCAGTATATGACAAATATTACGGAGAAGAATATTTTGTCCGTGTGCTGAAAAAAGGAGAATGTCCGGAAACAAAATGGGTGGAAGGAAGCAATTTTGTGGATATCGGTTATGTCATTGATGAAAGAACCGGACGCATCATCATGATGGGTGCCCTGGATAATCTGGTGAAAGGAGCTGCAGGGCAGGCAGTTCAGAACATGAATCTGCTGTTTGGCTTGGAAGAGAACGAGGGCCTTAAGCTTGCACCTATGTTCCCATAACTTGGTGGCGGATTGAAGAACCATGTAAATAGATGACGGATCGAAGGACCACGTAACTTGGTGGCGAATCAATGAATCGCGTAACAACTTGGTTGTGTAAAGGACAGCATAATAGAAACGCTGTAATATAAATGGAGAATTAGCATGAACATAAGAGTAATGGAAGCGAAAGATTATGATGGAGTAAAATGCCTCTGGATGACCATCAAAGGATTTGGAATCCGAAGCCTGGATGATTCCAGGGAAGGTGTGGAACGCTTCCTGAAAAGAAACCCGACCACCAGTGTGGTGGCGGAAGAAGATGGTAAGATCGTGGGAGCTATTTTATGCGGTCATGACGGAAGACGAGGGTGTCTGTATCATGTCTGTGTGGAAAAAGATTACCGCATGCAGGGGATTGGCAAATCCATGGTGGTATTCTGCATGGAAGCATTAAAGAAAGAACAGATCAATAAAGTTTCCCTGATCGCATTTACGCAGAATGACATCGGAAATGCTTTCTGGAAGCAGATCGGCTGGACAAAGCGGGAAGATTTGAATTACTATGATTTTACATTGAATGAGAAAAATATTACAGCATTTAATCAATAAAGAAAGTTCTATGATACCAATCAACGGATAAAGAAGAAAACTGCATGGCAGTCAAGAAGTGGAGGAAACCGACATGGCAAAAAATGAAACAATGGAAGAAGTATTAAAGAAAGCGGAAGTCCTGATCGAGGCGCTTCCTTATATACAGAAGTTTAACAGAAAGATTATCGTGGTAAAATATGGCGGAAGTGCCATGAGTAATGTAGAATTACAAAAGAACGTGATCAAGGATGTAACCCTTCTGAAACTGGTAGGGTTTAAACCCATTATTGTACATGGCGGAGGAAAGGAGATCAGCCGCTGGGTAGGAAAAGTGGGAAAAGAAGCCCAGTTCATCAACGGACTTCGTGTGACCGATGAAGAGACCATGGAGATCGCAGAGATGGTCCTGAATAAAGTAAATAAGAGCCTGGTTACCATGGTACAGGAGCTGGGCGTGAAAGCAGTGGGTGTAAGCGGAAAAGATGGCGGCCTGCTGAAGGTGGATAAAAAGTACTCAGAGGGACAGGACATCGGTTTTGTGGGTGATGTAAAAGAAGTAAATGCGAAGATTCTGTATGATCTGATCGACAATGATTTTCTTCCTATCGTGGCACCAATCGGCCTGGATGATGAGTTCCAGACTTATAATATCAATGCAGATGATGCTGCGTGTGCCATTGCAAAAGCAGTGGGAGCGGATAAACTGGTTTTCTTAACCGATATTGAGGGACTTTATAAAGATATTAACGACAAATCCAGTTTTATCAGCAGACTGAC
>CAMFGH010000147.1 GCA_945949875.1 uncultured bacterium
CATAGATCAAGAGCTGTTCCGGAAAAGTGTACCGGTACAGCCTGGATGCAGTATTTAGAAACCGCATCCATTCCTGCGGATTGGCAGCAACATCCTTTGCCACTTCCTCCGTCAGAAGTTCCATTGCATATAATTTATTTGCCATCTGTTACTCCCTTTCTTCTTCCCACTTTTCTTCTACAACATCGGCAATCCGTTCCATTGCCCTTGTCATAGAAGGAAAATTACTACTGTTACTTGCTTTTCCAATCTGATCAATAAGAAATTCCGGCATATCTGCAAGTGCTCCGGCAATCATAGCCTTTACCCGGATATCCTCCAGCATAAGAAGCTCTTTTACACCAAATTCTTCACCAAATACATCCTGATATCTCCGTAAGTCATCCAAAAGATATTCCGGTTTTAAATCTCTATCCATTTCCTTTCTTTTATCATCACCATATAAACACCAGTCCATATTCTTTTCTCCTCCATCTTCATAAAATTAGGGACTGCTCACACAGTCCCCTCAAAATCATCGTTATTTCTCGTTATAATACTGAGGCAAGGTCTTTCGCCCTATTCTTTGGGATTGTATCTGTCCCTTTTGCTTTGATCTCCGCCTTGGCTTTCTCCAGTTTTCCATGGATTCCACCTTTTGCTTCTGTTCTCCCAGTTGCTTTTTCTGCTGCTTTTTCTTTCTCCAGACGTGCTTCCCTGCGTTCGGCATTTTCCATAACTGCTGTCTTTCCATCACAGAACTGAACCTTATCCGAAAGCTGTTCCTGCCTCTCTACCTGCGTCTCATTGACTTCCTGTACCATGGCATTTAATTCCGGTACTTCAAACATTCCGTTATCAGGAAGAATCAGCACCTCATGAATTGAAGAGGGAAGAACAAAATAATCACTTCCCAGGCATTCACCGATCTGCTTACGAATATCTTCCTGCAGTAACAGTGATGCACCATTCATTTTTTGTGCATTTGAAAGACAGAACATTGGATTTTCCATTGCTTCAACATTCAGTTTTTCATTCAAAAGATTTTCTGCTTCTTCACCAAAAATCATGGATTTTATCATTTCATTCATGTCCATCAAAACAACACCACGATTTCTGTCTGCCGCCACTGCATCTGCCTGGATTTGTTCTGCTGTCACACCCCATTCATTCATAAGATTGACAGTAACCGGAATACTACCAATTCCTCCCTCGTTTTCTTCCACATTCACTGCGTAATATGCTGCAAAATCTCCATGTTCGGTAACAACTTTATCAGCCAGGCGTTCTTCATTCCATTCCCGGTCACAGATTCTCACCTGTAATTTGTCCTTCATTTTTTCATAATCCAAAATATCCGGAAGACCCATATTGATAAATGCCGCTTTGTCCTGCACTTCAATACGCATATCTGCCACATCACCCACACAGGAATCCAGATTTTTTCCATTGACATATTCCATATAAAGAGAATCCAGATATACCATCGGCACAGCTCTTTGATCACCCTGTGGAATTGAAATGCCAGTCAACCTTAATCCATTATTTTTTGCAACTTCTTCAATACGGATTTCTCCATTCTGATATGAATCCGGCAAATAGTCTTTTACATTATCTTTGACATATTCATAAAATTCTTTTCTGTTCATCATACGCTTTTACCCCTTTCTGATCATGTGATGGTTCATTCTTTTCCTGCTGACCATCTGCTCGGCTTTTTTCTGATAAGCCATCATTCTTTTTAAAGTTCTCTCCTGGTTCTTTCTTGCTTCCTGTCTCTTTTCCATTGTTTTCATCATATTTTTCTGTCCCTTTCTGTGAATTTTTGTATTTTAAAGGGAGCCCTGATTCAGGTAATGTCATTAACTTAAGAAAATTTATAAAATAAAACAGAACAAAGTCTTGACAAATGTCAGAAAAAATGTGGCGAAGCCTCCTTGAATGAATACATTTTAGGAGGAATTGCTAATGAACTTTTACGCTGATTATGTCCGCAACAAACTCAACGCTGCCATTTCCAGCATGTCCAGTCAGATAGAAGATTACGTCAAAAATCCTGGGCATGATTTTACCAGAAATCGAAAGATGAACTTTACCTCGACAATAAACTTTCTACTTACTATGGAAGGTGGTTCACTTAACTCAGAATTACACAAATATTTTAATTATGATCTGAATCAAATAACCCGTTCTGGTTTCATAAAACAAAGGAACAAATTGAAACCAGATACCATGGAATATTTATTTCATAAATTTCATGAGCAGATATTATGTAACAAAAAATACCAAGGCTACCAGTTACTTGCCTGTGATGGTTCTGACTTGAATATATTTCGTGATCCACTAAATCCACACACGTATTTTGCTGGTAAAGAAGGAACTTTTGGTTTTAATCAACTGCATCTTAATGCCTTGTATGACCTCCAAAGCAGGCGATATGTCGATGCTCTGATTCAGGAGCCTTATGAAGAAAATGAATCCTCTGCCATGATTGAAATGATTAAAAAGCTGACTGCAAATCAGAAGACTATCATTATGGCAGATCGTGGATACGAAACTTATAACATTTTTGCAAATATTCAGGAACGTGGTCTCTTTTATCTAATCCGGATTAAAGATACCTCGAAAAAAGGCAGCATTTCTGGAAGCCTTTCTTTGCCGGTATCCTGTGAATTTGACGAAGAAATCGAACTGATTATGACCCGTAAACAAAAGTTTTATAAAACGAAAGGTTATAAATATCTCTCAAATTCATCGCCATTTGACTTTCTTGATTCTGAGAATTTGTTTTATACACTTCATCTCAGACTCACACAGTTTCAGCTGGAAAATGGAGTTTATGAATGTATAGCCAGCAACCTGGATAAAGAAGAATTCCCACCTGAAAAGATCAAGGAACTTTATCATATGCGATGGGGAATCGAAACTTCTTTCCGTGAGCTGAAATATACGATTGGCCTGACAAATCTTCACTCTAAAAATGTGGAATATATCTGTCAGGAAATTTACGCAAAACTGATCCTGTATAATTTTTGTGAAATTATTTCAGCAAATATCATACTGGAAGAAAGAAACCGTAAGTACACATACCAATTAAACTACACAATGGCAATTCAAATATGCAGGCATTATCTGCGCCAGACATTTGTAACGATAGATGTTGAAGGTCTGATTAAGAAAGAACTATCGCCCCAAAGACCACACCGACAATATCAGCGTCGAGTAATAAAGAAACGATGGGTTAGTTTCGCATACCGTATAGGATAAAAAATTATTCAAATGAATATAGCTGGCAAAAAGCAGACTTTTGGTTTGTTTATTTGTTATGCGTAAATCTTGTGATTTTTCAAGAAAGCTAATCTGAACACTTATTACAATAATCGAAATTTTCTTAAGTTAATGACATTACTGAATCAGGGCCCCCTTTGGAGAGATAGATATTCGATGAGAACATCAGC
>CAMFGH010000148.1 GCA_945949875.1 uncultured bacterium
TCTGATTTTTGTCCCAGAAAGAACACGTCTTTCATTATCGGTTTTACCATCTATCATTCCTCCACGTCATATCATTTCTTCTTTTTCTTAGAATCGCTGAACTCATCCATCATATAAGAAACACCAGTTACTTCCCAGAATGCATCCTGCTTTTGCTTTCTTTTCTGTCGAATATTTTCTTTCTGTGTTTCGTTTCTTCTTTCAATCTGCTGATTCAGACGGTCAATCTGTTTCATTGCCTCGTCATATAACTTCAACTGATCCGCATCTACAAAGGGAAGTAGTGTCTTCAAATGCTGATATCTTTCTTCGATTAATTTTTTCCGTTCTTCACGAACCTCATAATCAGAAGAACGCATAACAATCTGAACACTTTCTCTAATAATCCGGCAGTCATTTCTGATGCTCTGATCGGTTGCCTGCTCCAAAAGTGCTTTATCTATCGGCATTCCCTTTTTATATCCCTGGATCATGGCTTTTGCCCATGCGTCTATGTCAGATCTTCCTTTTTTCCGAAATAATCCCATCTGTATCCCTCCCGAACCATATTCTGATTATATCAACAAAATCATATTTCTTCCATAGCGAGGTTTTTTCATTTCCATGTTGTATATGGACTCTCATCTCCCATATAAGTGAGAGGTCTTTTTTTCTAAGAGAAAGATGAGAATAAAGAGCATAAAGAAACCTCCGTGTGAAATGAATCACACGAAGGTGATAGATATCGGGTTTTCGTCTCTTTTATTCAAATCAATAGAAAATAAGAGTTACACCTTTTTACTTATGATGGTTCAACAGGGTCAATATCATTTTTGTCATCCTCATCTTTCATATTCATATATTTGTCAAACAAGATATCCATAGCAATAATATACTGTTCTGCACCCGTATCTTTATCTAACATCTGTTCCAATGTCAATCCATCGACATATTTATGCTTATATACCCAGCATGCCATATCACAGGCCTCAACGATCATATTGCCAATAATGTTCTTCATTACTTTTTCAAACTGTTCCACATTTTCTGACGGTAAACTCCGGTAAGCCTCAGGTTGGGGAAAAATCCCATCTTCACCACAATCATTCAATTCTTTCATTGTTGAAAAAACTACTTTTTGACTTTCCTCCGGCATTTTCATATATTCCCACAAGGCGATCAGTACTTCCGGATCTGTATCTTTTTTAAGGGGAGGTAATTGGATATATTCATCTCTTTCTATGCTCATATGTATCATTCTCCGTTATGCTAATAATATTCTCTCTATTTTTTTCTTCAAGTCAATCACAACTTCTACAAATACGCTCGACTTACGATGTTATTGCTTACTTTTTAGGTTGTTTTCATCATGACATTACAAACATACCTAATCTTTCAATAAACTCTTCAATCATGACTTCAAATGCAATTCCAACAAACAAAATCGCAAAGCCAATTCCAGAAAGCACAGCCAGAAATCCTACCTGCAACCAATCCTGGTAATAGATAATGGTAAGAACAATCAAAGCTCCCAGTAAGAATGTAAACAGGCTCCTTGCAACATTATAGATGCCTACAAACAGCTTGACGATTCCTAAGAGAACAGCCAAAACAAGAATTAATGGTAACACACAGATTTTTGCAATTAGTTTAAGAATAAACATTTTTCAGTCCTCCTTCTTACTTGGCAGAAGCGTACTGTGGAAAGTCATGATTCACTTCTGCACGATAATAACTGTCTATGGTTGATGGTGCGTTAAAGAGCGAAGCCAGTATGTACTTCTTGATGTTACGTACCTTTGATGTATTTGCACGTAACATATCCAGGACGTATTGAACGTGCATTACATTAAGCTTTAGGAATTTTGATTTTACTAAGGCTGTAGGATACCAGTTGCTTGCGATAAGGATCTTCTCACCACTTGACATGACAGTTTCTACGATCAACTCATAGATACCTTCTATGGTATCCCTTTCTGTCGGATAGCTAACCATCAAACAATCATACTCAATATTCTCTTTGATCAGAGATTGATAAGCTTTTAGCTCTGCTTCGGCATCCAATCGTTCATCATATCGTTGTTCATCCCTAGATATGATTCGATTAGAATCAATAGTCTCACTATTATCTGTTTTAATATTATAAGTATTATTATAGTCCATATTTTGGACTTCTAGAAGTTGATTTTTTGGACTTTTAGAAGTCCATATTTTGGACTTCTGGAAGTTTACATTTTGGACTTCTGAAATTGTTTCAGCATTCGATTGCTGCGAATTCTTTTCCTGGGCAAGTAAGAAATTCTTTACATATATGATGGTATTGTTTCCCTGGCCCATACGACGTTTTTCGATCAGTCCGATTCCTTTTTCCGTATCAAGTTCCTGAAGGGATTTTATTGCTTTGTTTCGACTACAATTCAATAATTCCGTGATTTCCTCGATGCTGCATACGATATAAGCCCTGTTTTCCTCGTCATACCACTTATTTTTCTGGGATAAACTCATTCGATCTAAGAGTAGCCCATACAGGATCTTGGCATCATTTGACAGGTTCCGGAATAACTCGTGGGTGATCAATAGTTTCGGTATTTTAAAGAAACTGAATTGCTCAGATTCATCTCCGTAGTAGTAACGGAACTGCGGTTTTTGTTGTTCCATGAACATTCCTCCTTTTCCATTTCGGCACCTCAAGGAGTGTCGATTTCTAAACTTCTGAAATGTTTATGCGTGCTGTGAAACCACATAATTCTTTACATACAAGCGATTGGGTGAACCAAAACCGATCACCTTTTTCATGACCAGACCGACTGCTTCAAGTTCTTTCAGGTATTCGATTGCCTTCTTCTTTGAAACATTCATGTCATCTTGTATCTCAGAAATCGGATATTCTACATAAACACGATTTTCGTTATCAATCCATTTTCTCTTTGAGGACATTCCCATTCGGTCTAGGAGTAGTCCGTAAAGAAGTTTTGCCTGGAGGGATAACTCTCGAAAGTCATCCCCAAACATCAGGCTCTTTGGAATTCTGTAAAAACTGTATTGCTCAGACGATATACCGTAGTAATAATCAAATGCCATGCTCAGCACCTCCTTGTTCCTTCCACTGGATCAGAAGATCCTCAATCACTTTCTCCATGTCTGCTGAAGAGTAGTGTGGTGGAAAGTATTTATTTAATTTCTTTTCTGACAGCGTTACCTTTTTCTTTGGAATACGTCCGGTAGCACTTTCATTAAGAATGTCAATCAACTGACT
>CAMFGH010000149.1 GCA_945949875.1 uncultured bacterium
CCCCTGTGATACATAGCACCAGTGGGGATATAGATGGTATTGTCATACATACGATTCCAACTATATAGAAAATAATTGAAATCAAAACATACCCATCTCTTGCCATACGAATCTTTTTCAATATTTTCACCTCCATTCTCTTTTTCTTGCCTAAATTCTAAATACTATTTCATTCTTCTTCTATAGGCAAACGTCTTCTATATATCCAAAAACTAGGCAATCGTAACATGTTTGTCTGGATTCATTCAAAGTCCAAGATCGATAAAAGCTTCCCATTGCCGACACAAATGTCGACTAAGGAAAGCATTTGCTTATTTGTTTATCATGGAAAAGAATATGATTATTTCATTTTTTCAAACTCAAATAACATGATATTCTTTCAGCAATTTTTCCACGTCTGTGTTTTTGATAAAGTCTAAAGCCTTTTTAACAGCAATCTTTTCCTTGATTCCCAGATTCATCTGAGTTAGTGGTTCTCCATCACGCAATTTGACAGTCGCATTCAAAAGATCTCTCACATCATATGTGCTGCACCAAACTTCCGGAACTCCACGGTCTACATTAAGCAAGGTATAAACAGCTTCCATACCGGTACGCATGGAATACTCTGTTGTAAAAATAGTATCCTTTGCGGTCTCGGCAAACTGGCCAATAAATGCAAAGTTTACTGCTCCATCAGGCACAACTTTTGGACGATCCGTATCATTACGTGGCATGAAAAAGGCATCAATATAAGGCATCATAACTGGAACTGTGTTTGCACTGTTCTCAGCCAGTTCTTCGATCTCGTTTTCCGGCACACCAATATGGTACAGCCATTCCATACAGATCTCTTTTCCTGTACAATCTCTCATTGGCTTTTTGACATAGTCACCAGGTCTGTCATTAAAGAGCGCATATACCCAAACGAGACAATGGTCTTTTGGCTGGGAACGGAACTGTGGCTGACGGTTAATCGTCCAACTCAAAAGCCAGCTGGAATCTTTTACAGATACAATACCGCCGGTGACCACTTTACCAGTAAACGGATCTCGTTTACAGATATTTGTGATATATGGAATAATTCTTTGATCAAGTGTCTCCACAGTGGCACTCATCCAGTTGCACAGCTCACTGTCATAACAGAATTTATCCGGATTTCCAAAGTCAGGGCTTTGGGCGGCAATACGTCTCCACATATCCCATCCGCCACCTGGCTTGATTTCCGGATTATATGGAGCCGGTGTATTCTGGGATCCCATTGCAGAATTTTCCACACATCCACCATTTGTGATGAACACAAGATCATCCTCTGTGAGGGCTACGAAATGTGTTTCACCTTCCGTCTCAATTTCAATACGGGTAGCCTGTTTTCTGTTGAATGTAACATCAAACTCAACATTTACAACCTTTGTATTATAGTGGAATACGACACCGGCATTTTCCAGATATTTTACCATCGGAAGGATCATACTCTCATACTGATTATATTTTGTAAAGCGCAGAGCGGTGAAATCAGGAAGCCCTCCAATATGGTGAATATACCGCTTAATGTAACGCTTCATTTCCAGTGCGCTGTGCCAGTTTTCAAACGCAAACATCGTCCGCCAGTACAGCCAGAAGTTTGAATCAAATACTTCATCGTCAAAATATTCATCAATACGTTTATCATACAATTCTTCATCCGGCGTGAAAAACAGCCTCATGATCTCCATCTGTGCTTTGTCTGAAACTGCAAATTTCTTATCTGTATGTGCATCCTGTCCCCGGTTGACAGTAGCACGGCAAAGGGAGTAATTCGGATCTTCTTTATTGAGCCAATAATACTCATCCAATACACTGACTCCCTCAGTTTCAATAGATGGGATAGAATGGAATAAATCCCACATAACTTCAAAATGGTTATCCATTTCACGTCCGCCACGCATTACATAACCTACACCCGGATATTCAAACCCATCACAGGCACCACCAGGAATCGGATCTTTTTCAAAAATGTGTATACGTTCACCTTTCATCTGACCATCACGGACAAGGTAACATGCGGCTGAAAGTGCTGCCAGCCCTGTACCAATAATATAAGCTGATTTGTGATCTACTCCTTCTGGTTTCTTCGGATGTGCAAAAGCTTCATAGTTTCCACTTGAATAATACATAATCATACCTCCTGAATTTCAATTTGTTATATATTTTTCAATTACATCCTCAATATACATTGTAGGATAACTACTCTCAATCAACAGAATAGCCCCATCATCGAATTCTTCGATGATGGGGCTATATTGTTGTTTTTTTCGACAAATTCCATTATTTGTTGATATTATTATATGGCTTATCAATCTGGCATTTTTCAAGCATACGAATGATATCTCCCTCTATTAAATTACTCAGTTTGAAAATCATCTTTTCCGGTGATGGTTTCATGTTCTGCCGTATCCAGTCCAGCATCATACCTACAAAAGCATACTTGTAAAAATCGGCAATAAATTTTTTATCCTCCTCCCTGACACTCATGCCTTGTGCACATTCTTCAACAACGTTAATAATCAATTGATAAACAACCCTGTACAGATATTGAATAATCTGTTCCTGACTCACATGATGGTAAACATTAAGTATAAAAGGCTTGTTTTCTTCTACGGCTTGAAAAATATTCAGAAATCCCTGTTCCCATGTATCATATGTAGTATTTCCATTTGCTGCTATGCGGGAATCCTCCTCACAGGACCATTCAATGAGGTCATAAATATCTTTGAAATGATAATAAAAAGTTGCACGATTGACACCGCAGTCTTCTGTAATATCACTAATTGTAATTTTGGTAACCGGTTTTTTTAGTAACATCTTTTTAAGAGATGCCTCTAATGCTCTTTTTGTAATATCCGACACTTATCAATCCCTCCTATTCTGTATATCATTCCATTCGTTTGAAAAATATTATACCAAACTCGCATATTTTCCACAATGAACAAAGAATAAATCAAATTACAAATGACGAATCAGCCAATGCCTGATATCTTCATAAACGTCTTCATTGTCTGTCTCATTGATCTGTTGCTGATAATGGTAAAGTAGTACAACAAGTGCATATGTATGACAAACCTAAATCATCGACTCCAAACATTGGAGTTCCTGGACCAAATCCAATCTATAATTCCTGTCAAGAACTGATATATTTAGCCCTTTATTATCAAGGACTTTTTTATTTTCGAATCAAATTCTGGT
>CAMFGH010000150.1 GCA_945949875.1 uncultured bacterium
TGTCTGAAGTGGAATAGTACCTTCGCTGTAGAACTCTGTACGAGCCATATCAGCACCGCCCAGACGGCCGGATACTGCAGCTTTGATACCAAGTGCGCCTGCCTTCATTGTTCTACCCATACAAGATTTCATTGCTCTTCTGAAAGAAACACGGTTCTCCAGCTGAAGTGCAATGTTCTCAGCTACTAACTGAGCATCCTTGTCTGGTCTCTTGATTTCTTTGATATCAACTAAAACTTTCTTATCTGTGATCTTGGAAAGTTCTTTCTTTGTTACTTCGATTTCTGCACCGCCTTTACCGATAACAACACCAGGTTTAGCTGTGTAGATGATAACTTTTACTCTGTCAGATGCTCTTTCGATTTCGATCTTGGAAATGCCAGCAGCATATAATTTCTTTTTCAGGAATTTTCTGATCTCGTAATCTTCTACTAAGAAATCAGCGAATTCACCATCAGCATACCATTTGGAATCCCAATCTTTGATAACGCCGACTCTTAAGCCATGAGGATTAACTTTCTGTCCCATGATTTTTCCTCCTATCTCTCATTAAGCACAATTTTGATATTGCTGATTCTGTGTTCGATTCTGTAAGCTCTACCCTGTGCTCTTGGTCTAACACGTTTCATGATTGCACCGTTATTTGCATAACATTCCTCGATGTAGAGGTTGGCTGCGT
The DNA here is from genome assembly GCA_945949875.1 of uncultured bacterium. Classification (GTDB taxonomy): domain Bacteria; phylum Bacillota; class Clostridia; order Lachnospirales; family Lachnospiraceae; genus 1XD8-76. The sequence goes on from CAMFGH010000150.1 coordinate 680, forward strand.
TCATGCCGTTGTTGTTTTCAGCGTTTGCGATAGCTGATTCTAATAATTTTTTAATAATACCGGATGCATATCTTGGATTGTATTCCAGGATAGCTAAGGCTGTTGTTACATCTTTGCCTCTGATGGCATCTAAAACGAAACATGCTTTCTGTACAGAAACTCTAGCGTAGGATAACTTAGCTGAAGGTCTTGTATCTTTCTGCACATTTCTCTCTCTTTTGATTTGGGATCTATGTCCTTTAGCCATAGAATGAACCTCCTTCCAACGTTTGTGCTTTGTCAGGCAAAGCGCTGCATAAATTGTTGGAAAAGATGTCCGGAATAGTTTACCCCAGCCACATTTCCTTCAATTTTGCGCTTCCAATGCCTTTCGGCACCTTTTATTTAACTTTCGATTTTTTATCTTCCTTAACGTGTCCTCTATATGTTCTGGTTGCAACGAACTCACCGAGTTTATGTCCAACCATATCTTCTGTTACATATACCGGAACATGTTTTCTACCGTCATGAACTGCAATTGTATGGCCCACAAAAGATGGGAAAATTGTAGAACGACGGGACCAGGTTTTGATAACCTGTTTCTGTCCGGATGCATTTAAAGCGTCTACTTTTTTCAGTAAGCTTGCATCTGCAAATGGTCCTTTTTTCAGTGATCTAGCCATTGTATTTCCTCCTCAATTATTTGATAGCTCTACCGTCTCTTCTTCTTACAATCAGTTTGTTAGAAGCTTTTTTCTTTTTACGGGTCTTTAAGCCAAGTGCAGGTTTGCCCCAAGGTGTAGATGGGCCTGGACGTCCGATAGGTGCTCTACCTTCACCACCACCGTGTGGATGGTCATTCGGGTTCATAACGGAACCACGAACAGTAGGTCTGATACCCATGTGACGTTTACGTCCTGCTTTACCAATATTGATAAGGTTATGGTCTGTATTACCAACAACACCAACAGTTGCTCTACAAACGATAGGAACCATTCTCATTTCGCCGGATGGGAGTCTGAGAGTTGCATATTTGCCTTCCTTAGCCATCAGCTGTGCGCTGTTACCTGCGGAACGAACTAACTGACCACCTTTTCCAGGATACAGTTCAATGTTGTGAATCTGTGTACCTACAGGAATGTTTTCCAGTGGTAAGCAGTTACCGATTCTTACTTCTGCTTCAGGACCGTTCATGACTTTCATGCCATCTTTTAATCCGTCCGGAGCAATGATGTAAGCTTTTTCACCGTCTGCATAGCAGATCAGTGCGATGTTTGCTGTTCTGTTTGGATCGTATTCGATACCCATTACTGTTGCCGGAACACCATCTTTATATCTCTTAAAGTCGATGATTCTGTATTTCTGTCTGTTTCCACCACCATGGTGTCTTACAGTGATTTTACCCTGATTGTTACGTCCTGCTGTTTTTTTCTTGGATGCCAGCAGAGATTTTTCAGGAGTCTTTTTTGTGATTTCAGAGAAATCAGAACCAGTCATGTTTCTTCTGGAAGGTGTATATGGGTTGTATGTTTTAATTCCCATGATTGTTTCTCCTTTACTTAAATACTACTTTGGACATTAACTATATATTGCTATATTTTGCAGCCCTGCGGACTATTGATTTTACAGTCCTGTGAAAATTTCAATATCTTTGCTGTCTGCTGTTAACTGAACGATAGCTTTTTTGGTTTTAGCTGTTCTACCAACTACCATACCACGTCTTTTCTTTTTGCCATCTAAGTTCATTGTGTTAACGGATGCAACTTTAGCACCCTCGAACATTCTTTCTACAGCATCTTTTACCTGAGTTTTTGTTGCATCAGGATGAACCAGGAATGTGTATTTTTTGTCGCCCATGCCAGCCATACTTTTTTCTGTAACAACCGGTTTCAGGATAACGTCATAATATTTAATATCTGCCATTATGCATACACCTCCTCAATTTTTGCTACTGCATCCTTTGTCAGGATGAGTGTGCCTGCTTTCAGAACGTCATAAACGTTGATTGTGTTTGGCAGAGCTGTCTGTACGAAAGGAAGGTTGTTTGCAGATTTGATCACTACATCATCCTTTTCTCCTAAAACAACTAATGCCTTTTCTTCTACTTTCAGGTTAGTTAAAACTGCCTGGAATTTCTTTGTCTTGATTTCATCAAATTTCAGTTCATCAAGAACGATAAGTTTGCCGGAAGCAACTTTATCAGAAAGAACAGATTTCAGTGCTGCTCTCTTTTCTTTCTTGTTCATTTTGAAAGAATAATCTCTCGGAACCGGAGCGAATACAACGCCACCGCCAGTCCACTGTGGAGCTCTTGTGGAACCCTGTCTTGCATGACCGGTACCTTTCTGTCTCCAAGGTTTTCTTCCGCCACCGGAAACTTCAGAACGTGTTTTTGCTTTCTGTGTTCCCTGACG
>CAMFGH010000151.1 GCA_945949875.1 uncultured bacterium
GGGAACAGAAGGGGTACTGCCTGACGCTGCATGTTGGAACCCATCAGGGCACGGTTCGCATCATCGTTCTGAAGGAACGGAATCAGTGCAGTCGCAACTGAGAATACCATCTTAGGGGACACATCCATGTAATCGAATTTCTTCTTTGGATAGTCCTGTGTTTCTTCTCTATAACGACCGGACACATTACGTCCTATGAAATATCCGTTTTCATCCAGTGGAGCGGATGCCTGTGCTACATGATAGTTATCTTCTTCATCTGCTGTCATGTAAACAACTTCATCGGTTACTCTTGGATTTTCCGGATCTGTTTTATCAATCTTACGATATGGTGCTTCTACAAAACCATATTCGTTAATACGGGCATAACATGCCAGAGAGTTGATCAGACCGATGTTAGGACCTTCAGGTGTCTCAATCGGGCACATTCTTCCGTAGTGTGTATAGTGAACGTCTCGAACCTCGAATCCGGCACGATCTCTGGAAAGACCACCAGGACCAAGGGCCGACAAACGTCTCTTATGTGTTAATTCACCAAGTGGGTTTGTCTGATCCATAAACTGGGACAACTGGGAAGAACCAAAGAATTCTTTCACGGCTGCCTGTACCGGTTTGATATTGATCAGAGACTGTGGAGATACACTTTCTGTATCATGTGTTGTCATTCTTTCACGAACAACTCTTTCCAGTCTGGACAGACCGATACGATACTGATTCTGTAAAAGTTCACCTACGGCACGGATACGTCTGTTGCCCAGATGATCGATATCATCGGCATTACCAATACCATATTCCAGATGCATATTGTAGTTAATGGAAGCCAGAATGTCTTCTTTTGTAATATGCTTCGGAACCAGTTCATGTACATTTTTCTTAATGGCAAATTTGATTGCTTCCAGATCACCCTCATATTCTTCCAGAATCTGAGCAAGTACCGGATAATAAACTAATTCTGTAATACCCAGTTCTTTTGGTTCACAATCCACATATTTCTTCAGATCAACCATCATATTGGATAAGATCTTTACATTTTTCTCCGGGGTCTGAACCCATACAGCAGGAATAGCAGCATTCTGAATGGCATCAGCGATTTCAGCTGTTACTTCTGTACCGGCTGCTGCAATCACTTCACCTGTTGTAGTATCCACAGCATCCTCAGCCAGAATCTGATGTCTGATTCTGTTTCGGAACATTAATTTCTTATTAAATTTATATCTACCGACTTTGGCAAGGTCATAACGTCTGGGGTCAAAGAACATACCTCTGATAAGAGATTCTGCACTGTCCACGCTGAGAGGTTCGCCTGGACGAATCTTTTTGTATAACTCTAATAAACCTTCTTTATAATTTGTAGAAGAATCCTTTGCAAAGCTTGCCTGCAATTTAGGTTCATCACCGAAAAGTTCAAGAATCTGCTCGTTGGTACCAACTCTGTTTTTCAGATCTTCATCTACCTCGTTGATGCCGAAAAGAGCTCTGATCAACACGGTGATCGGAACTTTTCTGGTACGGTCAACACGTACATAAAATACGTCGTTGGCATCTGTTTCATATTCAAGCCAGGCACCACGGTTTGGAATCACAGTACATGCATATAATTCCTTACCAAACTTAGCCTTTGTTATATCATAATAAATACCCGGGGAACGAACCAGCTGGCTGACAATAACACGTTCTGCACCATTAATAACAAAAGTGCCGGTTTCGGTCATAAGTGGAAGGTCGCCCATGAAGATTTCATGTTCGCTGATCTCTTCTTTTTCTTTATTATAAAGACGAACTCTTACTTTCAAAGGAGCTGCATAAGTAGCGTCTCTTTCCTTACATTTTTCAATAGAATACTTAACGTCATCTTCGCACAATTCGAAGTCAACAAACTCCAGGCTAAGCTGTCCGCCATAATCTGCGATTGGAGAGATATCATCGAAAACTTCTTTCAAGCCTTCTTTTAAAAACCACTGATAGGAGTTCTTCTGAACTTCGATCAGGTTGGGCATCTCCAGAACCTCTTTTTGTCGTTGATAACTCATACGTATCTGCTTGCCGGAAGCCATAGGACGTAATCTGTTTTTTTCCATTGACATTCACCCCGTTCTTTATTTTATTGCCTATCTATCGGTATTTCGGGCGAAATAAAGCGTTTTTACACTGTTTTTTAACGCAAAAATGCCTACCACACCACAATAGTGCACTATCCATTTTACTACAAGGAAAATTGCCAGTCAAGAAAAATTTACGAAAGGTATAGAGAAATATTTATGAATGGCATATAGAAATATTGATGAAAGATATTATCAGAATAGTAATCCAAAAGAGAAATAGCCCCCGGGGAGTCTCCCCAGGGACCATTTATTCATTACATTTGTAAACGAAGATCAAATTACTTTAATGTAACTTTAGCGCCTACTTCTTCCAGTTTCTTCTTTATGTCTTCAGCTTCTTCTTTAGATGCGCCTTCTTTTAATACCTTTGGAGCGCCTTCTACAGCTTCTTTAGCTTCTTTCAGACCAAGACCTGTTACTTCACGAACAACTTTGATAACTTTGATCTTTTCTGCGCCAACTTCTGTTAATTCAACATCGAATTCTGTCTTTTCTTCTGCTGCTTCTGCTGCGCCAGCACCTGCTGCTGCAACTACAACGCCTGCTGCTGCAGATACGCCGAATTCTTCTTCACAAGCTTTTACTAAATCATTTAATTCTAATACGGATAATTCTTTGATAGCATCAATGAATTCCTGTGTGGTTAATTTTGCCATTTTAATTTCCTCCATTTTTCTATTTGATAAGTTGTTTTCAAGATATCATCTGTGGGCAGACGCCCATCAGATATAGGTCAGCCGGATTATTCAGCTGCTGGTGCTTCTTCTGCAGGTGCTGCTGCTTCTGCCGGTGCTCCACCCTGCTCTGCGATCTGATTAAGAACACGAGCAAGATTTGTAATAGGTGACTGTAAGCTGCCAAGCAATTTGGAAAGAAGTTCTTCTCTGGATGGAA
>CAMFGH010000152.1 GCA_945949875.1 uncultured bacterium
GGCTTGTGAAACTGAAGTGGCTGAGATGGAGCCGCTTGCGACATCTGTGTCCGCTTATCCATTTGTAAAGGATAACGAAAAGAATAAAGAAGTTATCAGCAGAATTAATGAGGCGTTAGCGGAAATGCGTGAAGATGGCACACTTATGGAGCTTTCGATGAAATGGTTAAAGCTGGATCAGGTAACACTTGATTAATAATGATTCATATGGAGGATGGCGTGCCCCAAGAGGTATGTCATCTTCTTTATTTACAATGAGGCTTCTTAAGTTATGAAGGAAAGAGATTGGCAATGTATAATGATTTGATAAGACAGATAAAGTTGTCACTGCATTTAGAAAAAGAGCCGGTAGGAATTCGTTTTTTCTTGATTCGGGAAGAGTATGATGAAATAAATAATGTTATAGAATCCAAGAACAAAAAAAGTATATGTACCTACATTAATGAATGTATTTCGTCAAGTGTTTTTCCCAAAAATCGGAAAGAAAAATTCCCAATCTTAGGAATAGGATATTCCCATATATCAGCAGGAAACATTTTCATATGATTGTGGTGCAGTCTGTCGCATAAGTGCGTGTTCCATTCTGTAGCTCTTCCCTGAAAAGAGAATCAAATGTCCATGATGTACCAGACGATCAATCATTGCAGCAGCCATCTGTTCATCAGTAAATATGCTTCCCCATTTAGAGAATTCCAGATTGGTGGTTAAAATCATGCTTTTACTTTCATAACTGTCTGAAATCACCTGAAATAACAACTCTGATCCGTCTCTGTCTACTGGTACATATCCCCATTCATCAAGGATAAGCAGATCCTGATTGTTCAGATCATTACGGAGTCGCTCAAGCGTACCATTCTTCCGTGCTTCTGCGAGTTTTAATACAAGCTCTGTTACCGTATAAAATCTTGTTTTATATCCCAACATACAGGCTTTGATACCTGCAGCTATCGCCATATGTGTTTTTCCAACTCCTACAGGTCCATACAGCACGAGATTCTGCTTCTGATTTATAAAACTGACATTTTCCAGTTCTTCTTTTGTGAGTGCTGGTGGAAGCTGCACCTGTTTATATGAATACCCTTCAAATGCTTTGTAAACAGGAAAGTGTGCACGCTTGATAAGCCTTGCCTTTTTGTTTTCCTCACGCCTGGCCAGCTCACGCAGCAGAGCATCTTTAAGATACTCTATCTGCTTGGGAGTTCCTTCTGTTTTACACATTTCAGGAATCGCTGTAGTAAAAAATAGTTTTTTGCAGGCTTCCATGATTGCCTGATCTGTTTCTGCCTGTTGCTTTGCTGTGATCATGATGCATGCACCTCCTCGGATAACGTATTTTGACCATATATAAACAGTTCATCATATATACTTAGATTGGGTCCATTTTCCGGCGGTGTTTCAATTCCATAACCTGTAATACGAGCAGCCAGAACAGTAACATCACTTTTATTGACATTTCCATTCTCCACAGCCATTTCCATTGCTTTTAAAGAGGCTTCATAGCCATACTCATGGGCAACTTCGTTTAGCAGCCGTAATCCTGCCTTTAATTCCGGTTTTGGTAAGGAATCCAGATAATCACGCAGTATCTCAGATGCATCTGCCCGGACACCACTGTTTCTCCATGCCCCGGAATTCCGGGAGAGTACTTCAAGTGTTGTGCTATAATCAGAGGTATCTGTCCTTGTGTCACCATATTCCCGCTTGTGGCGTATAAGTATCGTGCCATCTGGATTGAGTATTTCAATGAAGTGTGCCCTGATACCTACCCATACTTTCTCACCATGATTTTCCGGTTTTGTAGAATAGAAATGTTTACCTTCCATACAGATTTTTCCATACCCGTCACACTTAAATTCATCATATCTGCATACATTGAAGCGTTTTGATGGCAGGGAAGAGAAATGACGTTTGTCCTCTTCAAATAGTTCCGCAATGACCTCTCCCTTTTTGTAGTGCATTTCAGCAGCTTTCTTCAAATGTTCATCCAGAAGCTGTTTATTATAGCTGACCATATCGTGGTAATGGGGGATCGGGACAAAAATATTTCTTCGTATCGTACCTACTTTGTTTTCCACATTTCCTTTTTCCCATCCTGATTTGGGATTACAAAAACGAATCCGAAAACCATAGTGGGCACGAAACCGGGAAAATAATTCCGTTTCCACAACTTTATCATGGATCTTACGGCCTACACCGGTTGCATTGTCAAAGACCAGTTCTTCCGGTACACCGCCTATGTATTCGAAAATATCCTGTAGACCCTGGCATACGCATTCCGCAGTCTCGCCACCAAATACCTGTGCATATCCATCATTACTGTATGGAAATGAAAGGACAAGATATTTTCTTCGTCTGCAGATATTTTCCTCATAAAAATCTGATTCCCCAAAATCGACTTGTGCAAATCCTGGAAGCCATACGAGTTCCTGCGTTGCTTTCTGCTGTCTGTCTTTCCGGATCCCATGGACATATTTGCGGATCGTGTCATAGCTTCCGGTATATCCCTCCTCTGCTACAAGCCGGTCATAGATCCGTTTTGCGGTATGATGTTGTTTACTCCAATGATTTTTATCTTCTTCTATCCACTCATGAATAAGCGGTTTGTACGGATCGAGGATGGATTTTCGAACTTTTCGTTTAGGAGGTTCTTCTGAAAAGTCCTCCTTTGCAAGATATTTTTCAATTGTTTTGTGGTCAGCCCCTGTTTTTCTATGAATTTCAGAAACATTGTATCCACATTTACTCAAATCTCTGATATGATTGATTTGGGACATTTTGAGCATCTTCCTTTCCTCCTTTGAATAGATTGGTCTCTACCAAAGGATAACGGTATTGGTTAAGTGGTTCAAGATGTCCTGCTTTATTGTGGGAAATTCCCAATCCGATATTTGGGAATTTTACTTTCCGATTTGAGGTACTTTTATTTTACTATATACAAATGCACCCATCGTGCAAAGCCAGTGGAAAAAAGCGCTACATACCGCAAGCTGC
>CAMFGH010000153.1 GCA_945949875.1 uncultured bacterium
GAAGCGGGGATTTAACACGAGAAGGGAAGCCGAGGAATGGCTTCGGAATTTCCTTATTACGCAAAAAGCGGACTTTGATATGAAGTTTGAGGATTTTTGGAAGATGTATTGTGCAGATATGGAGACTCGCCTGCGGGAGCATACCATGAGAACGAAAAAGTATATCGTGGAGCTGAAAATTCTCCCGTATTTTGGGAATAAGCGGGTAAATGACATTACTGCAGCTGACATCCGTCAATGGCAGAATGAATTGATTAAAATGGGGTATTCACCCACTTATCTGAAAACAATCAATAACCAGTTGAGCGCAATCTTTAATTATGCGGTTCGATATTACGATTTGAAAAGTAATCCCTGTGCAAAAGCCGGAAGTATGGGTAAGAGCAAGGCAGAAGAAATGGATTTCTGGACAGGAGAGGAATTTAGGAAGTTTATCGATAGTGTCATGAACAAAAGACTTTCTTATATGGCATTTATGACCATGTACTGGACGGGGATGCGTATGGGAGATGCTGATGGTAAAATAAGTCTAAATCAACAGAAACCCAGTAAACATGCGGGGTTGAGGCGATTTGGTCCTGAAAAATTCTTGCAACGAAACAACGAATTTATGAAGGAAAGGCCGATCTTTTATAAAAAACCAATTAAAACAGAGAAAGATTTCAGTACATGGCTGAGATGTTTTTACTATACCACGAAAGCGGTGATAACTGAATATACTTATTTTTAGGACTGAATTAGCTCGCACGGACATTAGTTCCGGCTGTCTGGTTCAGTCCTCTTTTTTATTTGAGATCAAAGAAAGGTGATAAAGAATATGGCAAAAATTATATCAGTAGTAAACCAGAAAGGCGGAACTGGAAAATCCGCATGTGCGGCAAATCTTGGTGTAGGGTTGGCTCTTATGAATAAGAAGGTGTTAGTCGTGGATGCTGATCCTCAGTCAGATGTGTCTGCTGGATTTGGATTCCGTGACTGCGATAATAGTAATGAAACATTAACAACGCTGATGGAAATGGTGTTGAATGATGAAGATATTCCGGAAGACTGCTTTATCCAGCATACAGAGGAAGGTATTGATATTATCTGTTCCAATATTGGATTGGCAGGAACAGAAGTACAGCTTGTGAATGCAATGAGCCGTGAGTTTGTCCTGAAACAGATATTAAACAGGGTAAAAGACAGGTACGATACAGTTTTGATAGATTGTATGCCATCTTTGGGTATGATCACCATCAATGCCCTGGCAGCGTCGGATGAAGTATTGATTCCGGTAGAAGCATCCTATCTTCCAATCAAGGGACTGCAGCAGCTCTTAAAGACAATCGGTAAAGTCAGAAGACAGATTAACCCGAAACTGCAGATTGCCGGTATCCTTTTCAGTATGGTGGATGCCCATACAAATGATGCCAGAAACAATATGGAACTGCTTCATAATGCATATGGAAATCAGATTCATGTGTTTGACAATTATATTCCATTTTCTGTCAGGATGAAAGAAGCGGTCAGAGAGGGACAGAGTATTTTTAAATACGAACCAAAAGGTAAAGTTGCGAAAGCATATATGAGTTTTACGGAGGAGGTTCTTGAACATGGCAGGTAAAAAGAAATCAACGCCAATCCCGTTACAGTCATTAGATGCCCTGTTCGGAACAACAAGTGAGGAACAGGCAGGCATCCAACAGATTGCTCTGGATAATCTGCATTCCTTCTCAAATCATCCGTTTAAGGTTCTGGATGATGACAAGATGATTGAGTTGTCTGAAAGTGTGAGGACGCATGGGGTTTTGGTGCCTGGTATTGTGAGAATAAAGGACACCGGCGGTTATGAAATCATAGCAGGGCACCGCCGTAAGAGGGCGTGTGAGATTGCTGGTTTGAAAACCATGCCAGTCCTTATTAAGGATCTGACAGATGATGAATCGACTGTGATTATGGTTGATTCAAACATTCAGCGTGAAGAACTGTTGATCAGTGAAAAGGCATTTGCCTATAAGATGAAATATGATGCATTGAAACGTCAGGGCAAACGAAGTGATTTAACTTCTTGCCAAGTTGGCAAGAAGTTGGCGGCAGAGGATATCAGCCAAAATTCAGAGGATAGTACACGGCAGATTCTCAGGTATATCCATCTGACGGAATTACATCCGGTTCTTCTGGATATGGCTGATCATAAACAGCTCCCGTTTAATACTGCTGTTGAATTATCATATTTAAAAAAAGAGGAGCAGGATATATTGCTGCAGTATATGGGTAACCATGAAATGGTTCCATCCATGAAGCAGGCACAGGAAATGAAGAAGTGTTCTAAGGAACATTTACTGACATATCCGGAAATTGATCGTATCTGTTGCCAGGGTAAAACAGAGAAATTACAGGTGAAGCTGCCGGAAAAGAAGCTCCGGATGTTTTTCCCGGAGAGTTATACAAAAGAGCAGATAGAAGATGTGATTTTTAAATTGTTAGAGGAATGGGCAGACAATAAGGAGCGTGTTCAAAATGACATTCGTGGATGTGATTAAGAAGGCATTGTTACCACTGGCAGCTATGGCATTCTGGCTCTGGATGGTAAAAACGATTATGGGAGTGACCGGGAATACAGATTTATTTATGTTCCTGTTCCTTGCAGGGCTTCCGTTTGGAATACATAAAATGTGTATCATTTTAATCCCCAGAGGCTATGATGTTGGGGGTACTGTTGGAATGATCGCATTGAGTGTTATTGTGGGTGGTTTATTGGGAAGCCTTATGATCCCATATTATATTGTGAGGGCAATCTATGTGACCATCCGGTATATAGTAAAAAGATAATGAGTAGTAGATTTGAGGCAGGCTTGCGAAAAAACAAATTCGTAAGCCTGCCTTTTTTTGTGCGATAAAGCTGGAAAGCACAAAGCCAAACTTGTTTGGATTTGTATTTGACAGCTAACGGTCATTGAGCAGCAAAGCTGCGAAATGTG
>CAMFGH010000154.1 GCA_945949875.1 uncultured bacterium
ATCTTGTCTCCATATCCTGATATTTTTTCTCATAGAATCGATCTGTAATATCCAGACTGTCCATCTGCTGTCCAAGTCGATTTTTTGCTCCAGTCAGCTGCCGATGCTGTTTCTCCAATTCTTCAATTTCCTTTTCCACTTCCGTTGTGTCAATTCTTGCACCGATTTTCTTCAAAATTGCTTCCTCAAATTTTGGATTCTGCACAAGCCTCCGGATTACTTCCTCTACCGCATCATTCACCTTATCTTCACTCCATTGTTTGCGGTAGCTGCAATTATGCCCATCCACCAGCCTTCGATGCTTGCAGGCATAATAAAAATAGTCCTTATATGCCGTACCGTCTTTTCTCTTTTTTCGATTGACATTCCCATACATTCCGCTGCCACAAAGAGGGCATTTCAAAATGCCGGATAAAATATGCTCATGCTCCAGACTATGGGTCTTTTCGTATGATACTCCTGTTTTCTGCCGTTTCTGATGTGCCAGTTCCCAATCCTCTTCTGAAATGATACCTTCATGGATGCCATCAGTCAGCATATATTCTTCCTGCTTTACAATCCGATATTCATTTCTTGTTCCGGGAACCTTTTCGTTCTTTCTGCGACCAAATGCCAGTTTCCCACAGTAGATTGGATTATCTAGAACACCTTTGATGAATGAAGTTGCAAAAGCATCCAGTGTATTATTCTGCCTCTTTTTCTTTTTATATCCATGCTGATTCAGCCATGACGCAATCGCACTCATTCCCATATTGGTATGGATAAATTTATCAAAGATCAATCGAATTACCTCTGCTTCGTCCTCTGCAATCTGAAGTTCTCCGTTTACCAGTTTGTAACCATAGGGAGTAAATCCACCGTTCCATTTTCCTTCCCTTGCTTTCTGCTTTCGTCCTTCCATGGTCTGCACCAAAATATTTTCACGTTCAATTTCTGCCACCGCTGACAAAACGGAGATCATCAGCTTTCCACTGTCTTTTGAACTGTCAATGCCATCCTCTACACAGATCAGATTCACTCCAAAATCCTGCATCCTCTGCAATGAATTCAAAACGTCCGCAGCATTACGCCCAAAACGGGAAAGCTTAAATACCAGCACAAACTGTACATCGTCCGTACCATCTTCAATATTGTCCAACATCCGCTGAAATTCCGGTCTGCCTTCTACGCTTTTACCGGATTTACCTTCATCTGCAAATTCTTTTACAATCTCCATGTTCTGATACTCGGCATATTTTCTCAGTTTATCTCTCTGTGCATCCAGACTGTAGCCATCCACCTGCATGGTGGTGGATACACGGATATAGATATAGCATTTTGTCTTTTTTTTCATAAGTATCTCCTTATTTTTCTGATAAATATCCCAGTGCAATTTCCAACAATTCCGCTGCAACCTGATGATTCCTGATACGCATTAAATTATCCCAAACATCTACTTTTCCAAGAAGATTCATGCCCCCATGCCATACTAATTCATCATCAATGACAGCAAACCGTTCTTCTACTTCTGTTTTTGTTACTACATTCATTCCTACCAGCTGCATTGTTCTGATTAACTCATGGCATACATCCGAACTTCCATAAACAATCTCTTCCGGATCTGTTGTGATGATAGTTACCTTTACGCCTGCTTCCTGTCTTCCCTTCATCAGGAATAAGAATCGTTCAATCTTGTCCTGTCTGATATCCGGGCTGGAAATTACCACCATTTTTTCTGCCTCCACTATATCCTGTTCAAACTTTTCGGTATAATTTCCGGAATCGAATATTGCATTTATCATCTGTTTCGACTGCAACTCTCCCGTCCATATTGAAAATCCTGTCTTCTTGTATGTTCTTAATCTTTTTGCATACATCTTATCAAAGAAGCGAACATGAGAATCAATATAATCATACACATAAACAGCTTCTTTTCCGGGATAATCTCTATTCAGTCTTCCCACATACTGTTCAAGACGCCCTTCAAAAGACACAGGAGCTGCAAGCATTAATACATCCAGTCTTGGAAAGTCAAACCCTTCTCCTATCTTCTGACCGGTTGCAACTAAAATAAGCGTTTCATTTTCAGGAACCTGCTTTAACCTTACTCGAATTTCTGCATTTTCCTTATCGGAGTTATCACCATATAGAAGAAATACATGATCTGCTTCCCCTTTCAAAGCATCATATAAAAATTTTGCATGTTCCTTAAATTTCGTCAAAATTACCGGAGTTTGTTTTCTTGCAACACAAGTTAGCACATCGTTTACAATCATTTCATTACGTACCCGACTGGTACTAATCAGACTATACGCTTTATTAATATCATCCTTGCTTTCTGCATTATCGACTACTCTTGTATATCTCGGGACAAAATAATGTCCGATTCCCTGCTCTTGCGCCCTCTCCAACGCAGTAAACCTGTGTCTCAGTGGACCCAGCAACATATAAATGATCCTGTCAAGGCTGTCGCCACGTTTTGGTGTAGCTGAAACACCATACACATACTTCGCATTAATTTTCTGTAATAATTCCATGGATGTATTGGAAGCTGCGTGATGGCATTCATCCATGATTACCATTCCATAAGAATTAATCCGTTCATTAAACTTTCCCCTGCTATACATAGAACCAACCATTGCAACATCTATGATACCTGTTAATGTATTTTTACTGCCGTGCAAAATTCCTATCACACTGTCTCTCTTTTTCTTTCTTCCTGTTTTTGTTTCATATTCCGGTGGTTCTTCTTTTATTTCCAAAAACTTATTCAGTTCATCGACCCACTGATTCAGTAAGTCTTTGCTTTGTAACAGGATAAGCGTATTTACTTTTCGCTCAGCAATAAGATAACTACATACTACCGTCTTACCAAATGCAGTTGCCGCACTCAAAACACCATCCGAATGTGACAGTAATTTTTCTGCCGCCAGCTCCTGCTGCGTTCGCAAATCTCCCTTAAAAGATACTCGGATT
>CAMFGH010000155.1 GCA_945949875.1 uncultured bacterium
GTTACCTCCACATTCTTTTTTATTTTGAATGTCCGCAAAATCCGTCCTACATCAGCTGCTCAGCCTTCTGGATGAAACAATGCCCGGCATTACGACCATTCTTCCTCTTAAAAGCAGAGATCCCGACAACTGTGTGCTTCTGCGTTTCATTAAGCGTTTCAAGTCTTTCGATGTAATCCGTAAGATGGGCAAGACACGTTTCCTGGACAGCTATCAAGTCCTAGTCAAAAAGACCAAGGATCGTTTTGCCGGTTCTAAGGGACTGGCTATCTATGAGCTGATCCTTAACAGTGTTACCACCCGTGGAGAAAATCCCTTATCCGCAATGACTCAGGATCAATGTGTTGATCTCGTATCCACATCTCAGAAAGCTGCCGATGAGATCAATCTTCAAATGCGGATCATAGCAGAGACCATGCCGGAGTACAAAGTGCTTCGTTCTATGGCCGGCGTGGGGGACCGACTGGGACCGATCATTCTTGGAGAAATCGGTGACATTCGCCGTTTTCACAGTGGCAAAGCACTCAATGCTTATGCCGGCAATGATGCTCCGCCATATCAGTCCGGACAATTCGAGAGCCGGAATCGTCACATCTCCAAACGTGGCAACCCGGCTCTCAGAAAAGCTTGTTTTGAGGTAATGCAGGCTCTCAAACTGACAAAACCTCAGGACGATCCTGTTTACCTTTTTCTGCTCAAAAAGGAACAGGAAGGGAAACCATACAACGTAGCCAAAATGGCTGCCGTCAATAAGTTTCTGCGGATCTACTACGCTCGTGCAATGGAGTTGTACAAGTAAATCTGTCCGCTTTCATTATAGCTGTTAACTGCCGGCCTGCAACAGCAGGTCTTATTAAGGTTACTCTCTTTTTTGTTCTCAAGGTTCTCGAAATCTTCAAAAATCTGCTTGACAAACATTAGCAAGATTTCTATTTTCGTTTCCATAGCATAGTGTACTCTTTTTCACCAGTAGCTTCATCCAAGCCTTCACATTGAATAATGAACGCTTCTCTTTGGTAAAAAGAAATTGCTCTGGCATTCTTCTGGTATACATTTAATCGTAAGCTAACTTTTTTATCCTTAACATAATCTAATAAAAGCTTACCTATGCCACATGACTGCATTTCATCGGAGACAAAAATACCTTCTATATATTTATCATTTAGTCCTACAAATCCTTGTATCATTTTATCTGCTTCAAACACATAAACTTCGTATTGTGACATCATTTCTTTTACTAATTCATAATTACTTTTCCAGTATTGATTGGAAATAAAATAATGTGCTTTCAGATTTGTCTTTAACCATATGTCAGCAACTCTATCGATATCTCCGTTCAGCAACTTTCTAATCATAACAAATTTTCTCCACAACTACATCCTTTATGCTTTTCTCTTTTTTTCATTCTATCACAAGCTCACCATTAATCATTATTTTTTTGATATTTTTTCTTTTCCCCCACTGTAAAACAGTCTCTGAGCGTTTCGTTATATAGAGGGGTACACATACAGAGCAAGATCCACCCATGTTTAACAGTATTGCCATTTGGCATCCTGTTCTCCTATGGGATTTATCTTGATGGGGATCTCCCCATACCCTCTCAATAACAGACGTTTCACTTGTCTGTTGGTTCCACCTAAAGGTGTTCACAGCACTATTTCTAATATCGGAAGGGACAGCCGATATTGAAATACGTGGATTCCCGGCGGGAGGAATAGTCTCAGCGAAAGGAGGAGTATGAGAACAAAAAACAAAGATAAAGAACTGAATCACAGACATTTTATAGGATTACGTCTTACAGATGTCGAACTGGATTTATTAGACCAAGGCGCTGCTTGTTTATCTGTTAGCCGATCAGAATATCTGAGGAAACTTCTATTGGAAAAGCAAATCCATCATCAGATTGAAGTTGTTGCAGACATGAATGATCTCAGAAAACTGGTCAGTGAATATGGAAAAATCGGATCGAATCTCAATCAGATCGCCAAGCATTTTAACAGTGGTGGCAGTCAGTCTCGTGCTATAGAAAATGAAATCCATCAGTGCATCACGGACTTATTCCTATTGAGAAAAGAGGTACTGAAACTGGCAGGTGGTATGAATGGCAATCGTAAAACACATTAAAAGCAGAAATGCAAATTACTCGGCTGCTATCAATTACCTTCTATTTGAACATGATGAAAAAACCGGGGAAAAGATTGTAGATGAATCCGGACGAAGCATCCTACGAAAAGAGTTTTATATGGATGGACTGAACTGTGATCCGATGTCTTTTGACAAGGAATGTGAACTGACAAATGCTCATTTTCACAAAAATAAGAAACGTGAAGATATCAAAAGTCACCACTACATTATCAGCTACGATCCAGCCGATGTTACAGAAAACGGTCTTACCGGAGAGAGAGCACAGGCAATCAGTTTGGACCTTGCAAAGCAGATGTTTCCCGGATATCAGGCACTGGTGGTTACTCATACTGATGGTCACAATGAATCCGGAAATATCCATACTCATATCGTCATCAACAGTGTGCGAAAGACTGCAGTGGAAAGGCGGCCTTATATGGATAAACCACATGAGGAAGCCGCCGGTTACAAACATCGATCCACTGATAAATTCATGAACACTTTTAAGAAAACCGTCATGGATCGGTGCCAACAGGAAGGACTTCACCAAATAGATCTTCTTGCACCGGCTGAGAAAAAAATCACTCAGAAAGAGTATATGGCACAGAAACATGGCCAACAAAAACTGGATGAGATCAACCAGAAGATCATCGAAGATGGTCTCAAGCCAACATCCACCGTGTTCCTTACACAGAAAGAATATTTGCGAAATGCAATTGATGAATGTGCTGCCACATCCAATAGTTTTGATGAATTCCAATCTAAACTTCTGGAACAATTTCAGATCTCTG
>CAMFGH010000156.1 GCA_945949875.1 uncultured bacterium
TGTTACCTTTGCCGGTTATGAAAATATTGGGATATTTTGATTCCATTGCGATATCGCATAAGCGAATGTTAAGCAGCTCACTGATTCTTACAGCTGTATCATAGAGAAGGATCAAAATAGCACGGTCTCTTACACCGAATTTCGTATTCGGCGGTGCAGACAGTATTGCAGCAAGTGCATCATCGGACAGAATAGGCTTTTCCTTTTTTATGGTTTTGCATGGTGAAATCTGACTGATTGCCAGGGCAACTGACTGGATTGATATGTCCATATCCGAGGCATAGTTCAGATAAGCACGGATAGCCGCGACTCTTACATTTACAGTTGATGGCTGGCTGCCATTTGCAAGCAGATATTCTCTGAAATTATAAATACATTCTTTGGTACAATCAGAAAACTGAAAGGTGCTTATGGATTTACCTAATTCACCTACAAGGTAGTTTTTAAATATTGTAAGGGAATCTCTGTAGGATTCTGC
The DNA here is from genome assembly GCA_945949875.1 of uncultured bacterium. Classification (GTDB taxonomy): domain Bacteria; phylum Bacillota; class Clostridia; order Lachnospirales; family Lachnospiraceae; genus 1XD8-76. Next base: position 479 of record CAMFGH010000156.1, read on the forward strand.
TGTAGCCTGACTGCGTCCGACCTGCTTTACCAAATAAACATTTAGAAAGTTCCATGTTTTAGAAAAGAACAGCTGGTCGGTTGATATCTTCGCTGATTTATTCTTCATAGGGAATCACCTCCGGAATGACCTTCCCAGACACTGAATCTTTCTCTCGGATGGTATCAAATGCCTTTTCTACAAGATGATAGTAATAATACGTTTCATCAGGACTTTTGTGTCCAAGGTATCTGCTTAAATATGGGAGCATAGTGTTTGTATCAATCCCCTGATGCATCCACTCATTAAATCTCTCTACTACAAAAGCATGGCGTAAACAGTGGGGTGTCGGATGTTTATCAATCATCTTGGCAACCGGAAGCATAGCCCAATGGCGGTTAAAACTTGATTCCACTCCAGAGCACGAAACAGGCTTATGTGGATCTTTTCCCGGAAAAGCCCAGTCAATTCCGGGAAAAAGCATTTCCTGACTTTCTTTATAGTTTTTAAGTATCGGAAGGCTATCCTGCGGAAGATATACAAGGCGGTCTTTGTTACCCTTTGAGCCAAGGACAGTAAGGATTCCTTTATCCAGGTCTATATGCTCCCATTTTAGCAGTCGCCCTTCTGACAGACGCAGACCACAGCAAAAATATAGGAGAAAAAGAATCTTGCACTCTCTATCGAGTCTGAATTGCTCTGAATTATGAGACGTGCGGATATCCATTTTCTGTAGCAGTTCCTTAACTTCCTCTTTTGATGGAATGTAAAGAACCGGACGGTAAGCCTTGCAGAAAAAATTAGGAATGTATGCTTCCTGACCAAGGGAAAGGATATATTCACCCAGCACCTTCACCATCGACATACGGCGATTATGATAGGCATCTCCTTCGCCCGGTCTGGCTTCTGACCATTTGGCTGCCATTTCGTAAGTGACTGTTGTCAGTTCCGGATAATTCTGTACGCAAAAGGTATCAAAGCGTTTTAATAGCTTTTCTTCGGAATTATAGGCATATCCATCAGCTCGTTTTTGCTGTATAAGTCCTTCGATATGATGTGCCAGACCGCTCTCAAAAATGTATGTCATGATAAAACACCTCCAAATTCCAGAGGGCAGAGCCTCATTTTATCTTCGTCACGTTCAAGATATACCTCTGCTGTTTCCTGACGTGCATGTCCGAGAGCATTGGAAATATCATCAAGTTTGTTGTCTGCCCGAAGCATTCTTGTGGCAAATGTTTTTCGTGTCATATGAAAGCCCTGACCAGCAGATAATTCAAATCCATATTCAGCAAGTATTCTTTTTAAAGCTCCACGGCACGCCGTTGTAACTTTAAGCGGAATATATGGTGCCTGATGGCGAATAAATATATATCCGTTGCCTGTGACAGCCGATTCCGGACGTCCATTTATGATGTATTTATATACTGAATTACCTACATCCGTTGGGACTGGAAGCGTTATTGCTTTTCTTGTTTTCTGCTGAATGAAGGAAACAGTTTTGTTTTTCCAGTCAAAATCATTTACTTGAAGCTTTAGGATGTCTGCTCCCCTGATACCCATTCGAAGTCCAAGCATGACCATAGCTGTGTCCCTGAGTTCCATGGGAGTAGAAGCTTTCTCACGATATTCATATATTTTCTCGACCATAGCATCGCTCAGAACATCAACTATGCTGCGATGAGGAGCACAGCTTGCAGATACTGCAAAAGCAAGTGTTGGTGAAATCAGATCCTGGTCAGCCATGTAACGTAGAAGCTGACGAAGCTTGGTTCCATATGCATTTTTACTTTCCGGGGTCGAGTGGACATCATGATTATGAAACGATTTAACCACATCGGGTGTTATGGAGACTGGATTATCTATTCCATTATCTTCAAGATATTTGAAGAAACTGCCTCCGGCTGCCCTGCACATGGTAAGTGTCTTATCGGTCATTCCATCCCGCCTGCGGCTTTCTATGAAACCATCAAGGATGCTTTTACTCCATGATGGAAGATGATCAGATGCACGCATCGGCTCAGCGATTATATTGGATTCCATTATGCCCTGGAGATACTTTTCAAACATTCTGATAGTGTGTGTACGATGAGCTGAGCCGGAACTGCTGGCTTTGATCTGATTCGGGCAATCCGGAAGTATATCTATCCATGATGTCACAGTTTCTTCCGAGTGTTCCAGATGGTTAAGTTCCAGAAACATGAAATACCATGTGAAATCATTGCGATAAACAGCTTTTGATGATTCCATGTATTTCCAATCGTCCAAAGCGTCAAGATATTCATCAGCTTTAAGTTCGAGAGGTGTACTCGGGTGAAATGCGGTACCTGTTTTAGGAAGTCTCATCTCAAGCAGTATTTCAACGTTCTCACCAAAAAGAACCCGCTGGTAACACTCTGGCACATCACCTCTGCGGTGAAGATATTTCATAAGTGCTGTCATGGCACATACGGCGT
>CAMFGH010000157.1 GCA_945949875.1 uncultured bacterium
CGTATTATGCGGTCACTTAATGGCTCTTTTTTTATTTATGGGAAATCTGGGATACAGGTTTCCCATTCTTTTATTCATTTTTATTATTTTAAAGCCCTAAGAGGCAGAAAGGAGAATTTTTATGTCAGCAATTATTCATGTTATGGGAAGGGTAACAAAGGATCCTGCCATGCAGCAAGGAAAGAACAACGGATCAGAGTACATCAGTCTGGATCTTGCTTCCTCTCAGAGGAGCCAGAACACACAAAATGGTCAGAATGGATACGAGTCCATGTTCTATCAATGCTATTTTAACAAGTTCCTGGCAGAGCGTCTGATCAAAGCCGGTGTAAAATCCGGAACCTGTATCTATGTCTATGGAGATCTGGAAATCCATCCATTTCTCTATCAGCAGGGACAGAAGGCTGGGCAGCCAGGAGTTGGAGCCAAAATTAATGTCAAGGACTGGCAGTTTTGCCTTTCCAACAAGCCGGAAAATGAGAATAACGGAAATTCTGGAAATCATCAAAATGGCAATAGCATGCCTAATAACAACAACGGAGGTGCGGCTACCCCAGGAAGTGGCAGTTATCAAAATCGCGCTGCTCAGGGAGGCGGCTACATGAATGGTGCTGGAAATCAAAATGCAGGTATACCAAACACCGCAGGTGCCAGAACACAGGGCAACTCTTATGCAGTTCCACCTTCTGGACCGATTGGAAACAACATGTACCAGCAGAGCTATTATCCACAACAGAACATGGCATATGGACAGCAAGGTGGCTTTACCGGGGACGGTTTTCAGGGAATCCCGGAAGGCATGGCTGACCAGCTTCCGTTTAACGGATAACTCAAAAGAAATAACAGGTTGAGGAATTGCTTACCCATCGGGCATGGCGGTTCCTCTTTTTTTGTTTACAGGAAAGGAATCATACAATGAAAGTACGAAGGAAAAAAAGTAAAAGTTTAAAAATATTAAAATCTGTTGTTCTCGTTTTGTTTCTGTCATTACTGTTTGTACCGGATAATATAAACCGCTCAGTGATTGCGGGCATTGCACTTGCAGGTATTTTAGGAAGTCTCCTCTTCCTGATTGTCCCGCGTCTTCCCCGCATCCCATCTCCGGCACTCAAACGAAAGTCAGCATATTCCTCTGGGAATCCAGACGGTATCACCGATATGGAAACTCTGCTCTGGAGACAGATCAGTTACCAGATTACAGGGAAACTGAAGTCCGCTTATCCGGATGCCACATGGGAATTTACTAAAGAACCAAATGTAGACAGTCTTCTGAATGGAAATGCCCTGCGTATTCGTACCTTCCATACGAAAGAATATAATTTTGCTGAAGTCCGGCTGGACTGTTATGGAGAACTGGTACTTTCTATGATGACGATAGAATCATTAAAGCCAAAGTCGGAACCTGCAGGCACTGATTCCATCGGTCAGGTGGATCCCCAGTCTTGGTATACCCTAATTGGCAAGCCATTACTCTCCAATCTGATTGGAGATCTGCAGGCAAGAGGACATCAAAAATTATTTATCAGCGAAAATGGAGAAATATTTATCAAAAATGGAGATTCCAAGGAAATCAAAGGTACTTTCGAGCATTTTCCGCCCCAAAACTACTGGGCAGCTCTCACAGATATTTTTATCCGTGATGAGCTGAATGCAAAAGAAAACGAAGGCACCCTGGAATTATCCTGGATGTAAAAAAGGAGGAGAAATACTATGCCAAATGGAAACCTGATCAGTAACTGGTCTTTCAAGCGAAAACTTCCGGAACCTTTTGAAGATTATACGGATGATCCCATCAGGAAGGATGTCTATTCCAAATACTGCACACAGCCTCAGAAACGTTCGACACTTCATGCGTCCACGCTCCGGGCGATTCTTGCATACATGGAACTGGAAAATCCGCCCGGTGGAACCGCTTCTGAAGAACTCGGGGCAATTGGCAGCCAGGGGAATAATTATACAATAGCGGAATATCCCAGCAAAACCGGAGATTTGCATGTGGTGATCTATAACCGGACAAACGGAAAATTCATTGCCGGTATTTATCCCAAACCAATAGATTCCGAAACAACAGCCGACCAATATCTTTTGAAGGAAGATAAGAACAGTGGAGCTGCACTTTTGTTTGCGCTTCTCCCTACCATTATGCAGGATGATGAGTTTAACGAATATTATCAGGAGTTGAAAAAGCACCGTGACAATGGTTATACGGATATGGAAGAAGCCGTGAAAACTGCAGCCGTCCTTTGTGACAATATCTATCGCAGATTACGATACGGAACTTCTCTTTCTACCGGCGGGATTCCCAATGATACTCCTGCCAATGGTGCTATTCCTAAGCTCAAACCATTCGCAGTACAGCAGGGTACTTACGCTCCTACAAATACGCTCTTTGGTACTTTTCAAGTGCTGATTCCCGGTTCCACCACAAAAAGGAACACGGAATCCATTGCCAAAGAAGACTTTATCAGTAAATACGTCTTATCTGAATCACGGATACTCACTCCCCAGGAAGAACTTACTGTTCCAACGCTGGAACCATGGTATATCATACCGCCAGAGATCAAGCGGATCTGTGAACATGCAAAATTGACAACAAATACTGTTTCACCTATGCGGAATTTTCTTCTGCGGGGTCCTGCAGGAACCGGAAAAACAGAAGGTGCCAAGGCGATTGCTGCTGGCTTACATCTGCCCTACCGTTGCATTACCTGCTCTGCCAATACGGAGATATTTGATCTGCTCGGTCAGATTCTTCCGGACGTGGATGGAAAATTATCCAGCCTTCAGAGTGAATATCCATCTTTCCAGGATATCATGTTAGACCCAGCAACTGCTTATCAGAAGCTGACCGGTATTTATGACGAAGAGGTGACGGAGGATGTGGTATACAAACAGCTCATCGACACAATC
>CAMFGH010000158.1 GCA_945949875.1 uncultured bacterium
TCGCTTCCCATTACGGATGAAGTTCTGTTTGCATTACTTGACTATATCAAAAATGCTCGACCAAGAGTAAATAGCCCATATGTATTCATCCGGCTCAGAAAGCCGTATGTTCCATACTCGATGGATGACCATTTTGGAGATAAGATTTTACCATACTTTGAGATTGCAGGTGTAGACACAAAAGGAAAACATCATGGTCTGCACTCACTTAGACACAGTCTGGCTACAAACCTTTTTGAATCGGGAACCCCGGTAAATGAGATTGCCGTGATCCTTGGACACACATCCGCAGCCTCAACAAAGACATATGTCTGGTCAGATATTGAGCACCTCAGAATAGCAGCATTGGAGGTACCCGAAAAATGATCAATGACAAGGAGTTTCGTAAATTTGAAGAAGGTTTCTTCAAGCCGTACTTTGAAAAGTTCATAGAATTTAAGCGTGGCAAAGGCGAAAAGGTTGCCAGATCAACACTAATCCGTTTCAGAAAACTGAATGATTCGCTTAACCAGTATCAGACAGATCAGATATCTGAGCAGATGATACAGGAGTTATTGGCTCCGCGCAATGGTCTTAGTGAAATTGAACGTCAATACATGACATCAAACCTACGGCAGTTTTGTTCCTTCCTGGTGCTTCTCGGAGTAAATGCAGCCGCTGTTCCACCAAAGTATATAAAAACAGCCAGATGTGAATTTCGTCCATATATTTTCAGCGACGAAGAATTACATCGCTTAGTCGTTGTTGCTGATTCACTTCCTTCATCAAATAGGACCAAAGCACATCAGCAGATTTATCCAGTGCTTGTAAGAATGCTCATAGGTACCGGGATGCGTATAGGAGAAGTTTTGGCACTGAAAAGGGGTGATGTTGATCCAATAAATGGCGTGGTTAAGGTGATAAATGGAAAAAATGGTGTTTCAAGATATATTCCTGTATCTGATAGTCTAAAAATGGTTCTCAGTAGTTATGCTGAAACTATCGATATGTCTGACGAAGACAAGCCGTTTTTTATTTCTTCCTATACTGGCGGTCATCTTACATATGATGCAATGAAATATATGTTTCCAAAGATGCTTAAGGCGGCAGATATATACACGGCAGATGGTAGAACACCCAACATCCACTCTATCCGGCACACGTTCTGTACCAGAAGTCTGGAGAAAATGCTGGATAGCGGAATGAATATCTATACCGCCATACCGATATTGGCTGCCTATGTTGGTCATGTGAATTACATGGATACGGAAAAATACATTCATTTCACGGAACAGGGACATGAAGACTTCATAAAAAAAGAAGCTTCCCTGGGGAGTATATTCCCGGAGGTGATCGATGAGTGAATACTTATCCTTTTATGTCCAGCGCTATTTTATGTCGTACTTGATGAAACAGCATAATTATGGGTCGAATACTATTTCATCATATCGTGACACTTTCAGGCTGTTGCTTACATTTATGGCAGAATCCAATGCGGATATATCAAAGATAGAAATCTATGACATCAGCCATGACAAAGTACTTGAGTTCATGACATGGCTTGCAGAAGTTAGAAAAAATGGAGTATCCACAAAAAATGTAAGGTTGGCACACATAAAATCATTTTTTCGATATGTGATGATGACTACACCAGAGCATTCAGAGCAATGCCGAAAAATACTTAGTATCCCTTTCGGAAAAGAGGACAAGAAACCTCCCGTCTGTATGTCCACTGATGCAATAAAACAATTGCTGGCATCGATTGATTCCTCAGTTGACGAAGGGTTGCGTCACCTTGCACTCTTATCACTTATGTACGATTCAGCTTGCAGGGTTCAGGAAATCATTGGTCTTAATGTTATGGATTTCCATCCTGGTCAATGTTGCAGGATTTATGTCCATGGAAAGGGAAACAAATATCGCTCTATTCCCTTACTCAGTGAAACAGAAAAGATTGTATCGAAATATATTAAACGTTTCCGCCTTACGCCGGATTCTCCGTTGTTTTGCAATAAAAATGGGGAGCGATTAACAAGGCAGGGCATCCGTTATATAATACAAAAATACTCCAAAATGGCCAACGAAAACACACCAGGCATTATTGAAGGTTCTGCGTATCCACACATACTTCGCCATAGTAAGGCTACACACCTTGTGAACAGAGGCGTAAACATATACAATGTCAGAGATTTCTTGGGGCATGAATCTGTGGCGACTACGCAGATTTATCTAACTACGAATCCTGAGATCACAAGAAAGGCTATAGAATCAGTTGCCGAGAAAACTGTACCCGAAAGCCTTGATTTCTTCTCTAAAGAGGATCGAGATGATTTACTTTCCTTCTTAGATTCCTTAGGGTAGTAGACAAGTGTTAATGTAAAGTCGGCAGTAGCGCAATATAACCAATGATTGCATTGGAATGTCTGACTTTACATTAACAGTTCCTTTACATTAAACTGCTAATGTAAAGCTTCACATTAGCAGTTATCCGGCACAAAATACTTGGCAACAGCACCATAAAAAGAAACCGCATGTGCACATCCTTCTATAAAACACGGAAGTTTCTCGTTTGGAAAAGCCTCTGCATAGATCAGGCTGCTCACTCCAAGCGTGGTCGCAAAGATATGGATCTTTTTGATCTCGCCTGTTTCGGTGTCTGTTAAAAGTTCAGGCTGATCGCCGACCCAGTCGATATACATCTTTTCACCCGGGATTCGGTTTACGGCCATTGATACCTTCTGGCCACCATAGTTTTCTGCTATGAATCGGTTGAAGTATTCGTAAAACTGTGACTTCTCA
>CAMFGH010000159.1 GCA_945949875.1 uncultured bacterium
CGATTCGGCTTCTCAATAATAGTTTTTTCATAGAATGCTCCTTATACGATTTATTAACATTACGCAGAATCTGTTTTCTCTCTGCTGTCGTATAGAACATTACTACCAACATGTGACACCAACGTGACAAATTCTCACGATGATGATTTTCCACTCTTATTTATAACATAACCTTCATACTTATATTCCAAGGAGATTTGATTCCGATTACTTTCCCTGCTGAAATCAACATCATCCCACCTATGCTCATGCTGTATCCGGCTGCCACCATCATATCCATCTTTTTCGAAATCATTTTGTTATGATACCACCGATCACAGCACAGCAGGCATTGAGAAAAATCATACCATCTCCCTTAAAGGAAACAATAATATTATTTTAATCCATCTTTACCTTGAGTCCAGCAAGTGCGCATAGATTGGAAAATCCACCATTTTCCAAGTCATCAATTATTTCTCTGCTATAATTCCCACCATTATTAAGATATTCCTCTAAGCTAATCCGGTTGGAATTAAGCTTATGTGCTACTTTCTGAATATCTATTATTTTCATATCATCCGATACTTCAATCATACTTATTCTTATCACCTCCATAAATTATTTCGTGAACAAGCATATACAAATTTCATTAGAACATCCATTGAATAATATATTATTTTTCAGTCTTCACCAATTCTTTAACTATCTTATCAAAATCCGATTCTATCGGCTGTGTCTTGTTAAAAATATCATATTCCTGATATGCTTTTTCGACTGCCTGTTTATGAGAAATGCGTCCGTTATCTTTCAAAATATCATATCGACGGAACTCAAGGAACTCGTTCACGCTTTTTGAGAATTCTTCCATTGTAAAGACATTTTCACGTTCAATCAAATCCTCTATATAATCAAAGTAACCTGTGACCGCACGCTCCAGCTGCCGGATTTGCTTTTCGTCCAAATAGTTTTTAGCAATTGGTGTATCTGATTTAAGAATGCGACCATCGGGAGCGTTTTTCCATGTAGTCAGACCCATATTTTCCTTGGTGTGATCCGCCTGATCATAGACGATTTCTGCCGCAGTCTTACCGGTAATGGCATAATGAAATTTATTCTGTATTGTGGCATAAAAATGATATGCAGTATCGGAATCTCTATCGTAATCAATGCTACACTCGGCAAATATATCCGTTATCTGTTGCCAGATTCTGCGTTCGCTGGCACGGATGGAGCGAACTCTTTCCAGCAATTCACGGAAATAGTCTTTCCCAAAAGCTGTTTTGCCCTGTTTCAGGCGTTCATCATCCATAGCAAAGCCTTTTATCATATATTCCTTCAAAATACCGGTTGCCCAGATACGGAACTTGGTTGCCCGAATGGAGTTTACTCTGTAACCAACGGAAATAATGGCATCCAAATTATAATAATTGGTAGGAGTAGTCTGTGTTTTGTCCTGCATTGCTCCGTGTTGAGTGGTTGTTGCAATTTTTGCAACAACCACTTCTTCATCCAGTTCACCGGCTTCAAAAATCTTTGCCAAATGGCGGCTGATGCCCGACTTATCAATACCAAACAATTCAGCCAGAGCTTTTTGTGTCAGCCAGATGGTTTCATCTTTTATTAAGGCACTGACCGTTACATTATCATCTTCGGTTCTATACAGCACCATTTCCATTTGTTTTGTAATATCTGTATTCATAAAATCCTCGTGCTCCATAAAGAAATACCACCTTCATGATTATTATGATTATAGCAAACATATGTTTGTGTTTCAAGAAGAAAATTGATTTCTTATGGAGCTTTTGCATTATTTGGCATTATTTTCTGCAAAAGGCCTTGAAAACTACAAATACCTCCAGCCTTCCCAGAATCATTCCCATGATCTCTATGAAAAGACAGGTGGACGAAGTATCGGAATTTGTTACTCCGATGGAAAGCCCTACGGTTCCGAGAGACGATGCAAATTCAAATGCCCCCTGTACCAGCGTACACCCGGAGAAAAAGGTCAGAAGCACCGTGCCAAAGATATAGATGAACAGATAACATCCGGCATAAGTAGACGCCTCTTCAATCTGCTCATCTGTCAGCAATTCTTTTTCTGTTCCCCTGTGATAATAGGTAAGTAGGACTGTTCTATCCGGCACCATCTTTTTTCGTATATTCCTGACAAGATTTTTCATTAAAATACACACACGTGCCAGTTTGATTCCACCCGCAGTCGAGCCTAAGCCTCCACCAATTACCATCAGAAGAATCATGACTGCCAGTGCTGTCTCCGGCCAATTGCTATAACTACAGGTTGCATACCCGGTTGTCGATAATGCAGAAAAAGCATTAAATATTGACAAGCGCAGCCCTTCTCCTATCGTTTTTCCTCCTGCCACCAAAAATCCCGCCAGAATAGGGATCGTAATAAAAACCAGCCCGCCTAAAAAACGGATTTCGCTCGCCTTGAAAAAATCTTTTACCCTGCCCTTAAACAGCAGAAGAAGCAGAGAAAAATTTGTTGTACCGATCAACATCAAAATGACCGTAATACATTCAGTGGGCAATGAATCATAGTATCCGATACTGTCCATCCGATTGGAAAACCCGCCTGTTGATAACGCACACATCGTATGCACCACACTGTCAAAAAACGGCATTCCAAATATCGTATAACATACGCTACCAATAAACAGGAAGAATCCATACATGGTGCCGATGACCTTTGCCGTCTTACCGATCCCCGGCATCAGTCTGTCCGGATGTCCTTCTGCCTGATACAAAACCGCAGAATCCTT
>CAMFGH010000160.1 GCA_945949875.1 uncultured bacterium
CAACTGATAATCAAAAATATCATTCCTAAAATTGCAAATCCTTCACAGATCGCAATTATCTAAAATCTGTCGAGCTCTTCGTATAGAAAAACAGTAATTTCATTCTTTCGAAATTTTTAATTCTACGTCTCCGTTACTCAGCGATTCTACAACCTCACGCTCTGGCATATTCATTTTTCCCAGTCTTACCTCTTGTTTATCATCGTTCACGGAATCCTTGTTAGAACTACCACATGCAACCAGACAGGCTGTGAGGATAATTCCTAGAATAACTGATAAATATTTCTTCATATGGCTACACCTCGTTCTTTATTATTTCTTTTCATCAAGCAAAATAACACCTTGCGCCGGATTTTTATCAATTGCACCAACTATCTCATGTGGAACATATGGCTCTTCAAGATATGCAAGGTCTTCGGCAGTTAATTTAATGTCAAATGCTCCGGCTGAATCATCCAGATACTGCGTTTTGGTTGCCCCTATAATAGGCGATAGAATTCCCTTTGCCCACTGCCATGCAATGGCTATCTGGGACATTTAAGCAAATTATAATGATTCTCCATCGCAGAAAATGGTGTCCATCCATTGTCTCTTGCGGCTAACTGCATATTATAAAACTGATATCCATACATGGCAGATGCACCAAGTGCCCTGACCTTTCCTGCTTTTACCAGATCGTGCAGTGCCTCCATAGTTTCTTCAATTGGTGTATCATAGTCAAATCTATGGATGATATATAAATCAAGATAGTCGGTTCCAAGACGTGACAGAGTTCCATCTATTTCCCTCATGATTGCCTGTCTTGATAAACGACCTTCATTAAAATATACCTTGGATGCAATCACAACCTGATTTCTCGCTACATTTTTCTTCAATGCTTTACCTAAATATTCCTCACTTGTTCCTGCTGAATATCCATTTGCTGTATCAAAAAAGTTATATCCCAAATCAAGTGCATGCTTGATAACATTCTCACTTTCAGCTTCATCCAACGTCCAGTCATGCATGGTTCCAGCTTTCCCAAAACTCATGCAGCCCACACATAATTTTGACACTTCTATATCTGTATTTCCGAGTTTACCGTATTCCATAGTGCTCTCCTTATCTTAATCCAGCGTACTCTTTCTCCGATACCGCCTCACACCACTCATTGGAACAATCCACTCCCGGCACCTCAATTGCCAGATGGGAAAACCATTCATCCGGAGCGGCCCCATGCCAGTGCTTTACATCTACCGGAATGTTAATACAGTCACCCGGTTTCATTTCTACCGCATCCCTGCCTTCTTCCTGATAAAACCCTCGGCCGGCTACACATACTAAGATCTGCCCACCACCGCTTTTTGCATGATGAATATGCCAATTATTCCTGCATCCGGGTTCAAATGTCACGTTGAAAATGCCAACCTGTTCTGTGGTTATCGGTGCAAGGTAGCTTTGTCCAACAAAATATTTTGCAAATGCATCATTTGGCTCTCCAATCGGAAATACCATCGATTTCGCATGTGCTCTCATACCTTCATCTTCATATGGAAGATCTCCTTCCTTCGGCTGCCAGACTTCCTTTGCCAGATTAAAAACTGCCCAGCCCTTTGGCCAGCCCGTATAGAATGCCACATGAGTAATAATCGCTGCGATTTCCTTTTGTGTTACACCATGTTCTTTTGCATTCTGTAAATGATATATTAAAGATGAATCCGTTATCCCGGAAGACATCAACGCCACCACTGTTATAATGCTTCTGGTCTTAAGATCGATATCCTGGTTATTCCAGTTCTCACCAAAAAGAATATCATCATTAAAATGCGCAAATTCCAGCGAAAACTCTTTCAAAGCATTCCTTCCTGCTGTTTGTGTAATTCTTTTCATTTCATCCACCTTCCTTACGAAATACTTTTTATCCACTCTGCAATTTCCTGCTTTGTAGCCTTATTAAGTACTTTACCTTCTACTATCTCTGCATCAGGTGCAGATGGCTTAAGCTCACTTACCGTATTTCCAAATCCACTTCCACCGGAGGTTGCAAACAATACAATCTTTTTGCCGGAGAAATCATATTTCTCCAAAAATGTATTAATAATTGTTGGTGCTATATACCACCAGATTGGAAAGCCTAATATAATCTCATCGTACTTTTCAACCTGAGCATCTGGATTAGATATTTCCGGTCTGAACTTTTTGTCACTCATCTCCACACTGCTTCTGGATTTTTTATCCATCCAATTTAAATCTGCCTTTGAATATGGTTGTTTTGGCATGATTTCATATAGATCAGCTTCTGCCACTTGCGCAATTATTTCTGCTATTTTCCTAGTTGTTCCACTGGCACTAAAATATGCCACTAATTTTTTACCCATAGGTATTCCTCCTAACCTCGTTCCAATAAAAAATGTGTAAAGTATGTTACATTCATACCTTACACATTTATTATATTCCTCATGATTCAATTATGTCTAATGCCTATATTAAATTGTTTTTTATGCCTTAAAAGCATTGATTTCTTCTATGAATTTATTCATTGCCAATGAATATGGAATATTCCTTCTCCATGCGATTACCGTACTTGCTGTTATTTCAGGATACAACCTTCTCTGAATAAGCAAATCCTCTCTCCAATATTTTGTAGCACCTTCAATCGAAACTGGATATCCCAGTCCATGAATCGCCATAACCCCCGCATTTGTTCCAAGATTACTGATAAAAGATA
>CAMFGH010000161.1 GCA_945949875.1 uncultured bacterium
CCATGAGCTTTTCGCCGGAGCGGTAGGCAGAAGAAGCAACTGCCGATTTTCCATCGCTCCTGCCGATAATTTTTATACTGCAGTGATAAATTGCCATAGTGCATATCCTCCTTCGCGAAAAGTGCATATTCCATATGGAAGAATGCCTGCATTTGGCATTCTTCCTATGTGAGACTTAGAATTTCTTTGCCTGTGTTTTTGGCAGGCTTAGAAATTCTTCTCGCATTTGCCTCGCAGAGCGCGCGAAAGAGACAGGCTCTGCCTGTCTATAAGTGCGCCCTTCTATCTAAAGAAAGAAGGGAATCAGGAAACACCTGACTCCCCAACCTCTTCCCTAATAATGTCCGTATCCGGACTTTTCTGCATTGCCTTTGAGAAAAACTTTCCATTCATCTCTTGTTTATTTAAAAATGCAATCAGCTTAGGGATTTCCTCAAGCTCAATACATCTTCCCAGCACCGACTCCACAGCCGCACCAATTTCTATCAGACGGTGGGTACGGATTTTCCGTTCTTCCTCCTTCTGGCGTTTCTGTAGCTGCTTCCTCTGTGCCTCCAGATGTTTTAACTCCTGTGCAAGTTTCTCAATTCTAGAATCCTTTTCCAGAATTCTTTCTTCGTAGGTTCTTGTAGATTTACCCATATAAAACTCCTTCCTACTGATATATATCAGCCATAAAAATAATGATTGGTATTTGTCTGTTCTTCTGCATCCGGTGTACTTACCTTGCGTTTCGCAATGTCATTTTCCATTAGATGCAAAAGCTTATCTTCAAAAGTAGCCGTGGTATTTTCTGCAAAATACACATTTACCCTGAAGGTGGTCTGCCCTATCTTTTTGGTAAAAGAAGACATCCCCTGTTCTGTTTTTACTGCCTGCTCCATAAAAATTCACCTCCCACTTGATGTACGAACATTTGTTTGGTATAATTAAAATATCCATGTTGGATTGTGGCAGTGGATAACGCAAATCTTCATAAAATCCAGCTCCTTTCTGTCGATTTTAGTAATCTGTTTTTGGTAAATAAGATTACTTTCTCACCAATAGGAGAAATACAGACAGAAAACGGAACTGTTTTTTTGTAAAAGTTAGAAAAAAATTTTTGAAAGAGTGGTGAGTTCCTGTTGAAGAAAGATACATCTGATCTTTTTGAAGAAGATATAACAGAAAATGAATTGGCGGGAGCCCTTGAACGGGAACAAGCCACTATCCTTGAAATAGAACTGGAAAAGGAAAATGGAACAGTAACATCAGAGATACCGGAAACATCAACAAGGAAAAAGCTAAAACGTGAACTGGAACGGGAAGCACTTTCCCGTCTGGAGGATGCCGCAAGAACGGAAGAAGATTTTCAGAATGTGGTTACCTGGGGGAACAGGTTGGATGCCAACCGGGAACGTAAGGAACGCTACCATGAAATTGGAAGGTCGGATATCCCTCTTGAATGGGGAATGTCACCGGATGAGATCGTCATTCCGGCTCCCATTCAGCATGTTTACCGAAAGCAGATTCAAAAAGGTGATTTTCTGGATGCTGTTTGTAACTGCCCTTTTGAAATGCATGAGCTTGTGACAGATGCGGATATTTCCAGAGCGATTTTTGCATTGAAGGATGTTCAGAAAGAGCTTTTGTATCAGCTTGCCATCCGTGGATACTCCTGTCAGATGATTGCAGCTTTCAGGAAGCAGACGGACAGAAACATCCGTAAAATCCGTGACACCATGTTAAGGAAGCTTCGAAAATCCTTTATTCAAATATTGCAACAAAGGATTGATAACCAAATATCCCTGACAAAGGAAGAACAGCTATTTTATGACAGTTATAAATCCCTGATTACAGATAAAAAGAAAATATAGCAGTTCAATATATGTCATTTGTAAAGCTGTACTTATCGTGTTTTTCCATACTATTTCAAATACCATTTGACCTTACCGAGCGGGCTTGGTATGATAGTAATATATTTTTTGATAATTCAGATTACATAATAGAAAGAACAGATTGGAGGTTTTTATGATTAACCTTTTTAAGAACACCAGCTCCAACTGGGTACGATATGACAAATATAAATGGAAAGAAGACAAGGCAGGTACTCTCTATATCACACCTGCACCGGATGCCCAACCATCCCTTTATGATCCACTAAAGGATTCGGAACAGTTGGTACTAAAGGCGGTAAATTTGGGGCTTATGTGTATGGATAAAAAGAATACAAAGGAACAGATGCGGAATGCCATTATGGATTTTGTTACCTGTTACGGTCTGCTCGGATTTATGACTGCACTTCCTACCACACCGGAATTTATCACATATGAAGCTGTCTATCTTCCAAAGAACCATTTCATCAAAGAGGAAAGTCTGACCACGGAAAACTATCTCTCCTGCTTCTTTCCTTTTGATAAGATAGATTTCCGAAAAAGAGGAATGGAATCCTCATGGAATACTGACAACATAGAAATGATTGCTCTGATTATGACCATGAAAAACAAGCCACAGGCAGTCCTTATGAGCTTCCAGAAGGAATATGCAGAAAGGTATGACTGGCTTGTAACCTTATTCAAGGACTGGGCATTTACTTTTATGTCAAGTTTTCTGTACTATCAGGACTTCGATATACTGGATGATATGCAGAAGCAGCTCTACCGTCAGGGCATGG
>CAMFGH010000162.1 GCA_945949875.1 uncultured bacterium
CAGGCCCACGAAAACGAATTCTTGCTTCCTGTTTACCATCGCTCGTGGGCCTGGGACGCGTTATTTACTTCTCAGGCCCACAGAGCACCTATATGCTTTCCACTCCACTTCACTTGAATGTGAAATTGTAAGTATTATGGCTCCCAGTTCATCGGTTCTCAGCACTTCGCAACCGGCTTTCTCAAGTCTTTTAAGGGTTTCCTCATGTGGATGCCCATATCGGTTATTTTCTCCTGCTGAAATAATGGCATATTGCGGTTTTGCTAATTCCAAAAGTTCCATGGGCGTAGAGTATTTAGAACCATGATGGGCCACTTTCAGGACAGTCAACAGGTTTTTCCCCGACAACTTTTCCGGCAGATTCCCCGACAGCTTTCCGATCACCTCTTTCTCCGCTGTTCCCGTAACATCACCGGTGAGCAACATGGAAAACTCACCATATTCCAGATATAGTACCTCTGATATCTCATTCATATCTTCACTTTGACCGGATCCACCTTGAGTGGCTTTTCTTTGAGTGACTTTTCTTTGACGGTGTCCACTTTGAGTGACTTTTCTTTGACTGTCTTCACCTTCTCTCCCTTCTGATTGACTCTCCGGGTTTAAGCACTCTATTTTCAATCTTTTGTCCCATATGACATCTCCACTTCCTATATAACGCACCGGTATCCCATACTCTTTTGCAAGCTGTCGCAAATCAAGCAGTTCACTGTCCTTCTGCTCCTGGCTTACGTCAGGCAACACAAGGCAGCCAATTTTAATTCCAGTCTTCCCTGTCTGCTCTATCATTTCAACCACTCCATTTACGTGATCTTCATCCGGATGAGACAGAAAAACAGCCTCCAGCCGGATTATTCCCCAGCTTTTCAAAAAAGGAATGATCTGATATTGACCGACTTTGTTTTTACTGGTTGAACCGCCATCCATCATATAACAATTTCCATTCTCATTTACGATTACGATTCCATCTCCCTGTCCCACATCCAGAAACGATACTGACAATCCTGTCAAATTTTTATGACACAAAACCAAAATGGCGCACAATAGCGCTGTTTTTTGTAATAAAGCCGGTATTTGTATACTCTTTTTTTGATAATAGAAATACAGAAGAACCCCTAACATAGAATAATAAAGAACCATTTGCCAGGCTTCCGGTTTTCCAATGTTCAAGATACCAAAAGGGAAATGTATCGTCATATTACAGCACCAGTCAAACAGGTTTAAGATTGCTTTTGCCGGAATGACCATATAAGTCAAAGCTGGTATGATTGAAACTTTTTGAAAAAAAATAAGAAGGATACTGATTAGAATTGCTGCCAGACCATCCACCATCAGGACTCCCATTAACGGAATCACAAACAGATTGAGAAGGAAAGAATATATTGGAATCGAATAATAGAAATATAATAAAACAGGCAGGGTAAATACCATCATTCCCACACCAAATATGATATTGGATTTTATGATACTTATTCTTTCTGATACTTTATGAATAATCTCTTTTGAATCCTTTTCCTTTTGTGAATTTTCTTTATGAATAATTCTTTTTTGAATATTTACTTTTTGAATATTTCCTTTTTGAATAATTTCTTTTTGACTATTTCTTCGTGGAATATTCTGTACCTTCCACAAGCTTTGGAACCAGGGTACTACCAGCCCGATTGCCACAACTGCTCCAAAGGACAATAGAAATCCGCTGTGCATTATATAGAGAGGCTGCCGAAGCAAAATCCATATTCCTATCAGAGAAAGTGCCGTAAGCATGTCGTAGGTTCTGCCGAATACTCCGGCCAAAACATGAATAGAAAACATAAAAACCGCACGAAGACAGGAAATCCCCATTCCGGTCATCACTCCATATCCTGTCATGAACAGAATGCATACCGGCGTAGCCATCCAGATCGGCACCAGACATTTTCGCATGCCATTATAAATCCCCATTCCAAGAATCGAAATATGTAATCCCGATATAGCCAGAATATGAATAATTCCTCCCAGCTGATATAACTGTTTGATATCTGCATCTAAGGTGCTCTTTTCTCCTAAAAGCATGGCATGCATGATACCTGCCGACTCGTCCTGAAAAAGGAGGTCAATCACAACTCCCAGTTCACATTTAAATTGATAGATATTTTCTAATATTTTCGAATAATCATTGGAAACTGCCAGAATCTTGGCATCCTGAACTTTATAAGAAATGTTTAAAATCTGATAATACTCTTTTAAATTGAATTCTCCCGGATTTGTTGCCTCCGGAAAACCTGCCAGCTTTCCGCTTACCAAAATCCGCTGCCCCATACAGGGCTCCAATTCGGTACTGGCCAAATAGCACATCACTTTGTTTTCCGGTTCCGTGCTGCTTAAATAGCACATCACCTTACTTTCTGTTTTCTCTGCATACGCTTTGTCTTCACCTGTTTTCTCTGCACTCCTCAAATGATCCAAATAGACCACACAGATTTCTTTTTCATACATCTGTTTGTGTTCCTTTTGGCAGACCGTTCCTGTCAGGAATATCTGTTGGCCTTCCATCTGATCAATCACAGACGTTCTCTCGTGACCTTCCATCTGATCTGTCACAGGTATCTTCTTTGAGGAAAACAGGAAAAGGAAAAGTATAT
>CAMFGH010000163.1 GCA_945949875.1 uncultured bacterium
TCACTGGTAAAAATTGAAAGAGGTATTCAGCACATTACTGGCACTCAGCTTCGTGGTATCCGGGACTGTCTGCATACTACTTATGATGAATTGCTCAGCGAATCATCTAATAAAAAATAAAGAGCCTACCATTATCCGTAGAATACTCCACAGATAATAGTAGGCTTGCTTTATATCTCTTTTTTATCAAACAGCCTGTCGGCTTGCTTCTGTTACCAACATCCGGTTGATTTTCTCTTGCATGGTTTCTTTTGCATCTTCATTAAAATGATAACGGACAATGTAAACTGTCTGTCCGATTTTCTTTGTAAATGTGTTTCCTTCTGTTTTTGCATTCATCATTTTTTCCATAATCATCTATTTCCTTTCTTTCCTGTGCCCGACAGAGAGAGGATTGCTTCTGTCCCTGCCGGAAGTTTATTGGCACGCTGACAACGTAAGTGTCAACATGAGGGTTCAAACTTTTTTCGGGTAGTTTTTTCTATTTTCCAAAACACTATTGAAAAGTTTTTTGAATGTTCTTGTTGACACCTGTTAAAAAGTAACTGAAACACCAGTAAATATAAAGGATTTCGATGTCAACAAAACTGTCAACAAGTGATAAATTTCCGGGGAATCCGTAGCCTTTCGGCATCAAAATCAGCCTTTCTCTTTGTCGGGCAGGTCAAATGGCAGCTCCAACTGTTCTGCCTTCGTCAGTTTTGTAAATCCGTCTTTGTCCGGTTCGTTGCCAGCCTCTTCTGTCCCTTCTCTGATCCAGCTTCTCTGTCTGCCATAGCCTTCCTTTGAAAATCTGTGGACTCCTGCCCTCTTCCAGCCGGTGATCTGTGTATCCATAATGGAACAGATCTCATTTGTCTCGAATTTTTTCGGCTCCCGTTCAAAATGGTCAAAGGCTTCTTTCCAGATCTGGACGGAACATACATGACTCCCTTTATAAGCGTCCAGCCAGCCCTGAATCATTCCTGCCATCGTATCTTCCTGTGTAAACTGTTTCCGGTATTCCCTGATCTCCTGCTCCATTTCTTTTGAAAACTTCAACAGGCTGTTCTTATTCTCCGTTGACCAGTATATTTCCATTGCTTCTGCCCACAACTGGTCAAAATAGGATCTGGCTTCTTTTTCATCATCGAGGATATGCTTCTCTGCCTTGCTGCTGTCTATGGCAATCGGTAAAAATCGTCTTGCCCCGGTACGGTCAAAGGGAATGAACTGCCTTGTGTTCGTTGAACCGGCAAAGATACACTGACGCTTCCGGTCTTCCTCATATTTATCATAGGGATTCCGGTAAGTGTCTTTCTGCCTGGTCAGGAATGATTTGATCTCTTCATTGCTTTTCGCACTGATCGCTGCAATCATCTCTGACATTTCCATGATCCAGTGTCCCCGGAGATGCTCGTATATTTTACTGTCATTCAACTGCTTTAGATCATCGGAAAACCAGTCATCATTTATGGCAAGGAAACGGAAAAACGTGGATTTCCCGGCTCCCTGCTGACCTACCAGGCAGAGCATTTCGTCTGCTTTACAGCCGGGGCGGTATATCCTGCTCAACGCTTCCATCAGAAAATGCTTCACGATCTCATAGACAAAATCCGAAGCCTCTGCCCCCATATACCGTTGCAGGACATAACGGATTCGCTCCTGACCGTCCCATTCCAGTTGTTCCAGATACTCACAGATTGGGTGGTATGCCCGGCTGTTGGCTTCGATGCGGAGTGCCTTGTCCATACATTTTTCGCTTGTGAGCTTATAATAGCGTTCAAAGAAATAATAAAAATAAGTCCTGCCATCATCGTCCAGCTTGCAGACTTCCTCATTCCACCAGAGCTTTTTCACAATATCAATCCTGCCCGTCAGCTTGTTATACTTCATGCTCTCACGCACAAGCGGATCGTTTCTCAGCACGACCATATAATTCCCTACCGTTGCTTTGGCGGTTCCCTTCTGTGTATATTCCAGCATATTTTTCACTTCATCGACTTTACTTTTATCTACCATCCGGAGCATTTCCTTCATAGCATCTTTCTGTTCTTTTGTGGCGATCTCCTTTATCTTCTCTTTCGCATTGCTCAATCCTCTCCACCTCCTTCCATTTTTCTCTTACAAGTGCTTCCTTATCTGCCCTGTCCCCAAAGAGCAGGATATCCAGATAATACTCAACAACCGTCAGTTCCCTGAGTGCTGTCATGAACTTTTCATGCCATTCTTCCGTCCATGTTTCTGGTGCATACTTCTCTTTCCATTCCAGAAGTAGGCTGCGGTAATCCAGATATGCTCTCAGGCATCTTAGATATTTTTTCTGCCAGATTTCTTCTGGTGTCGGCCCCGGCTTTTTTATCGGAATGCTTCTCCTGTTCTTCGGTGATCCTCTATCCCTGCCGGAATAAGAAATTCCAAAATCATCTGCCAGTTTCATGGCTGCATCTTTCAATCCAATGCCAAACAGTTGTGCCGTAAAATCAATCGCATCCCCGGTACAGCCACATCCGAAACAGTAATATCTCCGGTCAACTTTCATACTGGGTGATTTGTCATTATGAAAAATACAACGGATCA